>NZ_PDZH01000117.1 GCF_002735695.1 Chitinimonas sp. BJB300
GTTGTATCTTGTTAAAGAGCGTTTGCTTCTTCAGACCCACTCCGCTAAACTCATTCGTTTCGCTTCGTTTTTGTCTGCGTCAGCAGCAGAGAGGCGAACTATACGCACCGCCCCAACACGCGTCAACTACCAACATTCATATTTTTGCAAAATAGGACTGCAAAATTCAACAAGTCCATGATTCCTTAAACTAATATTCTTCAAGCTGATGGCTAGTCACTTCAAAACTTCAAGCCAAAACTGAGTCTTGTTTACAAACATGTTTTAAAATCCACATATATAATTTTAGTTCATTTGCATACAAGAATAAGCTGTGGAGAAATGAATGCCAAAAATCACTATGTACACCACAGGCTACTGCCCCTATTGCCTTCGTGCGGAACAATTACTGAAGCGCAAAGGCGTAGCTGATATAGACAAGATCCGAATCGATCTTGATACAGCTGAACGTGAGGCGATGATGGCTCGCACAGGCAGGCGTACAGTGCCGCAGATATATATCAATGAACGTCATATCGGCGGCTTCGATGATCTAGCCGCACTAGACCATGCTGGTGAACTCGACCTGCTACTAGCAAGCTAAGTGCCCTAAAATAGCGTGCGTCGGCTGAATCTGCGATGATTCAGCCGCTTTTCATTTGTCTATCCACCTTCGATACAGCAGGAGTCGCTATGAGCGATCAACAAGAACAACCCGTCTTCTCGATTGAGAAGCTGTACGTAAAAGACCTGTCCCTGGAAGTACCGAATGCACCGCAGGTCTATCTTGAAGCCCAGCAACCGGAGGTGGATATGCAACTGCATACCCAAACCCAGCAATTGGATGATGGTTACTTTGAGTCTGTATTAACAATAACGGTCACCGCCCGCCTGGGCGAAAAGACCGTGTTCCTTGTAGAAGCCACACAAGGCGGCATCTTCCAGATTCGTCATATTCCAGCCGAAGATCTTGAACCTATCCTCGGTATGGCGTGTCCGAATATCCTCTTCCCTTATGTTCGTGAAGTGATCTCCGACATCGTTTCACGTGCCGGTTTTCCACCCGTCATTCTCGCTCCTATCAATTTCGAACAACTTTATATGCAACGTCAGAATCAAGCCGCCAGCCAAGATGCACCAGCAACAGTTCAGTAAAATTTTCATTGCAGCACTACTGAGTACCGCAGTGCTGCAAGCCAATGCGCTTGAGTTTCGCTCTGTGACAGCCCACGGTGCCGTTTTCTATGACTCACCTACTTTGCAAGCAAAGAAGTTATTTGTTGCCAGCCGCGGGATGCCGGTAGAAATACTGATTGAGCATACAGATTGGTTACGCGTACGTGATCAATCCGGCGCACTGGCATGGGTTGAGAAAAAGTCACTGGCCAGTAAGCGTACTGTTGTAGTGGCCATGAACAAGGCCGAGGTACGTACGGCAGCTGACGCCAAGGCCGGTTTGTTATTTATTGCAGAGAAGGGCGTGCTGTTTGATCTGCTTGAAGCTGGCAAAACCGGCTGGGTCAAGATCAAACATCGCGATGGCGCTATCGGGTACATCCGGGTCGAAGAGGTGTGGGGCGTATGAAACTAGCTGTATTGGGTGCCGGCGCCTGGGGAACGGCTTTAGCCATGAGCTTTGCCCGTCATCATGACGTCACCCTTTGGGGACGCGATGCCGGGCAAATCCAAGTCCTAAAGGCAACAGGCGAAAACAGCCGCTATTTAGCAGGTTTACGTTTTCCAGCTAATTTGCAGTGCAGTGCCTCGCTGGCGGATGCAACCCGAGATACTGAACTGATATTGGTTGTAACACCCACAGCAGGGTTACGTGACACGCTACGCACCCTGGCTTCACTGGGTAGGCATATCCCCATCTTATGGGCTTGCAAAGGCTTGGAAGCGGATACGCAATTACTGGCTCATGAAGTAGCAGCGGCTGAACTGCCTGAAGATGTGCCTTGTGGCAGTTTAACCGGACCGAGTTTTGCCCAAGAAGTAGCGACAGGCCTACCTGCTGCACTGACACTGGCGGCAGAGGATGAAGAATTTGCCGGTGCAATGGCGGCGAAATTGCATTCCAGCCGCCTAAGAATCTATTCCAGCAACGACATAATCGGCGCAGAGATTGGTGGCGCAGTAAAAAACATCATGGCCATCGCCACTGGCGTAAGCGATGGATTGCAGTTGGGCAATAACGCTCGTGCAGCCCTCATTACCCGAGGGCTGGCGGAGATTACCCGCTTTGGTGTTGCCTTGGGTGCGCGGCCGGAAACCTTTACAGGGCTATCTGGCATGGGGGATTTGATTCTGACCTGTACAGGTGACCTCTCGCGTAATCGCAAGGTGGGCTTATTGCTCGCACAGGGCAAACCGCTAACCGACATCATCCGTGACCTTGGCCATGTGGCGGAGGGCGTAAATACGGCCAAGGCTGTGCTAGGCCAAGCGCAGCGAATAGGTGTCGAAATGCCCATTACCAAAGCCGTATGCGCCATGCTATTTGAAAACCTGGCTACAGCTGAAGCCATCAAATCCTTGATGGGACGCGAAACCAAACAAGAAGCGGCTTAGTAGCCGCTTTTTCATTTCAATGATGCCCTAGAAACTCAAGCTGAGCTGCCACGAATGCCGCCTCATGCGAAATAAATGGCGCATGGCCTGCGCCGGTATGCATCACCAGCTGCGCCCCACTTAGCCGCGCCAACCATTCTCCCACTTGTGACGGCGCCATACGGTCTCGATCGCCATACTGCAACAAGAGTGGACACCCAAGCTCAGTCAAACGAGAGCGAAGATCGGTCTCCTTCAAGATCGTGAGTCCCGCCACCAATGCAGCCAGTTGTGGAACAGGGCGTTCCGCCAAACCACGCTGCAAAGCGCGCAGTACAGAACGACCGTCGCGACTGCCCATGACTTGCAGCCCCAGAAACGTATTCAGCGTAGCGGCATAGTCCCCAGCCAGGCCAGCGGCAAAGGCAGACAAAGTTTCCGCCGACGTGGCATACGGCCAATCAGGCCGTTGTATAAAACTGGGTGAGGAGGCGCAAAGGGTCAATGAGCGGACTTTATCGGCTGCCTGTAATGCCCATTGCATCCCAACCGCGCCGCCCAATGACCACCCCACCACATGTACCGCCAATGGGAAGACCGCATCCAGGCTATTTGCCAAGTTGGCCAGGGTATAGGGAGAAACCATATCACTTGCTCCGCACCCAGGCAGATCAACAATATGCACACAATAGTGGCGGGCTAGGTGTTCCGCCGTTCGTTGCCAGATACCACCGTGGATACCCCAGCCATGTATCAGCACCAGGTCCTCGCCCTGTCCAAACGTTTCGATATACACACTCATCGCGGCTCACCCAAAGATGGCGCGAGTTCAGCCAATGCAGTGATCAACGCGTTGACATCTGCCTCGCTATGATTAGCAGACAAAGTGATACGCAGGCGAGGTGTCTGCACGGTAGGCGGTCGAATTGCAGCAACCCATAGGCCACGCTCCCACAGTGATTGTGACAAAGCCAATGCTTGCTCACTGGTATCCAACAACAATGGTTGGATAGGCGTAATGGATTCAGCCAGACAATAAGTCGAATCCATCAAACCGGCCCGCAGCTGAGCAATACGCGCTCGAAGTTGCTCGCGTCGCCAGCTATCTTGCTCAATTGCCTGGATCGCTGCCAACGAAGCCGCTGCTATGGCTGCAGGATTGGCTGTTGTGTAAATCGCAGTCCGTGCATTGTTCAATAGCCAATCGATAACGGTAGGCTCTGCTGCCACCATGGCGCCAGCACTACCCGCCGCTTTTCCCAAAGTAGCAAGATAGATAATGCGGGCGGAAACCAGTTGCCAGTGCGCCAAGCTCCCCCGTCCTTCACCCAGCACGCCAAAACCGTGGGCATCATCAAGATAAAGCCAGGCGTTGTAGCGTTCCGCTAATGCCAACAAGCCCGGCAAAGGCGCCAAGTCACCATCCATGCTGTAAACCGCATCAACTGCAATCAACTTACGTCTGGCATTCGACTGGGCCAGCTGCCGCTCCAGGGTAAGAAGATCGTTATGGGGAAACCGATGGAAGTGCGCTCGACTCAACACACATGCATCATTCAAGGAAGCATGGTTCAACCGGTCTGCGAACACCGCATCCGTGCGGCCCAGCAGGCTGGTAATCACCCCAAGGTTAGCCATATAGCCGCACGAAAATCCTAATGCCGCTGGTAGACCAACAAAATGAGCAAATGCATGCTCAAGCGCTTCATGTGGTGCCTGATGACCGCATACCAAGTGGGAGGCGCCACTGCCTACACCGTATTGCCCCACGGCCAACGCCGCAGCAGCACGCAGGCGGGCATCATTGGCAAGTCCCAAGTAATCGTTGGCGCAAAAATTAAGCAATGTCTGTCCATCAACCTGAATACGCGGCCCTTGCGCAGAGGCCACTATGCGACGATAGCGGCGTAAATGCTGGCATTCCAATTCGGCAAGGCCGATTTTCAAGTCATGGAGCAGAGGAAAATTTGAGGTCATTCCGACATTCTATCCGCGCTACTTCTCCCTCACTGGGTATAGCGCCACTCACAACCAACACCACTCGTCTTAGAACCTGTCTAAAGTCTGCTGCGCGTCGGCAATATGGCGTTGAAAACACTCTCGGAATGCTCATTTACCACGCGTAAACTCCGCTTCCTCGGTTGTTTTCGCCTTATCTTGCCCTAGCTCGCGAGACTTTAGACAGGTTCTTAGCGTAACCGCATCAGCTCTGTTATCTTCAAAGCCAGCATCAAACCTTGAGCCAACAGACCATGCAAGCGATCCCCACCCATATCCCTGATGTCCTCATGCTTGAACCGAAAGTCTTCGGCGACGAGCGTGGGTTCTTTTATGAGAGTTTCAATAGCCGGGATTTCAAAGAGCTGACTGGTGTCAGTGCAACATTCATACAAGACAACCACTCTAAATCATCACGCGGCGTATTACGCGGGCTGCATTATCAGCTACAGCAGGCGCAGGGTAAGCTTGTACGGGTAACGGCCGGAGAGGTACTGGATGTCACTGTTGATATCCGCCAATCTTCCCCAACCTTTGGCCGCTGGGTTAGCGTTCGGCTTTCCGCGGAGAATAAGCGTCAGCTATGGATACCACCAGGTTTCGCACATGGTTTTGTTGTGCTCAGCGAAACAGCCGAATTCCTGTACAAAACCACCGATTACTATGCACCCGAGCACGAGCGCTGCATTGCGTGGAATGACCCCCAGTTGGCGATCGACTGGGAATACACAGGTGAACCGCAACTATCTGGTAAAGACAAACTGGGGAAGAAACTCAGTGAGGCGGATCTATTTGCCTGAGCAAGCCCTCGGTAAATTAAAAGATCGCGATAGCGGTCTTTTTAATTTACCGATCAAAGCGATTTCACCACCCATCTCAGGGTTGCATCATCTGGATGTGGGCGGATATCAAAGCCCAACTTTTTCATCATGCCCAGCATAGGAGAGTTGGAAGCCAGGATATCGCCCTCAATCGTGCATAAGCCGGCATCCCGTGCCGCGTTAAAGAGCGCCATCATCAGCTGAGCCCCCAGCCCCTTGCCTTGCCACCGGTCCGCGATGGAAATCGCAAACTCCGCGCTGGCTGCATCAGGATTCGCTGTGTAACGCGTCACACCGACCATCTGCACCTTGTCACCTATTTCGACAGTAGCGACAACGGCCATCTCACGGGCGTAGTCAAGCTGGGTAAAACGCACCAGCATGCTGGGCGGCAGCTGTTTCAACGTACTCATGAAACGATTGAAGCGACTCTCATCCGATAGCTCTTCACGCACAAAGCGCTGTAGTTCGTCTGCGTCTTCGGGACGTATTGGCCGAAAGACACACGCAGTACTGTCCTTGAGGTAGCCATGTGCAACCAAATGGACAGGGTAAGGATGCACCGCCATATGACTGTACCGATGAAACCCTGCGGGCAACGGTGCGACGACAATACTGGCATCCACCGTGACTGCACCATACTCATCCACCACCACCGGGTTCAAATCCAACTGCAGCATCTCTGGCAGCTCGCAAGCCATCTCGGATACACGCAGCAGTATGTCCTTCACCGCTTCCATATCCACCGCCGGATGACTGTGAAAAGTGCCTAGTGCACGCGCTACCTTGGTACGACGAATTAAATTAGCCGCGATCATGTCATTCAAGGGTGGCAGGGTCACCGCTATATCCTCGAATACATCCACGGTCAGGCCACCGGAGCCAAACGCAATCATCGGGCCGAATACGGCATCTCGCGTTACTCCCAGCATCAGTTCACGCCCATGCCGCTTTCCGTGCATTTTCTGCACCACCATCCCATGCACGCTGTCTTTGGGCAGACGTTGCCGCGCATAGGCCAGCATAGACTCCGTGTTGTCGGCCACCTGTTCCAAGGAGTTCAAATTGAGCAATACCCCGTCGATATCGCTCTTATGCAAGAGATTATCGGCATCAATTTTCAAAGCAACGGGCAAGCCAATACGCGCCGCTGCCGCTACGGCCTCCTCTGGCGTCCTAACCAACAGCGTAGGCGGGTAGGGAATATGGAAGGCATCCAACACGGCCAATGCCTCCGCCGTAGTCAACACACTGCGCCCCGCCGCCAACGCTTTTGCAATCACCGCGCGGGCGCGGTCCACATCAGGCTCGCTGCGGTTAGTCAATGGGCCGGGCGTTTGGAGGCTGAGTTCTTGGACATAACTCCACGCAGCCAAACTGGCAAAAGCTTCCACAGCGTGTTCGGGTGCGAGGAAATACGCCATATGGGCGCGATCAAGCAACTTGCGCGACAACGCTATCCGCTTGTCACCAAGCCAAACCAACATCAACAATTTATCGGTCCGGCCCCGTAGCTCAATCATACGCTCAGCGGTCGCCAAGTCATCGGTACCCGCCTGCGGCGTCAAGATCACCAACACGCCATCAATATTCGGGTCAGCCAAGCAGGCTTCGGCTGCGGCAAGAAAACGTGCCGGGGGCGCATCGCCCAAAATATCAACCGGATTATCGTGTGCACCGACGGCAGGCAATGCAGCGTCCAGCTTGGCAATGGTCGGTGGGCTGAGTTTGGGCAGCTCCACCCCCAATGCCTGCGCCCGATCAACCGCCATGCGGCCAACACCATAGCCATTTGAAATCACCGCTAGCCTGCGGCCTTTGGTGCGGATATTCGCCGCCAACATCTGCGCCGCGATGGTCATATGCACCATGGTCGGTACCCGCAGCACACCCGTGCGGCGCAACGCGGCATCGAAGGCGTCGTCGCGGCCAATCAGTCGCTCGGAATGCGTACGGGTAACCCGGTCACCGCCGATAGGTTCTCGACCCACCTTCAGGCACACCACCGGCTTCTGCCTGGCAGCCGCGCGCAGGGCACTCATAAAGCCACGCGCCTCACCCACGTCTTCCAAGTACAACAAGATGCCACGTGTGGCATTGTCCTGCGACAGGTAGTCAAGCACCTCGCCGAAGTTCACATCGGCAGCCGCGCCAAGTGAAACAACCGTTGAAAAACCCACATCGTGTGCTTCCGCCCAATCCAGAATCGCACTGGCAACAGAACTCGACTGCGCCACCAACGCCAGATTACCGGGCTTGACCTTGCCATGGTAATTGGCGGCGATCAGCCCCGTCGCAGGCCGCATCATACCTAGGAGATTCGGCCCCAGCATGCGTACGCCGTACTGCTTGGCAACGGTAACCGCTTGTTCCAGCAAGGTGCGGTTATGCACATCAACTGCAACAAAGTCGCGGGAGAGCACCAGCACCATTTTCACACCACGCTCACCACATTCGCGCATCAAACCAGGCAGTGTGCGAGCGGGAGTAGCGATGATCGCCAGATCAATCTCGCCCGCCGGCACGGCAGCAAGACGAGCGTAGACGGTTTGGCCAAATACCTTGGCATGACGCAGATTGACACCATGGAACCTGCCTTTGAAACGCGCATCGAGCAGATTGCGAAAAACGAGCGCCCCCACCGAGTCCGGGGTCTCGGAGGCACCAATCACCACCACACTCCGCGGCTGAAAAAGCGGCGTGAGATAGTGGGCTTTCATGGCGGTCCAACGTTCCATGGCAGAAAATCCGAGGTAAGGTGGTTATACAGACTCTATAAGGTGAAACATTGAGTCAGCTTACGTTACCCAGCCCAGTGTAACCGTATCTTAGGGGTGAACCTAAGTACCTGTTCAATGGCTAGCTGCAAGCTTTTTGGAGAGTATGCGTTCTTCAAGCGCCGCTTTTTATCGCGATTGAAGACTTATGTGACATAACCACGGCCTCGGCACGGGCCAGCCCCCCCACCAAATCCAGTTGGATATTGTCGGCGCCCAGTGTTTGCATCAGGCCTGCCTCTGCAATACGTACTGCGTTGTCGGCCAGCACGCTGCACAGAATCAATACCTGCCCTCGCGCTGCAAGTTTGACGGCAAGTTGTTCAATTGCCAGCAAACCGGTCGTGTCGAGCAGCGTTACACGATGCATTTGCAGTACCACGACCAGCTTATCGTCAGCGACCTCATCAAGCAGCAGGTCAAGTTTGTCTGCTGCGCCAAAAAATAGCGCGCCTTCCATGCGATAAACCACCGTGTGGGCAGGAATGACCTTACCCACGATGGCATGACGAATCAGCGCCTCGGTGTAATCGGGCGTCAGCTGTTTCAGCACCGTCTGATCAGCAATCCGGAAGATAAAAAACATACCCGCCAGCAAAAGGCCAATCTCAATGGCAATGGTTAAATCAAACAGCACGGTTAAAGCAAAGGTCGTCGCCAACACCAGAGTGTCACGACGCGGATAGTGCTGGGCCTTGCGGATATCCCAATCGCCCATCTTGATGGCTGTCGCAACCAAGATGGCCGCCAGTACCGCCAAGGGAACATAACTCGCCAAGGGCGCTGCCACCAGCACTACAATCAATAACGCCAATGCATGAAAAATACCAGCCAGCGGCGTACGACCACCGTTTTGAATATTGGTCGCCGTACGGGCAATCGCGCCCGTAGCGGCAATCCCGCCAAATAGCGGGACAACTAGATTGGCAATGCCCTGCGCCATCAGCTCTTGGTCGGAATCGTGATGATCGCCAGTGGCCTTATCGGCCACTACCGCACAAAGCAAAGATTCGATAGCGCCGAGCAAGGCGATCTTGCTCGCAGGCGACAATAAATTCGAGAAGTTTTCCCAATCAAACAGCAATGGTGTGAATGTCGGTAGACCCAGTGGAATGCCGCCAAACTTACTGCCAATAGTCGCAACGGGCAAATGGGCCAAAGCGGTAACTAGCCCTGCCCCGACAAGCGCCACAAAGGGCGCAGGCAAGCGGCGACCAAAACGCTTGGGCCAGGACAGAATCACTACCAAACTGCTTAGGGCCAGCAAGAAAGTCGGCCAATGCAAGTTACCGATTTCATGCCAGAGCAGATGGAGCACGGCAAAGAAGTTGTCCGGCATGCTGGCCACCTGCAGGCCAAAGAAATCCTTCAGCTGGGTTAGAAGAATGATGACCGCTATGCCATTGGTAAAACCGGTAATGATGGGCATGGGGAAAAATCGGATGAACTGACCCAGCCGAAACACCCCCATCAACAGCAGCATGATGCCGGCCATGAAGGTGGCCACCGCCAAGTTGGCGACGCCATACTGTACGGCGATGCCATGCAAAATGACGATATACGCCCCAGTAGGCCCACCGATACAAAGACGCGATCCACCCAGACCCGAAATCAGCAGCCCCGCAATGATGGCAGTGAAGATACCTGCCTGCGGCGGCACACCCGATGCAATCGCGAACGCCATGGCCAACGGCAGCGCTACAACCGCAACCGTCAAGCCGGCGATCAAATCAGCACGTACACTGGCGCTATCGCACCGGCCGAGAAAGTCGAGCAGACGAGGGCGAAAGTGAGGCAAATAAGGGGCAATGTTCATTGCAGGGCAGACACACAGTCGACCTCACACAAACCAGGATGGCTCGCAGGGACGTGCTTACACCATAGCACTCAGCAATAGAAATGTGCCGCGGCGCACCCGAGCCTTCCTCAGCCCCCACCCAAACGCAGTTCAACCCAGTACGGCGTAACCGACAGCCTCAATCGCCGCTTGCAAGGCAGGAATATTGGTTCGAGCCGGGTCGAAAGTAACTATGGCGCGTTTATCGGCAAGACTAACTGCGACCCGCTGTACACCTGCTTGGGCATTTAACACCCGCTCCACCGAGGCCACGCAACCACCACAATGCATACCTTCAATCAGAAAGGTGTGTTCCATCTCGCTATCCCAGTTTTGAGCAGCACAAAGGCTCTATCACAGCTGCGCGGCAAGTTTAAGAAGCTTTCAAGCAAGTACCTAATCTTGGCGTGATGCCCGCCTCGCCTGCCAATGCATCATGATGTCATCCCAGATAGGCACACAGGCCAACACCGCCAACCAGATGGACAAGGGGATAGTGGCTGCATACCCAAGCCATTTGAAACCGAGCGCTCCCAGCATCGCTCCCAGCAAAAAAAAACTCACCAAAAGGCTTAACAACCCCAGCTTGGCAGCGTTGGCTCGAACCGGTACAGCTTGATCATCCAGGTTTGGGTAGAACAGCTTGCCTAGCTCAATGCCAATATCCGTCAACATACCAGTAAGGTGAGTGGTTCGAATCTCCGCATTTGATAGCTTGGTGATGATGGCGTTCTGCAAACCCATGATGAAACAGAGCAGCATAGTCGTCAGCGGCAACAACCAGTATGTAAAGTGTGCCAGAACCGAACCCAACAAACCAAACAGTAGCAAGAGAATAGCCTCCAACATCAAGCAAAGTGCAAACTCGCTCTGTAGCTGGCGTCGCCTCGCCCAATTGACCAATAAGGCTGTCACTGCAGCGCCAGCCAAGAATGCAACAACAGCGGCCAGTGCTGCTATGGCCAAACCGGTATTGCCAAGCACAACGTCATCTGCCATGGCAGACACCATGCCGGTCATATGCGAGGTGTATTGTCCCACCGCCACAAAGCCCCCCGCATTCACCGCGCCGGCGATAAAGCATAGCGAGTAGCCCAGATGAAGATTGGCCGAGCGACGACGCTCCTTACCACTCAACCCCCGCAGGTATGGAATCGGCACCGTCATACGCTCCTTTTCGTCAGTTGCTTCTGCCATCACCGGGTATGGCTACCGTGCCGGGAATGAAGTCGGCCGGTTATAATCGCCCGGTTTATATTCTTCCCATATTTAATAAGGACTTCACCATGATCCTCGACCGCGTCCCCGCTGGTAAAGATGTGCCCAACGACTTCAATGTCGTGATCGAAATTCCCGCCAACGCCGCGCCAATCAAATACGAGCTCGACAAGGAAACGGGGGCCATGTTCGTCGATCGTTTCATGAGCACCGCGATGTTCTACCCCTGCAACTACGGCTACGTACCACAAACGCTGAGTGAAGATGGCGACCCTGTCGATGTGCTGGTCGTCACTCCGTTCCCGCTAAGCCTAGGTGTCGTAGTCCGCTGCCGCCCACTGGGTGTATTGAAGATGGAAGACGAAGCAGGCATCGATGCCAAACTGGTTGCCGTGCCCGTCGACAAGCTCTGCCCTATGTATAAGGATATCAAGTCCACGACCGACCTGCCCGGCCTACTGCTGGAACAAATCAAGCACTTCTTCGAGCACTACAAGGATTTGGAGAAGGGCAAATGGGTAAAAGTTACCGGCTGGGATGGCATTGAAGCCGCACAGAAGGAACTGGTCGACGGCGTAGCGCGCTACAAGTAAGGTCGTGCATTAGGAACCCGGTAACTATTCTGAACAAAAATCCGGCGGGCATTTCCGCCGGATTTTTTACGCCTCATCAAGATCGACGCATAACACTAAGAACTTACTTTATGGGATAACGTCCATCCTGCAGAAAATGTAGGCTCATAGCCGTACTGTCGCACGCAGAACAGGACTGCCCTGCCGGATAAGCCTGGCTGGCCCCTTCGCACATTATTGAAAGCAGCAACTATTTATAACTGATGTTACGCAGTGCATACGCTAACCTGTCGCAATGAAGAACAAAGAACTCGATTTGTACACCGACTATTTGCTGAGCACGTTTGGTGCGGCGACAGCAACGGGCTTGTCGGCGATGGTAG
>NZ_PDZH01000118.1 GCF_002735695.1 Chitinimonas sp. BJB300
GCGACATTCTGGAAACGGGTAATGATTCCTACCGATTCAAACACCGCAAGAAAGGGTCGAAGACGTACTGAGTAAATGGAAAGAATTGGACGCTGTTACCTGGTAACTATTGGGCGCTGTTTGACACTTTGCGTTGCGTGCGGGCATCTATGCCCATGGCCGTTGCTTGCCAGCCAGTGAATACGACCGTCTCCAAAGTGGTCGAGCGCTACCCGCAACGATCTTACATAACAACTCGTCGACTGTTTCTTGGCACCCTGAGGACTATGTGTTACCGGAATCTCCTGTCGCGAAAGGGGTTGCTGAATGGCGCGGGGTCCTCAGTAACGAGGACTACCGTGAGACCCTCAAGGTCTTGGATAGGCTATTGAGCGGCCAGGTTGGACAGGTATGAAACTTGGGAGGGCGGCGTTCATACCATCTCCCCGGCCCCCTTAACTGACTTCCTTGTTCCATTGATCCCCGGACCCCTTTATGTACTCATACGAAGACCGCATCCGTGTAGTTCGGCTCTATATAAAACTCGTGAAGCGCCCCGGGGCGTTTCAAACACTGTTGTACCTCTCTCCCACTACTGATTAATCATCAACAGCTATCGCCGAATATATCGAGCATTGGACATGCAACGCATCGCTTAATTCGTTAGCCAACTGGCAGAGCAAGGTCGCCGACAGTGGATTCGAGACGATGCCGAGCGCATGGTTTCCTAACGGCTGTTGCGGCGAGAAATCGGCCAAAAAGGAAGTACAGCTGTCGCCTATGCAACGACAGTTGTCTGCAAGTTATCTGCCCTTGAGGAGGCCGGCAAACATGAATAGATTTAGGGTGTTCGAGAATCTTTCCGTATCCCTACACTACACCCCTCTATCCAGTTACCAGAATTTCGCGTGCTTCTTGATGAAATCATTGAGAAGACGACTACGGCGGATTTCAACGTCGTTGCGTGACTTGAGAAGCGCATTATTTACCGACCGAAGGTATCTCGCCCCACCCCAAAGGTCCAAAATTGCCTCCAGTAGCAATTTGAATAGGGCATCGGAACCAACTAAGTGAGCCAAAGCCTCGGGGCTCATCTGCGATTCATTGCACTTCCACGCCGTTGCACGCCGCAAACTGATTGCGTGGTCCCATTCCTGTCCGAAGGGTGCTCTGGGCAATGATCTCTCGAACTGGCGCCACAAATCTTCGGGGATTGCGTTCTTTGCTACAGCCGTATGAAGCGCCTCGAAGGTGAGCTTGAGTAGCTCCACGGCGCTTCGTGAGCGTCTGCCAAGAGCACGTTGAAACCCGTAGACTAGTAGCTCAATAGGAAGTTTGCCCTCCTCGGCAACAAGTGCGTGCAATGCCAGATACCATGGGTCAGCGCCTATATCGTTCGGAACAGCATCGGGCTGGATTGCTTCCGCAATCAGCATCAGGATCATCCTAGATGGGGGCGCTGGGCCTGCAAAGAACTGCGCCACAGCGTTAGTGTCGGCACATGCATACCGCAACCAAAAGCGGACCTGGTCAAGGTTGTTCGTCTGATTAACAACGACTTGAAGTTGTTCGAGAACGGTAACCGCCCCGACAACTTGTACTGCGAACTGGATCAAGACGTGTTCATGCAGCCCAAGAATCATCGCGCGCAGGACTGCGGCCTTTGATAGTTCGACTCCCACCCGAGCTGCAGTCAACGGATGCAACTTGCTGGAGGACCAGAAGACTGGATCCTCTGCGATGGAGGGTATGAGCTCCAGTAACGACTCTGCCAAGTCGCCAACCTGCGTGAGCTGCCGTATGACCGTTGCACGAGGGATCGACAAGGCGCCGGCTCGAATGGCGTCGTGAACCTCGTTGCGAGAATCCTTAGCCAAGTCAATTACCCTCCTTGGATCGCGTTCCCACAGCAATTGAGTCAAGTGATCCTGGTGCTTGCGGATCGTGGCCTCAGGAAGAAACGGTAACGTGTGGATGACGAAATCCAAGACCTGACCATCTGCCACTTCCAGATTTGCGATGGCTGCTTGCGCTACGATCGTCATCGCCAACTCAGACGTCGCGAACAGCGCCGAGTCCGCCACCTGGCGTACAGCATCCAAAATGCCTTCCACACTTGCGCACTTAAGCGCCGCGTGCAGGCTACAGAACGGACGCATCGCCTCTCGGCTTACGAGCATGTCTGCCCCCAGCCGCCGCAAGAAGGGCCGTAATGTCGAGTCCTGGGGGAGCTGTGCATCTTGCACTAGATCCTGCAACCAAGGCTCGGCCGACTTAGTAGTCGCTTCAATCCCGTCGATGCCCGAAGAGAAACGGAGATGCGAGCTCGTCCCTCCAGCCTGGGAAAGCTGAAGGTCGAACGGCATTCCCTCTTGCGACCGATCCCGCGACGTCAAAGTACAGAACCTGAAGGATCGCTTGAGACGTGGCCACTGCTGATCCCATAGCCGCAACACCGCGTTGTCAACCTCAGAACCGTCAGTTCGTCGCGCCCATACCTGCGCATAGGGGTACTCGTACACCGCACTCGCCAGCCTTTCGAACCAATCGGATGCTTCAGGCGATAAAGGCTGGCTTATCAGATGCTCTTGGAGCTCGACACCGATTTCGCCGGTGTAGTCTTCGAGAAGTACCTTCGTCGGTGGTCGCTGAAAAAGTCTTGTAATGACAGAGGGCGACACTAGTGCTGCCAAGTCGGTAAAACCGATGAGCAATGTGTGTGTCCATACGCATCCAGGGCGTGCCATTTCTGGCGCTGGCCAGGTTTTAGCCAAGGCATACAAGCCTGACTCCGCCAAGGGATAGCCCGTGATGTAAGGCACCCCAAACGACGTGACGCCCGGCCCTGAAACGTCGCTCATCACTAATACCAGCCTGGCGTCTTTGGCTGGCAAACTTACCGAGCATGCCAACTGACGATGTCCGTCTGAATATCCATGAAGCGCTTGATGAAGCTTTAGCATCGCAAGCTCATTAGCCCAAGAGCCAGTAAACTGGCTCGGTCAGATCATGCGATTCCGCGTCTTTGGCCACCACCCGAATGCGGTGAGAGGGCACTTCAATTTCTCGCATTCGTTCCGCGTCTGCATTCGGTTCACCACCTTCTCTATCGTAATCCGCCCCCTGTGCGCTGACGCCAAAAACACGCATTTTCCACCCCTCACCGAGGCCGCCCTCCAAGTACTGGTACAGCAGGGGCAGATTCAGCTTCAGGAAACGCTCGGGCGATACCCCGTCATTTTCAACTTTGTCCCAGGCAGACAAGATAACTGCGAGCCTGCGGGGACCAACGTACAACGGAGGTAATTGCAAGCACTGCAGGATGTCCACCAGCTGAACCTGGGTAGGTGAGGACTGAGGCTTCCAGGGAGTGGGGTCACCGCCGATGACAACACCCAAGTCTTGGCTTTGCGCCAAGTCATCAGCGATCCATCCAGGTACTCTGATTTTGTCTGCATGGATGAACAAGAGCACGCCATTGGTCTGCAACGCCTCAGCGACATCGGAGGGGCACTCCCGCATCTCCCACATCTGAGCGAAGGCCTCTCCAGCAATGTCAGGGAAGGTGAGTTCAAAAATCTCGCCGGAAGCCGGCTTCAAACTGAGTTTGACGGTCTTGTTACCAGAGTGGAATGTACGATCCTGATTCTTGGCCTGAAGCCATCGGGAGGCGATGGATCTCAGGTGAGCGGCTTCACCGGCTTCAAGTTTCGCGAGACTCAGGTGCCCATTCACTTTCTCATTGGTTAAAAGATGCCACAGGGCGGCCAAGAAGGTTGTCTTTCCGGAAGCGGGAAGTCCCAGTGCGACAATGGACTTGTTACTCATGACCATTACTCGCAAGCGGGGCTAATTTGCCAAATGAGCGAGCAGCCGTAGGTATCACCACCGGCACTGAGACAGGCTGCAGGCGTGCTGGCTCGGACATCCAATAGCGCAACAGCTCCACCATACCTTCGCCGCGGTCTGCGCTCGGAGATTGTGGAGAGGCCGCTACGTGGAAAGATTGAATGTCCCTGAAATGCTGCGTGAACTGTTTGCGGACATCTTCCAAGATACGCTCGAAATTCTGCAGGGCTCGCTCAGACTTGCCTGCACCCTCACGGACTGCGTCCAGCTTGGTGAGTACGACCGCGAGACGCTGCCACGGCCTGGTTGCACCAGACTCCTGAAAAGCGCGAAGAGTAAGACAGATATCGTCTTTTACCTGGTGGCGTAAGCCAGAATCTAGCAGGTGCTTTCCATCAGCCAGTACAGTGATGGTGTCCGCACGATGAAGTTCAAAGAACTGCTCCGCAAGCGCAGGCGTGGTCTGCACCTCCATATAGTCCTCGCCAGACCGGTTTGCCAGCAAGGCACTTCGTTTGCCCTTACATCCATCTGGAACAAGGTCAAGATGGAAGAAAGTTGCGTCTCCTGTCTGCGTACGCTCCATCATCGGTGTCTTTTGCTTCGACGCGCGCCGTGTGTCATGACACGCTTGCTCGAATGAATGAAGTGTAGACGACCCAGCGAAAGAAAAACCGTCCACCGGCCCTTGTTGAAAGAGGTCAAAGGCTCCAGCGATGAGACTGGTCTTGCCGGACCCGACTGGACCCACAATTGCGACAACGTTACACGGTTGGTTGCGCAACATTAGTTGGACATCACCCCGTGCCATTGCTTCCGCTCCAGGCAAGCTGACGCCCGGTACCGGCTTTCTCGTAGCAGGCGATGCCGGGCGATCAACGATAACCAAGGCTTTTCCGTAGTGGGTACAGCTCTGAAGGTCTGCGATGCCTTCGATGCAGCGACCATTTTCCGCGACCTTGCACTCCGGGTTGGCGCACCGGACAAATGCTTCTTCCGTGACGTCCATGATGGTCACCCGAGCTGGGTCCAAGAAATCTCGCGGTAGGCTGCTACCGCGATCTGGAGTGGCGAGAGGACGGGCTCGCGACTAAGTCCTGTTGTCGTGCTCCAAGCCGAAATCCAATCGTCCTGGCCATCAACTTCATGTCGCCGCTGAAGAGCAAAAAGTATCGGAGTCAGAGCCGGAGAAACGTCCTCGCCCTTTAATTTGTCGACTGCATTGTTCAACCAGTCTATCGGCATGCTTTGGACACATCCGGGAATGGACAGTAGAGGTGCATCCAGCAGGCCTGTACGAGACAATAGCGAAGAAAGTGCAGGCGGGCCGGGAAGAACCTTGGTAAGCCCTGCGAGTTCCCGAGCAATGGCTAGCGGCAAGTGTTCCGCCTCAATCTTCGAAAAGTCCTGAGCGAGGTCGAAGCTGTGCCCGCCCTCAATCCACCAGAGGATGTCGAGCTCCTCATCCTGGATAGTGACGTACTTTTGAACTGCGGCCTCGAATTCGCGTTGGCGACTCGCCATTTTAGATAGGGCCTTGTTGGTCGCACCAATAAGGGCCTGAGCAACATCAGACGGGATTTCGTTATCCAGCGCCTTGAGCAACGTAGGATCGGCTTTGTCCAATAAGGGTGTAACAAACTTGGCTTGCTCAAGAGCTGGCCGCCGACGGGAGGTTTCGGACAGCTGTCGCAGGACGTTGTCGCTCTGGCCAACGAGATCCATCGGCTGTTTCAGATCGCGGAGGCCACCACACGACGCACTGGCGACAATAGATGCGGCGAGCGCAACTATGTCTTTGTTCGTGGACCCCATTGCCACCGCCAATGTGCTCGCAGATAGGATGTGGAGTTCCTCGTCGCCCACTGCCGCAGCTTCGCCGGTCAGCGCCTGACGCAGGGCCGAAACCTCCGTAGAACTCTTAGGAGGCTTGAGGCGAAATGCTAGCGTCGTGAGTAAAACGAGGCTGCTTTTTCTTAGCTCCTCTGAGCATGCATCAATGGCTTTCCAGCGCTGTTCAATGAAAGACGCTTCCTGTGGGAAGGACGTTGCGTACCACTTCGAAAATTCACCCTTCACACTTCCCCCTTTTCGTTAGACATTGTTCTCGTTCTTCTCGATAAGCTTGGCTAGCTCAATCAGGAGTCCCTTTTGCTTCGCAACGTTAAGGGCGTTGCGGTAGCGTTCATGCGGCGGAACCTGCATATCGTCCTTGGTCATCAGCCCGAGCTCCAGGGCGATATCGCGCATCTGGCTGCTACTGAGCTGCCAGAACCTGAAGATGAGATTATCCGTGGATGGCTCAGTCACATCGACCTCCGTCTGCAGCTTAGGATGCACATCGGCTGCCGCCTCCTCCACCGCGGCATGGTCTGCTGAGGCAATGCTAGTCTCGGCCAGATTCGGTACCTTGAGCTTAGTGGGTGCCATCTTCCGGGTAAAAGATGGTTTCTTTGGCAGACTCAGTTGGTGGCTCCAGATCTCTTCTCGTCGCTGAGTGAGAACCGGCACAAACAACTCGCTAGGAGGTCCCTGGTAGTGACGTAAGCGCGCCTTAACTTCGACGAATCGATTCAGTCCCTCGCCGACCACCTCAAGATCAACCAGGTTATACCCGGGGTCCCACTGCGGCTCTCTTCGGTCAGGATTGACCGCACCGGCCATGAAACGAAAATATTCCGGAGGGCGCTGACCGCGCTGTTTATGCTCATGCCCGAAGAACTGAAGTTGCGCTCGCGCATTGATAAGGCCGTCGGCTCTGGACTCATCCGAGAACCACGAGGGAGGGTGATGACAGAGCACAAGGTTCATAACATCGTTCTGAGGGTTCAGAACTACTTGCGCGCTACCAAGGAACAATTGACCGGGTGCACTATCACGGTCGCCAGCCCCAGAAATCAGGACTGAGGTCAGCCCGAAAATCCGCAAAGTGACGTCTTCGGCTAGTTCCAGATCCTTTTGCCAGAAAGGGTGTTTTGGGTAGACGCTGCAGCCAAACTGAGCAGCGAATTCGTTGTAGGCTTCCAGCGGCTTAAAGAGATCTGTACCGGTCCGGTCATCGCCTAACTGTCGAGACATCTGCCGGTCGCGTTCGTGGTCGCCAACTTCTTTGGCAATGGCGTCCTGAGCATTTGACACAGCCACACTCGCGCAGATCGAGCGATTCATGTCGTGGTTACCTGGAACAGTAAGGATTCCGGAGGGCCCGCACCCGCAGAGTTTTGCTAGACGCAGCAGCCATCTCTTTGCGACTTCGTACTCGTCTACATGGCCCTTGAAAGCGATATCTCCCCCCACGAGGATGATATCAACCGGGATGTTGTCGTTGGTGCATAGCTCGACAAGGTCAGCCTCAAGGCGACTTCGAAATGCTACGTCTGGGTCGGTTGTGGGATTCAGGCACTCAGGTGACCGGAAGTGGATATCGGCTAGATGCAGGATGCGCATCCCGCTATTTTAGCGATTCGCTACATAGCTAGCTAGGGTAGTTCCCCGCAGAAGGCTTGAATATCGCGGATTGGCGCTAATCGCTAAAAGTGACGTCTCGCATCTGCCAAGTGTGGCGAAGTTTGTGCCGTCCCTGGGTGACAATTGCAAGACCCACCTTCGGAAGCAAATATTCTGGCCTGCGGCAGCCCTGTCGGGCTATAAAGCGCACAATGGGCGCACCAATGCTATTAACCCGGCAATTTAATACCCCAAATCCGCCGCATAAGCGATCTTGGGGTGACGGAAATAGGAACGAATACGCTCAGGCCGCAACTGCAGGCGTTTGAGCACCGAGCGAACGCGGGATTCCAGTTCTTCACGACTGCGGGCAGCACGACCGCTCCGAACCTGCTGCTTCAGATCGCCATTCAGGTATTCATCAGGATTCAACTCCGGCGCGTACGCCGGCAAGTAGAACACCTCTATCTCCTCTCGGTGCCCCTCCAACCAAGCGCGGACCAACTTGGCGTGATGAACGCGCAGATTGTCAAGAATCGAATGAACCGCCCCCCAATCCTACTTGCAGGGCACCCATCATGGCATGCAAGGCGATCTTCTCTTTGCTGCCGTCCTTCCACCCTTTGGCTTGGGCAATATCGCCGACCGCACGGAAGCCGATCTCCCCAACAAGCTGGCCGATTTCAACCTGCTCTTCCACCTTCTTGGCATCGAAGATGCGTTCAAGCTTTCCGTTGGCGTTGGTGGTGTCGCGGCTTAGGCCGGCGGGGCTGTTCTGGCCTGTGTTCTGGCCCTGCACCACGTCGTTGGCATCAAAAAACTATCCGTGACAAAGAGCGTGCAGCTTCGCTCTCAGTGCATCTAGTTCAGCGTTTTCTTTTGTTAACGGCTGTCCGGCTCTGTACAGAATCAAGTCATTTAATGACCCCATTCCCCCGTACATGGCCAGTATTTTGGCCGACGCTCTATTAGGATCAACTGCCATCTCCTTCCCTAAGGATTCAAGCGCTATCGCCCAGTCGTTAATTTCACCAATACGAAGAAGCTCTGCCATCCTTGTTAATGTTGCTTGTGTTTCTTGAGTTTTCATCATTTTAAAGGACTCGAATTGAGAACTTGGACGCCATCAATCGCCCATGGTTTAAGCACAACGATCTGCTGCGTTCCTCCAACGTAAAATCCACCCTGTGAGCCAACTTCACCCACGTAGACGGTAGTTCCTTTCGGGATACTGACCGCAAAAGATGTATCAATTGGGGAGGTACCGCCTCCAGGCCAAATAGGGAGAACAGCCTTGTCGATTCGTGTCTGAAGCACGCCTTCCGGAGGAGCTGCATCGAAGAACTGCCCAAGAGGTCGATCCGCTGTTCCTGCTCGATACAATGTAGTGTCTTGCGTCAACTCAACGACTTTATACCGTCCACCGGTGAAGGTTCCAGCGACTCCGGAATCAAGCAAACCAGGGTTAATTGCAGAGTGTTCGCTAACAATCCGACCTAGGGATGAAGGGGTATCAGCGTTACCTAAAATCCTGTTTGAAACACCCGCCTCGCCTCCCTTCACACTAACCGGCCCAGCTCCCATTTTAAACGCTTCAACCTGCTCTGGGCTTAACGTTGCGGTTTGAGATGGCACATTTGGTTTGGCGGTACTCGTAATATCCGCTGTTTGGGCCGTATTCTGAATTGGCGCTTGTACTGGTTTGGTATTTACGCTTGGCGTATTGGTTGGTGCCGCAGACTGAGTTGTGACAATGGGTTTCACATCCGGCGTCGGATGGGTTGCCGGCGTAGCGGGTGCATCGTCCTTATTGCCGAATGTTGGCAGCTTACTCACGCCTGATTTAAGGCCAGATATGCTGCCTAGCAGCAACCCCACCATATCGTTCAGCTTTTCCGTACCCGACGCAAAGCGCTTTTTCTCAAAATCCTCATAGACATCGCCTGGCAGACCCACCATCGCGGTGCCCATCTGTTTGACGGTATTGACGACGCCTTGCTCCTTGAGGAGCTGGCATGTATCCCCCATGCAGTTTTCTGGGGCTTTGCCCGTTACGATAAAACCGGTGGTGTCGATGATGTTTTGCGTGGTGTCGATCGCCCCATTCACCACACCGCCAACCACCCCAGCAACCGGACCTGCCACAGGGTGCGATTCTGCTACGTCTCGTGCGTCTTTCCAGTCCTTACGGATCGGGTCAACCACCAACGCTTTCAGCCCGTTGTCGCCTTTGGCGTTGAGTGTCGTAACGGTTGAGCCTACTCCCTGGGTAAAGGTATGGCCTGTACGCTTGCCTGCATCCAGGCCTTTGGCAAACACCCCATAATCAAGGAAATTGCCATTGCTGGCTTTTTCCTTGCTCAGCATGGCGCGAGCCTCATCATCCTCAGCACCGCGCTGCTCTTTGCGCACTGCGTCGTAATAGTCCTTCGAGCCCACCGCAAACTCAGCCGAACACTTGACCTCGGCACAGGCTGCCTCTTCAAGCCGTAGTGCCAGTTCCTTGTTATTGCCTGCCAGTTTCTGGATGCGTGTCCGTTCAGAGTTGTGTAACTGCCGGTTGTACAACTCAGCATCCAGCGCTGTGCCACCCCCGGTCAAGGCACCCGTGCTGCCACCGCCCACTGCCGCACCTGCAAGAGCACCAATAGCCGTACTGGCCAGTTGTTGCTGGCTGTTGCTCAACGTATCGGTATGCGCACGGCTGGCTTCTGCTGTGCCGGCGCTGACGGCACCCGTTACGCCACCCTGCAAGGCTCCCACGGTGGCGTGCAGCAGGGTTTTGTTCAGGCTGCCTTCTTTCCACTTGTCGTATTGGTCCTGCGTCTTGGCGATGACTTGGCTGGCTTGATCTTGTTGAGCCGTCGCTGTGGCCACGGTGTAGCCCGACGCTTCGTATTGCCTGAGGGTGCTTTGTTCGCTGTCGCTTAACGTACCACCTTGCTCGGCGCGGTTTTTAAGGTCGAGATAGCCCTCGGCATTTTCCTTGGCGAGCTTGGCCTGGTCGTGGTCCCGTGTTTTTGACTGCGCAATATCACCGGCTGCGCGGAAGCCCACCTCGCCGATAAGCCGGTTCACTTCAACCTGCTCTTCCACCTTCTTGGCATCGAAGATGCGTTCAAGCTTGCCGTTGGCGTTGGTGGTGTCGCGGCTTAGGCCGGCGAGGCTATCCTGGCCTGTGGTCTGGTCTTGCAATACCTCGATGGTGCCGGCAGCGATGGCGCTATGTGTGGTGCCTTTGGCCCGGTCATGCACCGGTACGGTGATATTGGGTTTGGGCGTGCCACCGCCCGCCGTATCGAACGACAGGGTGCCGCCCACTGCGGTGTATTCGGCTTTGTTGGTGATATCGCCAAACCCGATCGTCTGGGTACGCAGGCGATTCAGGCTGGGGTCGGCTTCACTGGCGATGACTGCGCCATTGAGTTGAGTATGCCCACCCACCTCGATATCAAACCCACCCTTGCCGGCATACAGCCCGGTTTGTTCCTGCACGCTGGCATAGTCACTACTGGTTTGGCTGTAGGTCAGGTTGCCACTGGCCCCGGTGTCATTACCCTGAACCGCCACCCGGCCTTCCAGTTGGCCGCTGATGCTCTTCTGCCGATAGCGGTCGACATCCTGTTCGCTGGTCAGCGTTAGGTTGCCGCCCACCTTGCCCTTGATGGTGTCGGCCTTGGCAATGGTGCCGCTGAGGTCAGTATTGCGTCCACTCTTGATCGTCAGGGTGCCGCTGGCATTGAGGGTGTTTTCTTCATGGGTAAGGCTGGAGAGTGCGGTGCTGCTTTCGCTGTACTCCAATGCGGTATACGCCCCCCAGCCACCGCTGCTGCCGCCTTTGCCCGACTGCCCGCCAGCATACAGGCCGACATCGGCCGAGTAGCGCTTGCTCTTGCTTTCGGTGCTTTGCGTGGCTGCTTGGCTCTGGCCGATCAAGTCGCGCTTGGCGTCTAAGACGATGTCCTTGCCCTGGGTATGCAAGCCCTTGAGCAGGATATCGCCGCCGGTGTCGCCCTTGGCGTCGGCCTCGCCCCCCGTGGCCTTGAACTGCAATGTGCCGCCATGTGATACCGTGGATTTGCGCACGGTTTCGCCATGCGCGCTGTCGGTGCTTTCCTGCCGGGTGGTGCCAATGCTGACGGTCACCTTGCCCGCTATCCCCCCTTTGCCGTCTTTATCGTCGCTCTTCTTGGCGCTTTCGACCATCTGTGCCAAGTCTTTGGCGGCATAAGCTGATTTGGCGGCCAATAGCGCTTTTAGACGTGGGTTGTCGGTTTCCACGGCGCGCGTCAGGCTTTTGCCCAAGCTCGCGACGGCATCGGCCTGCTTGCTTTGCGCGCCCACACGCACGCCTGTTGACTCGGTGTAACTATGGGTTTTTGCGTCAACGGTATCGACCACGGCAAAGGCTTTCACATCGCGCCCTTGGCCGATTACGTCGCCCTTGGCCTGCAGCTGCGCACCATAGGTGCTCAATGTCCCCTTCGTGGCCATGAGCGCCACGTTGCCGTTGAGACTGCCTACCATGCTGGTGGCGTGAGTGACCGAATGCTGGGTATCTTCCTTGCCCTGCTTCTGTTTGCCGGCAGTGAGTTGTGGACGCGAACCTGCGCCGGTCGACATCAGGCCTGTCTTGGTGATTTCCTGCTTATGGGTTTCGTTATGTGTCTGCGCGACGGTGCCCAGTGTCAGGTGACGGTCGGCTTCCAGCAGCACATCGTGCGTGCCCACCACGCTGCTGCCCATCAGATTAAGGTCTTGCCCCGCCTTGAAGTACACCGTATCACCGCTGAGCACACTGCCGATCGCGGTAGTGGAG
>NZ_PDZH01000119.1 GCF_002735695.1 Chitinimonas sp. BJB300
CTACCATCGCCGACAAGCCCGTTGCTGTCGCCGCACCAAACGTGCTCAGCAAATAGTCGGTGTACAAATCGAGTTCTTTGTTCTTCATGGCGACAGGTTATCGTATGCACTGCGTAACATCAGTTAGGTATCCATAAAACCCGCCCAACGTGGCGGGTTTTGCGTTTACAGCGTGCTAAACTCAACTTGATACCATGCTCCGGTCATACAAAAAGCCATGAACCTGTACCCATTCTTCAAGATGATGGCAGAACGCCAAGCCAGCGACCTCTTTATCACCGCCGGGAGTCCGGTACAGGTGAAGATCCAAGGCGTTATTTACCCCGTCAACAAACAAGTTCTCGATTCGCAGCAGGTCAAATCACTGGCCTACGAGCTGATGACCGAGGACCAGCGCCATACATTCGAAGCCGAATGGGAAATGAACTTCGGCTATCCAATCGAGGAGCTGGGTAATTTCCGTGTGAATATCTTTAAGCAACGCGGCCATGTCGGCATGGTGGTGCGCTTTATCAGGGCAACCTCACCCGGCATCGACGAACTACGCCTCCCTGAAGCTCTCAAGGGGCTGATCATGGAAAAACGGGGGCTGATCTT
This sequence comes from Chitinimonas sp. BJB300, assembly GCF_002735695.1. GTDB lineage: Bacteria > Pseudomonadota > Gammaproteobacteria > Burkholderiales > Chitinimonadaceae > Chitinimonas. Next base: position 598 of record NZ_PDZH01000119.1, read on the forward strand.
TGTGGTCGGGTCCACGGGCTCGGGCAAAACGTCGACCATTACGGCGATGCTGGAGCATCGAAATACGATTACGCCTGGACATATCCTCACCATTGAAGACCCAATCGAATATATCTATCCGAATCGCAAAAGCATTGTTAACCAACGCGAAGTCGGTATTGACACCCATAGTTTCTCCGATGCCCTTAAAAATGCCATGCGTGAAGCGCCTGACGTGCTAATGATTGGCGAAATCCGTGACAAGATGACGATGCAACATGCGCTTACCTACGCCCAGGCTGGTCATTTGATCGTCTCCACCTTACACGCCAATAACAGCTACCACTCCATGAATCGGATCATCAATTTCTTCCCACATGAAGCGCGGGAAAGTTTGCTGATGGACTTGTCGGTCGCGTTAAAAGCCGTCATCTCCCAACGACTGGTCAAGAACTTGCAAGGGCAGCATGTACCTGCTGTAGAGGTAATGATCAATACCGGTCGTATTGCAGACCTTATTAAGAATGGTGAAATCGACCAGATGAAAGATGCGATGGAACATAGTCTCTACCAAGGCTCACAAACATTCGAGCAAGCCTTGTACAAACTCTACAGAGCCGGCGAGATAACTTACGAAGAAGCGCTCACTAACGCCGATTCAGCCTCCAACCTGGCTTGGCTGGTCAACAATGCCCAGTCACAAGAAGAAATCGATGCGGACCGCAGCCAGAGACGCTTGGAGAAAGAAGCCGCCAGCCAGGCGGCGGCCGAATCCGAGACCAGTTTTGATATCGACCTGCACTAATCAGAAACACATACGATGAAGCTTTACGGCATACCTAACTGCGATACGGTTAAGAAAGCGCGGGCTTGGCTCAATGAGCATGGCAAATCGCATGAATTTCATGACTTCAAGAAACACGGCGTCAGCGCCGAACTATTAGGCCAATGGGTAGCGCAACTTGGCTGGGAAGTACTGGTCAACAAGCAGGGTACGACTTGGCGAAAACTGGATTCAGCGAGTCAGGCCGCCGTTGTCGATGCAGCCAGTGCGATTTCACTAATGCAAGCGCACCCTTCATTGATCAAACGTCCCGTGCTTAACCATGATGGGCAACTACTGGTTGGCTTTAAACCGGAAATTTACGCTGCCCTGCCTTAGCACCTATTCAGTACCTGTAACAAGCAGCCTTTAGCTGGGTAAGGCCGGAACCTGCAATGGCCGCCGTTAGGTATTGAAAGGGGTTTTATCCCTGCCAGCACGAGTACCCAATGAACGAGCGGACCCTGGAGCTGGCAAAGCAGCTGATTGGCCTAAATTCCACGACCCCGGTAGATGCCGGCTGCCAAGATATCCTGATTCAACGTCTGGCTTCGCTTGGATTCACCATAGAGCGAATGCGACATGGCGAAGTGAACAACCTGTGGGCTCGCCGAGGCCATGCAAGCCCCTTGCTATGCTTTGCAGGACATACCGACGTGGTTCCCGCAGGTCCTCTCGACCAGTGGCACAGCACCCCCTTTACGCCGGAAGTACGCGATGGTTTGCTATACGGCCGTGGGGCTGCAGACATGAAGGCCTCACTAGCCAGCTTTATCGTGGCGACGGAAGACTTTCTTGCTGCTCACCCTCACCACGCCGGGTCCATTGCGTTTCTTATCACCTCCGATGAAGAAGGCCCTGCCACTGATGGCACCATCCGCGTCATCGAAACACTGACAAAGCGCGGCGAGGTGTTGGATTACTGCATTGTGGGCGAACCCACCTCTGCCCAACAATTCGGCGACACCATCAAGAATGGCCGGCGCGGATCGCTATCCGGCACGCTTTGCATCAAAGGTGTCCAGGGGCATATTGCCTACCCGCACTTGGCAAAGAACCCCATACACCTGGCTGCGCCCGCTCTAACCGAGTTAGCTGCCACTACCTGGGATGAAGGCAATGCGTTCTTCCCTGCCACGACTTGGCAGATATCCAATCTCCATTCCGGTACCGGTGCGACCAATATCATACCCAGCGAATTGACCGCGCAGTTTAACTTCCGCTTTGGCACCGCCATCACCGCAGAAAACCTAAAGGACAAGGTAAAGGCCATTCTGGATAAGCACGCGCTCGACTATCACATCGATTGGACATTGAGCGGCCAGCCATTTCTTACCCCACGTGGCCGCCTTTCCGAGGCTTTGCAGACTGCCATCAAGGCAGAAACCAGACTGGATGCCACACTATCGACCACCGGCGGGACATCGGATGGCCGCTTTATCGCCACCCTTTGCCCACAGGTTGTCGAGTTTGGTCCTCTCAATGCCACCATTCATAAGCTCAATGAATGTGTCGCCATTGCCGATCTGCCCCGCCTCACTGCCATCTACCGCCGCACCCTGGAAACCCTTTTACTGTAGGAACATCCACATGACTCAACCCGTTGCCCTGATTACCGGCGCCAGCAGCGGCTTCGGCCTTGCCACAGCAAAACGTTTGCTGATGCGGGGCTTTCGCGTTATTGCCAGTGCCCGCCGGCAGGACAAATTAGCCGCTTTGGCGGAAAAGTATCCAAGCCAGGTATTACCACTGGCGCTGGATGTGCGGGACCGTGCCGCGATCAGATCCGCGATTACCGAACTGCCTACCGACTGGGCTGATATCGAAGTGCTGGTCAACAATGCCGGCTTGGCGCTGGGATTAGCGCCTGCCCAAGCAGCCAACCTTGATGATTGGCACACGATGATTGATACCAATTGCCTGGGGCTCGCCGCGATCACTCACGCAGTGCTGCCCGGCATGGTGGCGCGCAATCGGGGCTTGATCGTCAATATCGGTTCCATTGCGGGCGACTATGCCTACCCTGGCGGTAATGTTTACGGCGCGACCAAGGCCTTCGTTCACCAGTTCAGCCTCAACCTCAAGGCAGACCTGCTGGGCACAGCCGTACGGGTAAGCTGCCTGGAGCCAGGGCTTGCCGGCGGCAGCGAATTTTCCAAAGTGCGTTTTCAAGGCGACGATGCGAAAGCTGCAAGCGTTTACCAAGGCACGCAGCCGTTGATGCCGGAGGACATCGCTTCTGTTGTGGAATGGCTCGCCACCCTCCCGCCTCATATCAACATTAATGTGTTGGAAATGATGCCGGTCTGCCAAGCCCCCTCAGCGCTTGCCATTCATCGAAAAAGCTAGGCTGCCATGACGTAACCGTTGGTCATTTACCCATCGTGATGGGTCGACTCTCTCTCTTTCTACCCTTCAAAAACAAAACGCCCAGCTTGCTGGGCGTTTTGTTTTGTTACATCAAATCGACTCTGCCATGACCTCTCGAATATCGAGTACCACGTGCTCATCCGCATCCACGTCAATCAAGACCTCACCGCCACCAGCCAAGCGGCCAAACAACAGCTCATCGGCCAGTGCCTTGCGAATCGTGTCCTGAATAAGCCGCGCCATCGGCCTCGCACCCATCATTGGATCGAACCCCTTCTTGGCCAGATAGGCTTTCAATGCATCGCTGAAGTGCGCCTCAACCTTCTTCTCATGCAACTGACTTTCCAGCTGCATCAAGAATTTATCCACGACTTGCAGGATGATCTCCTGCCCTAGCGGCGCAAAGCTTATGGAAGCGTCCAGCCGGTTGCGGAATTCCGGTGTGAACATCCGCTTGATCTCTGCCGACTCGTCACCCACCGCTTTGTTGCTGGTGAAGCCAATCGAGGTTTTATTCAGCGCCTCTGCCCCTGCATTGGTAGTCATGATGATAATGACGTTACGGAAATCCGCCTTGCGGCCGTTGTTGTCAGTCAACGTCCCATGGTCCATCACCTGCAAGAGGACATTAAAGATATCCGGATGCGCTTTTTCAATCTCGTCCAGCAAGAGCACGGCATACGGGTGCTTGGTAATCGCTTCCGTCAACAAGCCGCCTTGGTCGAAACCAACATAACCAGGCGGGGCGCCAATCAACCGGCTGACAGCATGGCGCTCCATGTACTCGGACATATCAAATCGGATCAGCTCAATCCCCATGGTATAGGCCAATTGCCGGGCGACCTCTGTCTTGCCGACCCCGGTAGGGCCGGAAAACAAGAAGGAACCGATCGGCTTTTGTGGATTACCCAAGCCAGCTCGGGCCATCTTGATGGCTGCCGCCAATGAGTCAATCGCCATGTCCTGGCCAAACACCACGTTTTTCAGATCGCGATCCAAGGTCTTGAGCGCATTACGGTCGTCCGTCGACACGCTCTTGGGTGGGATCCGCGCAATCTTGGCGACGATCTCTTCAACCTCGCCCTTGCCAATCGTCTTTTTCTGCCGCGACTTGGGCAAAATCTTCTGCGCCGCACCGGCTTCATCAATCACATCAATCGCTTTGTCCGGCAGGTGACGGTCGTTGATGTACTTGGCTGATAGCTCAGCTGCCGTTGCCAATGCTGCCGCAGTGTACTTCACACCATGGTGCTCTTCGAAACGGCTCTTCAAACCCTTTAGGATTTCTACCGTCTGTTCGATAGTGGGCTCAGCCACGTCGATCTTCTGGAAACGCCGGGAAAGGGCATTGTCTTTCTCGAAAATGCCACGGAATTCTGTGTAGGTGGTCGCACCGATACACTTGAGCATGCCGTTGCTCAAGGAAGGCTTGAGCAGGTTGGACGCATCCAATGTGCCGCCAGAAGCCGCCCCAGCACCAACAACCGTATGTATCTCGTCAATAAAAAGAATGCCATTACGTTCGTCTGCCAGCTGCTTGATAACCGCCTTGAGGCGTTGTTCGAAATCACCACGATATTTGGTACCGGCCAACAGTGCGCCCATATCAAGAGCGTAGACTGTTGCATCCACCAGAATGTCTGGCACATCACCATCAACAATACGCTTGGCAAGCCCTTCGGCAATGGCTGTCTTGCCCACGCCCGCCTCACCAACCAGCAGTGGGTTGTTTTTACGGCGCCGGCAAAGCACCTGAATCACGCGTTCGATCTCGGGCTCTCGGCCAATAAGCGGATCAATACGTCCTTGGCTGGCAGCTTGATTCAAATTTAGGGTGAAACTCTCCAATGCACCATGGCCGGATTGCTCCGCCTCGTTCTCGTGCTCGCTCTCGCCCTTGGGCGCGCCATGGCCGCCACCATTCTGCGGGGCAACCTTGCTGATGCCGTGCGAGATGAAATTAACCACATCCAGGCGCGTAATACCTTGCTGGTGCAGGAAATACACCGCGTGCGAGTCCTTCTCGCCAAAAATGGCTACCAGCACATTGGCCCCCGTGACCTCTTTCTTACCAGAGGATTGCACATGCAGGATGGCACGTTGGATAACCCGCTGAAATCCGATAGTCGGTTGGGTTTCGACTTCATTACTGCCCGATACCAAGGGGGTATGTTCGGCGACGAAATCCGTCAGTTCACGACGCAACTGCTCGATCTTGGCGCCACAAGCGCGTAGCACTTCTGCGGCGCTCTGATTGTCCAGCATGGCCAGCAAGAGGTGTTCAACAGTAATGTATTCATGGCGCTTCTGGCGTGCCTCCATGAAAGCCGTATGCAGGCTGACTTCCAGTTCTTGGGCGATCATCAGTTTTCCTCCATGACACATTGCAGCGGATGCTGGTGCTGACGCGCAAAATCCATTACCTGGGAAACCTTCGTGGCGGCCACATCCTTGGCAAACACACCACAGACACCTTTTCCCTCGATATGTACTTTGAGCATCACGCGATTAGCCTGTTCATGATCCATTCCAAAAAACTGCTGCAGGACGATGATGACAAACTCCATCGGCGTGAAATCATCATTCAACAGCAAAACTTTATACAGTGGCGGCGGTTGAACCTTTACAGGCGACTTGGCGAGTTCGACGCCGTCATTGTGTTGGGCGGGCATGTTTACCAGGGTGAGAAGATCAGTTACTACCGTAACTCAATTTTGGCCCGACTGGGCTGCTTTTCAAGTGATGTATTTCGCGCACAGCTAAGCGGAGGTATGTAAGGGGTGCTTGACGCCAAAATGCCACGGGCGTAAAAGGCGAACGTTTGGATTCAAGTTGGTAGCTAGTACCGGCTGTCGGCTGTACGCGGTTGTCGTAGTACATGGAGTGCCAGTCTTGCGAGCCTTGAACCATAACAACATCCAAGCGGCTCGCCGCTTTTATTCTTCGCAACCGCAATTAAGGAATTAGCACCATGGCAACTGGTACCGTAAAATGGTTTAACGACGCTAAAGGTTTTGGCTTTATCACTCCGGACGACGGCGGTGAAGACCTGTTCGCGCACTTCTCGGCGATCAACATGAATGGCTTCAAGACCTTGAAGGAAGGCCAAAAGGTCTCCTTCGACGTAACCCAAGGTCCAAAGGGCAAGCAAGCCTCGAACATCCAGAACGCATAATTGTTTTCAGCGCCATGCGCTGAGAGCAAAGATGCAGTCTGAAGTTCAAAATAAAAACCCCGCACAAGCGGGGTTTTTATTTGCCTACACGCCGACGAACGGCGTGCAGTATGCCACGTTACATCCGAGCAATCATTGCGTCGCCAAATGCGGAGCAGCTAACTTCCGTTGCGCCGTCCATCAGACGGGCGAAGTCGTAAGTCACTTGCTTGTCGGCAATGGCTTTTTCCACAGATTTGATAATCAGATCAGCGGCTTCAGTCCAGCCCATGTGGCGCAACATCATTTCTGCCGACAGAATCAGCGAACCAGGGTTCACCTTATCCTGCCCAGCATACTTCGGCGCGGTACCGTGGGTCGCTTCAAACATGGCAACGGTGTCGCTAAGATTGGCGCCCGGTGCTATACCGATACCACCCACTTGGGCAGCCAACGCATCGGAAATATAGTCACCATTTAGGTTCAACGTTGCAACAACGTCGTACTCGGCCGGGCGCAACAGGATCTGCTGCAGGAAAGCATCGGCGATAGCGTCCTTGACGATGATTTCGCGGCCAGTCTTCGGGTTCTTGAACTTGCACCATGGACCGCCATCGATCAGTTCAGCACCGAATTCTGTCTTGGACAATTCGTAAGCCCAATCACGGAAGCCACCTTCGGTGAACTTCATGATGTTGCCTTTGTGGACAATCGTCACGCTCTTACGATCGTTATCGATAGCGTATTGGATCGCCTTACGGACCAAGCGACGCGTACCATCCTTCGACACAGGCTTGATGCCAATCCCGGAGGTTTCCGGGAAGCGGATCTTCTTCACGCCCATTTCAGTTTGCAGGAAACTGATCACCTTCTTGGCGGCTTCGGATTCAGCAGCCCATTCGATGCCGGCGTAGATGTCCTCGGTGTTCTCGCGGAAGATGACCATATCGGTCAGTTCCGGCTGCTTCAGTGGCGAAGGCACGCCCTTGAAATAACGTACGGGACGCAGACAAACGTAAAGGTCCAGCTCTTGGCGCAACGCGACGTTCAACGAACGGATGCCGCCACCGACCGGTGTGGTCATCGGACCCTTGATCGAAACAACATAGTCCTTCAAGGCCTTCATGGTTTCTTCGGGCAACCACACGTCGGAACCGTAAACCTTGGTCGACTTCTCACCGGCATAGATTTCCATCCAGTGAATCTTCTTGTTACCTGCATAGGCCTTGGCCACGGCAGCATCGACCACCTTCTTCATCACCGGAGTGATGTCGACACCAATGCCATCACCTTCGATAAACGGGATGATGGGGTTATTGGGGATAGGTTGGCCAGGAAGAATCTTTTGGCCGCCAGTGGGAACTGTGATGTGCGATTGTGTGCTCATGCATGCTCCGAAAGAGTTAGCTTGGGGTGAGAATGATGACCGCTTGTGACGGCCGGACCTGATTCGCTTTTTTGGCACAACATCGCAATAGATCGAACAAGCGACGTCATGAGACTTGTTATTATCCGGCAAACCCCCTTTCCCTGCCAGTTGCCGCGTATGTCTGAGTTGATCCTCTTCAATAAACCCTATGGCGTCATCACCCAGTTTTCCGATCACGCCCAGCATCAAACCCTCTCCCATTTCATCGAAGCACCGGGTTTCTACCCCGCGGGCAGGTTGGATACCGACTCCGAAGGCCTGTTGTTGCTTACCAATGACGGCAAGCTACAGGCGCATATCGCCGATCCGCGCCACAAACTAGCCAAGACCTACTGGGTACAAGTAGAAGGCACACCGGACGAGACCCAGATGGCCGCGTTACGCCGCGGGGTGGATTTGGGTGACTTCATCACACGCCCAGCCGAAGCTGAACACATCGCACCGCCGGAACTATGGCCCCGCAATCCTCCCATTCGCGTACGCAAGCAGATTCCCGACAGTTGGATTGCCTTATCCATACGTGAAGGAAAAAATCGTCAGGTAAGACGGATGACAGCCAAGGTTGGACTGCCTACCCTACGATTAGTACGTGTGCGTGTCGGTGATTGGACTTTAGATGGCATCGCACCAGGTGAATGGCAGCAACATAACGTTGTTCTACCCCCTGCCGGCCGCCAGACAAATCAACCCTTCAAGCCTAAGAGGCCCTGATGCTGATCCCTGCCGGCCAACACCCCAAAGCCATTGCCATAGCCCAAGCGTTAATCGAAGGATTCGATCGCCACTACAGCATTTTCCGCGAGGTAAGCTGTGCTGCGAAGGCCCGATTTGAGGCGGGAGACTGGCACGCAGTGCAGACTGCTTCCAAAGAGCGAATCCGGTTCTATGATGAACGGGTCGATGAATGTGTTGCGCGTTTGCACGACGAGTTTCATGCTGACTGGCTGGATGATGATATTTGGCAGCAAGCCAAGCTATTGTTCGTAGGCATGCTGGTCAATCACAAGCAGCCCGAGCTCGCCGAAACGTTTTTCAATTCGGTTTGCTGCAAGATTCTGCACCGGAACTACTTTCACAACGACTTCATCTTCGTCCGACCCGCGATTTCGACCGAATACATCGAATCCAACCCACCCACCTATCGTAGCTATTACTTACGCAACGGGAGCTTTCGGCAGACCCTGCATCAACTCATTGCCGACTTCAGCTGGAAACGTGACTTTGTTAATCTAGACCGTGACTTTGATTACGTTGTGGCGTCCGCACTCGCCCACGTCGGCGGCAATTGGCCGGAAGTGGAAGCCAACTTCCAAATACAGGTCTTGTCTTCCGCCTTCTACCGAAACAAAGCCGCCTACATCATTGGCAAAGCCGTCAATGGCAGCGCTGAATACCCCTTCGCAATCCCTGTACTGCATGATGAGGCAGGCAAACTTTACCTTGATACCATTCTGCTGCAACCAGCCCGCATCGCGATCCTGTTCTCACTGAATCGAGCCTACTTTATGGTCGACATGGCCTCGCCTTCCGGCTATGTCAGCTTTTTACGGTCCATGCTGCCTTTCAAGCCCAAAGCTGAGCTATACACCATGCTGGGCTTGGCCAAGCAAGGCAAGACGGTCTTTTATCGCGATTTGATGTACCACTTGCGCCACTCCCGTGATGACTTCATCGTCGCACCCGGTATTCGTGGTTTGGTGATGCTGGTCTTCACTCTCCCCTCATTCCCTTACGTGTTCAAGCTGATCAAGGATGAGATCGCACCAACAAAGGAAGTGACCAAAGAAATCGTTCTGGCAAAATATCTACTCGTTAAGCAGCACGACCGGGTGGGTCGGATGGCCGATACGTTGGAATTCAGCAACGTAGCGCTGCCCAAGGCGCGCTTTACCGAAGAACTGCTGGTCGAACTACGTACGCTAGCGCCCAGCTTGTTGGAGGAGAACGACAACGAAGTCGTCATCCGCCACCTGTATATTGAGCGTCGCATGGAGCCGCTCAATCTCTTCTTGAATAGGGCCAACACCGCGCAATTAGAAGCAGCAGTAGCAGACTACGGCCACGCCATACGCGAGCTGGCAACCGCCAACATCTTCCCAGGCGACATGCTGTTCAAGAACTTTGGTATCACCCGGTATGGTCGCGTTGTGTTTTACGATTACGATGAGATCGAATACATGACCGACTGCAATTTCCGGGAGATTCCACCCGCACCATCGCTGGAAATGGAGATGGCGAGCGAGCCTTGGTATCCCGTGGCACGCAACGACATCTTTCCGGAGGAATTTGCCCGATTTCTGCTTGGTCCCAACGAAATTCGCCGCGTCTTCCTACAGCATCACCAAGACTTGCTGAGTGCCAGCTTCTGGCGCAACAAACAAGAACGCATCCAGGCCGGCTATGTAGAAGATTTTTTTCCCTACCCTGTCAGCCTTCGCTTCAGCAATCTGTATGGCACGAGAGAAGCCACCTAACCAAGCATGAAGGCTGGCCTATTGCTATCTATGCCCTATCTATGCCTTTTGAAAAGGGTTTCTAGGCGCGCGGATGATGCTGGGCATGTAATGCCTGCAAACGCGTCTGCGCCACATGTGTATAAATCTGCGTAGTTGTAATGTCGGCATGCCCTAACAGCAATTGCACTACGCGCAAATCCGCACCATGGTTGACGAGATGGGTTGCAAAAGCATGCCGCAACACATGGGGGCTAAGCCGATCACTGGCAATTCCGGCTAGACCGGCATAACGTTTGACGATAAACCAGAAGCCCTGCCTGGTCAGCGGCTCGCCACGTGGATTTAGAAAAGCAATGGGGTGAGCACATCCACCAAGCAGGGTCGGCCTCCCGACTTGTAGATACCGAAGGAATGCCTGCTGTGCCAGTTCGCCCATAGGGACAATACGCGTCTTGCCCCCCTTGCCTCGCTCGATACGAATCGCCCCTGCCTGTAAATCCAACGCCGCCAGCGGTAGGCTCACCAACTCTGACACCCGCAAACCTGTGGCATACATCAACTCCAGCATGGCTTGGTCGCGCGCCCCAAGCGGCGTATCAATGTCTGCCGATGCCAGTAATGCCTCTACCTCGGCTTCACTTAAAATCTTAGGCAGCGGTCGCACCAACTTGGGCCCTTCCAACTCTGTAGTGGGATCACGCGCAATTTGCTCCTCATCAAGCCAGTGACGATAGTAGCGGCGCAATGCCGATAACAGCCGGGCCCGGGAGGCTGCATTCTTGCCACGCAGCAACACAGGCAGCGCACGGCGCTCCTCTACGCTCAACCCTCGATTGGCTTCGTAAAATGCAGCTTGTTCTGCGAGGAAGTCACGAATAGCCTCGCTACTGGCAGCAAGACTATCCACACCCGTAGCCCCTAACCAACTCGACCATTGCAACAGATCGCGACGGTAGTTACTGGCGGTATGCTCGCTCCAGCCATCTGCCAACCAGGCAGAATCGATAAAGTTATCAATTCTCTCGATCTCTACTGCCATACGATTCGATGACATAAACGCCTCAGCCTAAAACTCGAACGCTCAATCCAACAGACTCACACAATCAGAGAGAACTTGCTCAGACAATCGGCATAGGGGCGGCTAGATTACCTGGCTGACCCCTGCCACACCACCCGGCATGCGGGTCCGCACCGGGCGGTTCGAGAAGTTGAGGTTAGGCGAGTCTTGGAACTCCCAAGCGATCGAAATAG
>NZ_PDZH01000011.1 GCF_002735695.1 Chitinimonas sp. BJB300
TTGGCGCGGTGTAGATCGGCCGAATCGCAGCTGCCAATGGCTTGCGATCCTTCCAATTTGCATAGTCAAGGCTGTTCCGGATCAGATGGACGATGCAGGTCTGTAAGGTCGTGGCAGGAAATACTGCGCCTAGTGCCTCGGGCATGCCCTTGAGGCCATCTGTCACGGCGATCAGGATGTCGTTGACGCCACGCGTCTTGAGATCGTTGAAGACTTTCATCCAGAACTTGGCACCTTCGGTGTTCTCGATCCACAGACCCAGGATGTCACGCGTGCCATCGGGCAGCACGCCCAATGCCAAGTAGACTGCCTTGTTGCGCACCACGGCGTCTTCGCGGATCTTCACCCGCAGTGCATCGAAGAACACAACCGGATACATCGGCTCAAGCGGTCGAGCTTGCCAGGCGGTGACTTCCGCCATGACCTCATCAGTAATCGAACTGATGAACGCCGGCGAGACTTCCGTGCCATATTGCTCGCGTAGGAAGCCCTGAATGTCACGTACGGTCATACCTCGGGCATACATGGCGACAATCTTGTCGTCGAAGCCGGTAAAACGGCGTTCATGCTTGGGAATCAGCCGCGGCTCAAAACGGCTGTCGCGATCGCGAGGGATTTCGATTCGGATTGGACCATCCTCAGTCAGGATGGTCTTGGCGCCCCAGCCGTTGCGTTGATTGGTAACGCTATTTGGCTTAGGCGCACCGGTTGGATAGCCAAGATGGTGGTTCATCTCGGCAGCCAGTGCCCGTTGAATCAAGGCTTTCTTAAGGGCTGTCGTAGCGGTATTGATGGTCTCAGTCGTCATGGGCTCGTTGCCGAATTGCTCCAGCAGTTCGGCGGAAATCGACGGCAAAGCTATGGGCTGGGCTTTCTGTTTGCGAGGCATACACTCTCCTTGGGAGCATGATATGCCCTGAACACGAAATTACTGACAGGTCCCTCTCTACATTTTCTGGCACCCGGCCTTGCTTCATTACCTCGTTGTGCTGCCATTCTTTTCCCCCTCCCAAGCCAGATACCCACAAGTCCTAACCGGTTGCGGAATACGACGCGATTCTTTCCCAATGCAGCAGCATCGCAACCGGACAATTAGTTCAGCACCACTGGTCATTCCCTTTTTGACCTTCCGCAGCTTGTAGCAACGGTTGGATATGCCAATACGAAATTTGAGGAAACAAATGTCAAGCCGGCAGAAGAAAGCCAGGCTTGTGATTTATATCGCTATATGGGGGATTTCCTTGCCTGACAGAAGCGAGCATAAAACCAGTCAACTTAATAAAAGACTTATTTTCAGTAGAAAGCATGCCAACTTGATGGTTTGAACGAACTAGTCAATACATTTAAGCCAAAAATCTGATCGTGAATATTACCAATATTTGTTCCTATTCTGGGGCAAACAGGGGCACTCGCCCGACAAATACCTGCCTGGAAAGTTAAAAATCGACAAAAGCTGATTTTTTCGAAAGACCGTTATGATGTGCAACATTTAAGTTGAATATAACAAACACGGTCGACATACGCTTATCAAGCTGAAAGCGTTTTCTATGGGCGCAATGCCCAGTGTGACCTCTTCGACCTATCGTCCATGGCGTAAATCGCCAAATGAATTATATGGAGCGTCGAGTATCCCCTGCGTCATGGGACTAGGTGCTCACGCCAAGTACGAGTGTGTTTGTCGTGGCTTATTACAAGCTGATCTGACCATATATTCACTTGGAGGCATTCAAATGCAATTCGACCAAGGCAAACAGGCGCTTAATAAAGTCTCATTGGTAATGAAACCCCATTCGCTGGGTTTAAAAGCACGTTTTATGAACCCTCACCTTTACCGGTTGGCAAACATTTCGCAACCGGCATTGGCATTGAAGCATTGCGTGACGGCCAAGTCTACTTATGGCCACGTTCCAGTGCAGTACCAAAGTGTCGACCACCAGCTTTATCAACAGGCAACTCAGAAACGGGCTGGCGTGGGTCGTTGATGTTATTTACCTCGCCCGTTTCTGCAAAGAATCAAGTTGCTCAGTTTTCCTCCTATTGGCAACGCTTGCGCTTGCCTATTACGCTAATGCGTTGGCTAGTGCCATTGCTGTTACTTTTAGTCACTATGCCGGGCTGGGCAAGTCCGGTGGAAATTATGGATCTGAGTTCAATTGCACCGAATTTGCTTCGGGACACTTTTCTTTCACTAAAACCCCAGTTCGAAATGGCTGTTCGAAAAATACAAAATAGCAAATTTGGTGATGAAGGGGTTAAGAATTTTATTGATGTTAGCGTCACAAATAATCTTGATGAAGTGGCGGAACGCTATCAGAAATTGATAGATCAATACTGGCAAGATCGCCAGGTAAGACTATTTTTATTAACTGGGCATAAAGAACTTGATGCTAAGTTACAAGCAAAATTGAGTGGGGCTGATTTTAATGGAACCATTATCTATAATGCGCACGGATCTCCATTCAGGGTCGGAAAATATCCTATTAAGGATATTGTGGGAACGGTAGCGAGAGTTATCAAACCAACCAATGCGCCGCTGCAGAAGGTGTTCTTTGAAGCCTGCAATATGTCAAAAGAATGCTTACGATCTACTGTGAAATCCCTAGTGGATGAAAAAGTCCCACTGGCAGATGATTTTAAAATAATCGCCGCCACTACTTCATTGAGTGTTAATGATGAAAAAATTACTCATGTTGATCCTTATGAAGAAGAAGACTTGGCACACAATATTATTGTAGAAGGAAATTTAAAAAAAATACCCCCAAATGTCTATGTTAGCGCCGGGGATATCGGTGAAAATATATTGTTAAGCAACCTATTGAGTGATGATAAAACCTTGGCCAGACTACAGCAGCATGGTGATTATATGGTAGTGACCAAAGATGAAGCATCTAGGAATCAACCTGATTGGTCAGAACAGTTAAAAAAAGATTGGTCAGCTGAGGTAGATGTCGGATTTTTAGGGACTACTGCTAAGATGAAGGCAAAAGTAGGTGATTTATTCGATATTGGGGTGGCCTACAAAGACACAAAAAACTTTAACGGTGAAATTCTAAAATATACTAACCAATTGATAAAATATCCCGTAGAGTTGGGCACAGATTGGAAATTAAATCCTGAAATCCTTTGGCGTCACGCCGACAGAGAAGCAATAAAAAAGCTTTTCCAATTTATGCGGGAGAATAACATAAAAACTAGCGACATATTCATCAATGAGAATGATCCAAAAATAAATGATTTTATCCCTAATTATCAGAGTGCAGATAGATTTCAGAATCATACTTATTTTGCTAAAGGTGCATACGCCGATTTTATACTGGAAAACGTCGGACCGAGTTTAGGTAGAGTGGACACTAACAATCAGTTGCTTACACCCTCAGGTGATCTTGTCAAAATTGACAACAAGCCTATTACGCTTGACTTTGGTAAATGGGAAAAACCTGTTTTTACGCCGGGGAATACTAATGCTTCTAACTCTAGCTATGACAAACAGTTGATTGTCCAATTGCAAGGCGACGATGCCAGTTACGAAGCAGCGCGTAATCTATTCGGTAAGCATCCGAATAAATCAGACTGGGTGCAATGGCATGAGGGTAATCCAACCACTTCAAACTGGGATGGCAAGCAGCTGAATACACGAAATGGTTTACCCCAGAACAACCAAGGTGCCATACGTCTTGCTCTGATTGGCCACGGAAACGAGGACGATACTAAGTTCGGTGGTCTAGATTCTGATCAACTAGCGGATGTGTCAAAACAAGCGGTCGGCTCGGTCAAAAAAGGCCCAATAACGCGCCTTCGGCTCGATTTAGTGGGCACAGGTAAGTTTCAGGGAAACGATTTTAAGAATACGCTTCCTGAAAGCTTAGTTAAAACGTTAACCGGAATGCTAAAGACTGAACTGAAGCCAGAACAAATTTCCCTGATCGCGCGTAATGCCTTCGTTCGGGTCAACGCCCAGGGAAAGAAGGAATATTTCATTGCAGAATATGACGCAATTGGCGATTTGATACCCGAAAAAACTGGCTGGTATACTAAGGAAGAAGCCATTCGCTCCCTGATAAAACTCGACCTTATTTGGGATGCAAAGACGCAGAAATATGTGCAGAAGCCATCTCAGGCTAACGCCAATGCCGTTGCTGTAATCGATAAAATAATAGCGGATCCCCTGGGTAAGAATTTACCCAGCCCAAGCGGTTGCGCAGAGACGCGCAGTGCGTGTATTTCAGAAAATAATTATGCTGAAATCATTAAACAAGCCAAGGAACAAGCAAAAATAGCCCAAGACGTACAAGCTATCCAGGCCTTGAATGATGAAGTCTTTGCTGCTGATCCGAAAATCAACCAAAAGGATTCGGTAGTCGTGCTCGATAAGCTGATAGCCGATGGTAAGGGCGGTTATTCAGTGCCGGTGACGAATGTGCTCACCGGTGAGACAAAAAATCTAACCGTCCAGCACAGCAGCAAACTTGTGCCCGCACAGACCGCGCTGGCGGAGTTCAAAGCGAGTTTTGCGCAGCTGAAGCCGCTTGTTGAACCAGTGCCGGGCGACCCCCGAAATATCCGGCTGCGGGCAGGTGCTCATGCCCCCGAAGCAAGCAACGGCTTGAATACCGCGTTTGGCGCTCAGGCGCTGATGGCCTATCTGCGCGATGGACCAGGGCTGTCGCCTGCAATGCAGCTCAGTACCTATTGGAATCTCGCCGGTGTTGGAGTGGGTGCCGCAGAAGACATAGCTAAATTAGGCGTCGCGGTGAGAGAGGTTATGGCACCCGGTGCTGCCGTCAGCAAGAGCATGACTGGGCTGACTCGCGGTTTAGGGGGCCTCAATGTAGTGGCTAGCGTCGGTTCGATAGGTATTGATAGCTACAACCTAGCAACCTCTACAGACTATGTCAGCAATGTTGGTACTGGCATCTCGCTCGGTTTCAATGTCGCGTCATTCGGTGTGTCCAGCGGGGCTTGGGCGGTCGGTGCGGCTTTCCCTGCAGTAGCTGGGACTGCTGCGGGGTTTGGTTATTTGGCAGGGCCCATTGCGGCGTTGGGTTATGGTTTTAGTGCCCTGGGTATGCAGCTGGCAGTCAATCGGGAAAAGGTGCATGACGCGCTGGGTTATCTGGTCAAGACTGACCAGGCCTACGCTACGCCCGTCGCCCTTAAAGAGGGGGTGTGGCTGACCGATCCCCATGCCGTTGTCAGCCAACTCGATTTCCGTTCCGGCACTGTGACTTTTGGGAATCAGCGTTTACGTAGTACATCTGATAGTAGAAATGGATACACACCTAGACCGTGTCGTAGCGGCAAGAACGGGAAGTCGGGGCCGGATGATCCTGATGATAAAGCGTGCTTTGTTGATCTGCACGAGGCGCTGGGCAGCGGTAAGGCCGAGACTAAGTTCAACGCTGCAGCCGCAACAGAACTGGTATTGCCCATGGTGCCGGCTATCGTACTCGGGTACGAGTACCAAAATGGCGGTAGCTGGGCTTGGGCTGACGGAGAGAAAGCAACTTGCGATAAACTGTTTGCATCCTCCAAAAAGCTAAGTTGTTATGGTGGTAACGATGCAATAGCAAAATTGATACCGTCGTACGAGGCGCTTGACATCAAGCTTCTGCTCGACCAAAAGCCGCGCATACTCTGGTTCGGGCCATTGAACAAGGCTGAAGCCAAACCGATATTAGACAAGCTCAGTTATACCTTTGAAGGCAAGGGCGGCATCTACCTGCTAAAAGGTGTCCATAATGGTTTGAGTCAAAAACTAAGTCTGAAAGAAGCCCCCAACACGTCTACGCCATCCACTTTTGTCCTGCAGTTCAGCGATAGGACACTGGCTTATGACCCCGCTCTGACCAAGAATAAGCAAGCTCTGACGGTACTTAATGAAGGTGCAGAAGGAAATAATGTAGGGCCCTTCAAATTCACGGCATCAGATTCACTCCCCACTGTGACACTTCAAGGCACCGTTGGCACATGGGACATCGACCCTAAAACTGGCAACTACTGGCTTAGCGCGATTGATATGAGGGCTTATCCACAATTTGATGAAAAACATCTGAAGATAATGACGACCTCCGTCAAAGACTTCACCGTCCATACCCGTGACTTGGTCAAGGTGACCATGGGTGATGCGCCACCTAAGCCGCCTGCTAATTTGGATAATAAAGCCGACGCTGAGAGTTATAAGTCAAAACTCATAGAAGCTGCCAAGAACGCTACCCAAACTGTCTACGACAGCAAAGCGCACAGCTTGATCTCACTCGGCACCACTGATGCCGCCGTACAAAAAGGTAGCCGCATCGTCGGGCTCACACCTGAGCACGCCTTCTTTGTCAATGAAGCCAAAAAGATATTGTGGCGCACTGACCGTAGCAGCAATAAAGTCGATGCCAGCTATGCTCTGAACTATCTTTACACCGAGGGCAAAGAAACCGATGATCATATTGTGGCGGTCGAACTGGTTGATGATAAAACCATTAGACAAAACGTAAAGTTTAATGACGACTATGTCTCGTTGATCTATGCCTTAGAAGGTGACGGGCTAAAATTGATTGGCATACAGCCTATCAGCGAAAACCTAAATGGAAAAATGGGTCTTGCTAGTCTCGAGATGTTTGTCGGCCGATTAGCTGAAGCTTCCAAATTAGAAACACCGACAAAGTTGTCTAAGGTTCAACACTATCCAACAAAGCTAGCTGAGTGGGTATCGGTAGCCACGCCCGATAATAAAAACCGCGCCTTGGTCAATATGAGCCTACCAGCCCAAGTCTCGCTGTCCTTTGACAAGGCCGCAATAGACCTAAAGCCAATCAAAAGTTGGCCTGCGGATCAAGGACATGCGGCGCGTCTATTGTTATGGTCGCCTAAGCAACAATCGGCCTACTTTGTCACCCTATCGCGAGAAAATAATGGGCCTTACAAACAAGACAATAAGCAGCTTAAAACACCGCAAATCATATGGGCTGGGGAACGAGAAGGACAGGCTTACCTCGTTACCCAAGACAGTAAGCTCATCAGCGTAGACTCGCAGGGCAAAGAGACCGTCGTGCATTGACGCATCTCAACCACCCTGAGCATTGAAATGTTCACTACCAGTTGAGCGATAGCCTGAGGGAGATTCCCTTGGGCTACTCGATCACCTAGCCCAGATAAATATTGCGGTAGGAAATAAATAGCCACCTTGAGGAGACCTTTGAGTGCTTCCTTCCATGTGGGTGATAAGAGTGAACCATTTATCTCGGGGCATGACTTAGTATAGTTTGGCCACTACAGCTCAAGTAGGGAATTAGGTGATACCTAACGTTCTACAGTAACCCTAGACGGCCACTCAACGGGCTTTATTAATAAAAAGGTGAATTGAGTTATGCCTATTATCCATCCTCCTTTAGGTCGTTCTGACACAACAATTTCTTATGTTGACGCAGTCCCCACTGATATTGACGGTAATGAACCTATTTCTCGTATTAATGAGCGCTATTTAACACGTGAACAAAAAATGGAATTTAGCGCCAATATAAGAGGAGTGCTATCATTATACGAAGGCCATACATTTATTGGCCTGTACAACAAAAAATATGACAAAACATACATTTTGCCAACCACAAATGAAAAAGTATGGATTTTAATTGACTCAAATGGACATTGTAGGAACGGATGGGAAGTTATTGAAAATATGAACGCACAACCTAGATTTATTCGAGGTGCTATATTAGCACCGATAGTTGTTGAAAAATATGAAAACGATCATGCTTATACTCCAAGGATATATTCCAGCTATGAGAGCGATGATGGTGTAAGCAGAAAAACATCACATGACTATATGATTTATTTTTTGGAAGAAGAGGAATGTGTTGAGGATTATTATGGATTCTCACTAAGACAAGATAATGAAAACAAAGACCGTGTCAACCTAGTATGGGTTTCAGCAACACTGAACTCTAGGGATGAGCAGGGCGTTAGAAGAAGGGGTGCTAATGGAATCCCATTAATAATTCCGGGCGCACAAATGGACCCGAGCATTCAATCTCTAGTGAAAGAAAATATAAAAAGAAGCGGTTTTGAAGTATGATTTTTTCACACAAAATAATTCTCTGAATTTCTATTGTTCCAGTGTCTGTTCGTACTTCAACAGAAGCAGAATGAAAGAATATAGCCGTCGCGCTTGGGGGCGTGCGCTCAGAGCTTGTCAAAGGTGCCCCGTCCGTTTGTTCGCAACACATTTCCTGGGAAATTGTTCAGTCCTGCCAATTCATTGATACATTGAGTCAGGTCGGAAGCGATGTACTGTTTCACGTATATGCGCTGGATTTTCTGCTGGTGCTTGCTCTGACGAATTGGCGGTTTTCTAGTTGTGCAGTACACCCCCGCCTTTACAGGGCATCCATCGGTATACGGAGATAGCGTATGCCATTTGTATCCGCCGGAGGGAGTACGCCGGCGCGGATATTGACCTGGATGGCAGGCAAAATCAGCATAGGCATGCCTAATGTCTTGTCACGTTGGGTGCGCATGGCCACGAATGTTGCTTCATCTACGCCATCATGGAGATGGATATTGGCTGCACGTTGAGCGGCCACGGTTGTTTGCCACTGAGGTTTACGGTTCTCGGGCGGGTAGTCGTGGCATAGAAACAAGCGCGTCTGGGCAGGCAGATTGAGCAATTTACGCACCGATTGATACAACGTTGCCGCGTTGCCACCAGGAAAGTCACAACGTGCCGAACCCACGTCGGGCATGAACAGGGTATCGCCGATGAATACCGCATCGCCAACCTGATAGGCGAGGTCGGCGGGCGTATGGCCGGGCACGGCAATAGCACGCGCGCTTAGCGTACCGATGGCGAAGGTTTCGTCGTCCTCAAACAGATGGTCAAACTGGCTGCCGTCGGTGGCGAAATCAGCTTCAAGGTTGAACAGGGTTTTGAATACCTGCTGCACCGTGCCGATTTTCGCCCCGATAGCGACTTTGCCGCCGACTTGTTGCTTGAGCCATGCTGCTGCCGAGAGATGGTCGGCATGGGCATGCGTTTCCAATATCCAGGTGACCGTCAGCGAATGAGCATGCACAAAGTCGAGCACCTTCTGTGCGTTGTCATGTCCCGTACGGCCGGACTTGGGGTCGTAGTCCAACACCGGGTCGAGAATGGCTGCACTACCGCCCACTTGGTCATACACCACATAGCTGATGGTCCAGGTGGTGGGGTCGAAAAAAGCTTCGATGTGGGCTGGTTGAGACATAGACATTCCGACGAAATTAATCTGCTTGAGAATATATTGTTCGAATATATATTGTGCCAATGGCACGTTGGACGTAATGATGCACGTTGTTGCATGAATGAGGTATTGCCGCGTTATTGCAGCCGGGTTTGGCCGCTGCGCAAACAACGCCATAGAACCTGTCTAAAGTCTCGCGAGCTAAGGCAAGATAAGGCGAAAACAGCCGAGGAAGCGGAGTTTACACAGGGTAAATGAGCATTCCGAGGACGTTTTCAACGCCAGATTGCTGACGCGCAGCAGACTTTAGACAGACTCTTAGGGAGTGAGTGACATGCGTGAAGCGGTGTTGACCCAGGCTCAACTGGATACGCTGTGCCAAGCCGCGGATGCGGCAGCAACCTTGCTTAAACCATTAGGCAATGCAGATCGACTTTTATTGCTTTGCCAGTTGGTGCCTGGAGAAAAAAGCGTGTCGGTACTGGAGGCCAACACCGGCATTCGGCAACCCAGCTTGAGCCAGCAACTGGGTGTATTGCGCAATGAAAAGCTGGTCAGCACCCGGCGTGATGGCAAATACATTTATTACAGCCTGATCAGTGATGAGGCAATGCGGGTGCTCGCGTTGATGTATGAGATTCACTGTTCGAAAGGCGAGAAAGGCCCGGAACATGCAGATTGAGGGGCCGTGTGATAAGGCATGTAGTGGGGCGTTGACCTTGAACTGGCTGAGATACCACCATGCCTGAATGGTTGCGCCGGTACCGGCTAACTGACTTACCGCACGATCTGGTTGCCAGTGCGACATTGCTGGTATTGCTGGTGCCGCAAGGCTTGGCATATGCCCTGTTGGCGGGGCTGCCACCACAGGCGGGTCTTTATGCCAGCATTGCCCCGGTGCTTGTATATGCGCTGTTTGGTTCCAGCGCCACCTTGTCGGTGGGGCCGGCTGCCTTGCCCTCGTTGATGACGGCAACAGCGTTGGCTGGGCTGGCTATACCGGGCAGCAGCAATTGGGTTGGGTTGGCGGCCATGGTGGCGTTGCTGTCTGGCTTGCTGCGCCTTGCGTTGGCTGGGCTTAAATTTGGATTTGTAGCCAATTTTCTTTCCCAGTCGGTCGTCGGAGGTTTTGTTGCAGGTTCGGCCGTGTTGATCGTGCTGAGCCAATCACCCCATCTCTTCGGCGTGTCGGTTCACGGTGCGACGGCTTGGGAAATTCTGGTTTCCCTGGTCAATGCCTGGGCGGGCTTGAACAAGGCGGCGTTGATGCTGTCGGTGGCGGCATTGGCGTTGTTGTTGGCAGGTAAACGTTGGACACGGCCACTTTTACAACGCTTGGGTATGCAGACCAAGCATGCTGATCTTGCAGCCAAGGCCTTTCCAATT
Source organism: Chitinimonas sp. BJB300 (assembly GCF_002735695.1). Lineage (GTDB taxonomy): Bacteria > Pseudomonadota > Gammaproteobacteria > Burkholderiales > Chitinimonadaceae > Chitinimonas. Next base: position 10,593 of record NZ_PDZH01000011.1, read on the forward strand.
GTTGTCGTGGCTTTGGGGGGTATTGCGGTAAGCACCCTGCAGTTGGGCGTACGGGTGGTCGGTCACTTACCCCAGGGGCTGCCGCCTTTGGCGTGGCCCAACATTGACTTGCAAGCGGTACAAGCCATTTTGCCTGCTGTACTGGCGATTGCCTTGGTGGGCTTTGTCGACAGTTTCTCGATTGCACAATCACTGGCGCTGAAACGCCGCGAAACCGTCAATCCCGACCGTGAGTTGCTGGCGCTTGGGGCTGCCAACGCAGCGGCGGGTCTTACAGGGGGATTTCCGGTGTCAGCCAGTTTCGGGCGTTCTGCTGCCAATGAGCTGGCAGGTGCCCGCACCCAGCTGGCGGGTGTGCTGTCGGCTGGCTGGATGGCGCTGGTGCTTCTGGTTTTCACGGATTTGTTCGCCAGTCTGCCGCTGGCGGTGCTGGCGGCCACGATTGTCACTGCCGTTACCCAGATGATAGACCTGAGCGTGCTCAAGCTGGCGTGGCGTTATGACCGCCGTGATGCCGTGGTCTACCTGGCGACCTTCGCCGCGGTGCTGCTGCTGGGTGTTGTCGATGCCATATTGCTGGGAGTGGCGCTGTCATTGGCCTTGTTTATCTGGCGCACAAGCCAACCCCATCTTGCTGTATTGGGGCGGGTGCCAGGGACCGAGCACTACCGCAATATCCTGCGTCACAACACCCATGTCGTGCCTGAAGTGCTGGCGATACGGGTGGATGAAAGCCTTTATTTTGCGAATATCCGCTTTGTTCGTACCCGTCTGATTGCTTTGCTGCGCGAGCGGTCAGAAACACGCCATCTGCTGCTGGTGCTTTCCGCCGTCAACGCGATTGATGTCTCTGCACTACAGGGTTTGCGTGAGCTTAACCAGGGCTTGTTAGAGCAGCGAGTTGACTTGCACTTGGCTGAGGTCAAGGGGCCGGTCATGGATCTGCTCAAGCAAAGTGGTTTTCTGGATGAGCTTTCCGGCATTGTGCATCTGTCCACCTATACCGCCATGCAACACCTTAGTGCCGATCACTATACTGATTATGTCATTTGAACCAGTTAACAAACGTAACAAGACACATTAGTCTGAGGACATAAGCAAGGGTGGCGTGGCGATTGTTGGGGGCTACGAAGCGCTTGATAATATTGGCAAGGAGGTGTTGTTAGGACCGCTGCGAGCTATGGCTCGAGATGGAATACAACATGCTGCCAACCCTGCCACCTACACGCGAGCCCCTGCGTATTGCCTCTATTGGTTACTTTAATCGGTTCAACTAAGGCGATGAACTTTTACAGCAGTCGATCGCCAGGCTCTTCATGCATCACGCGATTAACTTCCTTGGCTGGATGCCAAGCTATAGCGCTCTGAATGAATCTGATTTGGTTCTGGTAGGCGGTGGCAGCATTTGGCCCGACTCTGCTTTCTTCACCCGACATGAAACTCTGTTTGCTCACCTAAGTGTTCCATTTTGCGTAATTGGCATCTCCGCACGTAGCGACAACCCCGGCATTAATAATCGTACACAGCGGCTGGTAGACCGCCCTGCTTTTTTCCATGTGCGAGACGAAGAGACCCTGCAGGTATTACCATCGAAATCGGGTATCCGTGCTGGGGCTGATCTCAGTTGGTGGAATGATGATATTCCTCAGTACCCTGCGGCGAGCGATGGGCGGGGGCCGATTGTGTTGAACCTGCGCGAGTGGAAGCGCAGTGACTGGTCACCCCCCAAGCTGGCGGCGGCTTGCCGTGAATCTGGCAGCGCTATTCTGCCGATGCCCATGTTTTTTGGCTTGCCGGTCCATGATTCCGCAATCGATCGAAACGATACGGCCCTCTTGCACGAACTTGGCCTGTCCGACCCGCGGCCTTATTGGCGTGACGAAGTTCTGTCTGACGCGGCTATTGTGGTGTCGATGCGCTTTCATGGCTTGCTGTTGGGGATTCGATCCTGCCGGCCGGTCATCGGGTTTGACTATCACCCTAAAATCCGCAGCTTGTTTGCTTCACTGGGGTTGAGCGAGTTTTGCCTACCCTTGAACGAGCCTGTGCGCCTGAGAGAGGCGATTGCAAAGATACGCGATGACTACGATGGCGTGGTGGAGAGGGTATCGGCGATCTGCAGCGCGTTATTCGCTACAGGCTAGGCCGACCGCAGTGCATTTCTACAGACCTTGCAGCAACAGTTCAGTCATCGATTCTAGCTGTCAAAGCCCAATTGGGTTCGCAGCACAGCACGAACAGCACTTTGGCCGGGCGTATCCAGATACGGCAACATCTCGCTGTACCAGACAATAGCTTGGCTGGAAGCCAGCACCGGTATAACCACCGGCCAGCTTTGTGCCAGGAATGCATCAAAGTCGGGCAGGCCCCGCAGTGCCAGATAGGTAGGGTCGGTATTGTGCAGGGGCAGATAGACACCCTTCATCCAATCCAGATGGGGCAGGGCCGGTGCCAGCTGCTGTTGCTGGACCAAGGCACGGATAAATTGGGTTCGAATCAGCATGGGCGGCAATACTTTGCGCCGCTCGTTGATTTCGATAGCCTTGCTAATCCATGCATCCCCCCGCTTCGCGTCACCGATCATGATTGCGGCGACCGCCAATTGCAGCGCATGGTGTGCCGTGGGTGCCAGTTCAAACAGCTTTTGCGTCACCGAATAGGCATCCGGCCATTGTTCCGACGCGATTGCCGCCAGCGAGCAAATCTGAATCGCATCCTGGCGTATGGATTTGTCCGTTGCTTGCATCAAGGGGGTCGCTGCGACAAGTGCAGCGCTAAAGTCGTCCAGCGATAAAGCGGTACGTGCGCCGGCAAGCGCCAGCTGGTCTGGCGTCAAGGTAGATGAATCGGCCGCAGGAGGTGCGGTCGCAACCGTAGTGGGTGAGGACGGCTTGGCTTGTTGGCCAAAGAGTTTAGAGAAGAATCCCATTACGTCCCGGCATCCAGCGAGGTAGGTTGATAGTGTAATGCCAAGCGGATGGGAAGAAAAAGGAAGGCTACCCATCGCGCGTGAGGCTGATACCGTAGTAGCAGCCAATCGGCGTGCTAGCTACCCCCACTTCACCCTGCTGACAGCTGCGGGTGGCAGACCGTAAAAAAGATTCTTCGTCCATGCTAAACGCGGCGAAAAGGACTGCGCCCCACAATCAAACTTGGCTAGTCACACCAGGCGCGTGCCACCATTTGTGCATTGTTGTATTGGATACTGCATTGCTTAAGCCCTGCGGGTAAGGGTTTTGATAACTCGATGACACTATTGCGATAGCTGCAAATAAACCAATTCTCTTCAGACGTAGAGAAGGGCCAGACATTGATGAAACTGCGCTCTTTCTTGGATTTAATGGTTCTATCTGGTGCCAGTATTGCCCTTTCTTCCGGCGGGCCTGATGAAAAGCCGGTGACCTCGCCATGATGCTTGCTGGTAGTTGTGCCCTGATCAAGCACCGTAGGGGATGATTTTGAGATGCGCCATCCGCTGGGCGGGGTAACGATTTCTTGTTTTGTTTCTATTTCAGCCGGGCAGGAAAGTTCAAGGCTGGCTGCAGCAACCTCGGCGGAAACCGCAAGCGCTAAGACAGTGAATATGCGCATTTTTAGTAATCTCTCACCATTTAAGGTATGTGTAGGCAATCAAGGAATCGTACTTTACGTTGCCAGAATGTGGATAGGGTTAATGCCTAATGGCAGAATATTTATCAGTCTGTATTATAGAAGGGCGCGAGTAATAAACATTGTCAGACACATCTAGTGTCTTCGTAGAAGTATTTCGACCCACTGATGCTACAGAAATCTCCGAAATGACAACCAATCAGCAATTCATTCAGATCCAACGTTTGACTAAAGGCGTGTTGGCGATTTCGATCGGCTTTTTCGGTCTACTTGTCGCTAGCGGGAATATGCTTGATTTTAATTCCAACTGGCAATTTGTTCAGCATGTGTTAGCGATGGACAGTATGGAACCTTGGTTTTCAAGCCCGGTGTTGCAAGCACGAGCTATTGCCAATGTAGGGCTGCAGCAGGCTTTCTATATCGCCATCATCTGTGGTGAATTGACTTTTGGTCTGCTATGCAGTCTTGGTGGGGGCTGTATATTAATTGGCACGCTAATGCACACCAAGGCAAACTTTCTGTTACGAGGGAAAAGCTGCTTTACGCTTGGTTGCCTCATTGCTATTTTGGTTTGGTATACGGGTTTTGCCGTAATTGGGGGCGAGTATTTCGCCATGTGGGCCAATAAATGGAATGGCCAAATGAAAGCCTATGCGTTTATTGGTTTTATTTTACTAAGTCTGATGTATATTTCACAGCCAGAATATTCTGCTGAATAGAGTAGCATTGGCGGTAAATGTTATTGATGTCGAATTGATCTTGTTTATTTTTTAATATAGTGAGCAATTAATTTAGCCAGCCGACCATTTCTTTTTATTCTGGTCAGTTCCTGATTAAAGCGCGGCATATATTTCTTCCACTTCTTGCTGAACATAAAACGTAGGTCATAGCTATCAACTTCCTTGTTTGAGTGACCTAAATGATCTGCCCATCCTTGTGTCTTAATAATCCAAGACCCGGTAATTTCATTGAGGATAGCCACGTCGCTACGACCAATCAGTAGTTTGGCCAATATGGTTTTTTCAGTTGGTGCGTCTTCGCGTTTCATATAGCCATGCTGGAAAAAGGTATCCAGGGATTTATAAAAATAGCCCAGATGCGTACCTACTACTTTTCCTTCCAGTGACATAGGGTTTTCATAAACCACGGGTGCCAGGGTGTTTGAGAATACAACATCTCGCACACGAAAAAATGAATCAGTAAAAACAAAACGCTCAGGTTGTACAGCCCATTCTATTGCCCGATACGCTACATCCGCAGTTTGGTTATGAACTACCGATTCAATGCGTTTCTCGGGGGTTGCCACTGCCTGAACTATATAACCAGAGTTTTTAACTATTTCTTGTAATACATCAATAATCAATCCATAGGTGTCTTGCCCAGGCTCAACAAATAGGAGAGGGGGTAAGCCGTCTGAAGGAACGCTGATGCGAATAATTTTATCTGCAAATGCGACGGGCATTGAAAAGGCAATGTGCAGCAGTAGCATTGCTCGAAAGTATGTGTGTATATCTGACTGGAAAGTTAGTCTTTCTCTGGCAAAATTAACTACACCGACAATGCTATTCATGATAGTGAATCTTAGGTGTTTAAATAATATTTGATTGTAACATTCAGTTATCTATTATGTCTTTGTCCTAATGGTAAACGGGAGATGTTAACTTGGATTCGGCATGTGTATGGCCTAATCGAATCGGGATAATATATTCCCGGCCGCCCCTATAATATATTCTTTGGGTGTGTAATCAAGAGGTAGATTTTCTGAATTGAGCGTGAGCCGAATACAAGCGATGGTGCGATGTGAGTACAACTTTTTAATGTGTCGCTACGGTATATTCCGCTTGGTCGGGTCCCAACGTTATTCCGTTGAGACTTGCCGCTAGAAAGGGCGGTGTTTCCTAACCCGCCCTCAATGCTTACATATTCTCCACCAGCGTGGCAAGCTGGTCGGCACACTGCCCCCAGCCTTCATAAAAGCCCATCTTTTTGTGCGTTTCACAGTCGGCAACGCTCCAGTGGCGTACACGTGCGGTGTACTTAGTCTTGCCGCCCATATCTTCAAACGTCAGCACGACTGTCATAAATGGTTTTTCTGCGGGTTCCCAGGCTGCTGTATAGGCATCGGTGAACACAATCCGCTCATTTTTGACGATCTCCAGATAGACACCCCGGTTCGGTAGTTCCACCCCCTCTGGGCTGCGCATTACCACCAGACTCGAGCCCCCAGGCCTTACATCGAGCAGGGCTACCGGCGTTGTATAAGGCAATGGCGCAAACCATTGCTTGAGTAATTCCGGCTCCGTCCAGGCACGGAACACCTTCTCGCGTGGGGCGTTGATTAGGCGACTTAGCATCAGTTCGCGGTCAGAAGTCGATTTGGCCTGGGCGGTGGCGGACATAAAAATCTCCCCGAATAATTTTCGCTTTGTAGGATGTGGTGGTTGCGCTTGAACAGGTTTCTAGCATTGGAAATATAGGCTGCCGGCCTCAAGGGACAAATGATGAAGTTTGCTGATTGCCGGGAGACCAATGCCCAAGGTTGTCCCCTATTAGGCGAGGACAGGGCTGTTGAGAGGGATGTCGCCTATGTAGGCCGCTGCGGATTATCAGTGGATAGCAGCAATGGAAGCTGGCGATCATGCCTGCGCGAGAAGCATAACAAGGTGGTGATTGCCCCGATCAGGGCACAGAACATGTCGGATTGTGTATCCCAGGGGTCGCCCTGGGTGCCAAGAAATTCGTCAGCGCCTTGGCCAAGCGCCAACGCGGCGGCCCATTCGATCAATTCGTAGGTGGCGCTGATCGCAAGCACTATGCAGATGACGATAAAGCCAAGCATCTTTGGCCCCCGTATGTATGCGCCGCGTATGAGTATCTCGCGCGCTGCCAGAGCGGGGATAAGGCCTTGAAAGAAGTGGCCGATCTTGTCGTAGGGGTTACGGCTCAGCTCCAGCAGTTCCGCAATCTGAAACCCCAGGGGGACGCGCGCATAGGTGTAAGTGCCGCCGATGATCAAGACGACAGCATGTAAAAAAATGCCGGCATACAAAAGCGTGGTGAGGGGAAAAGAGCGATGCGTTGCCCACAGCAGCGGTAGCACGATAAGGACGGGAAATACTTCCAAAAGCCAAGTGCCGCGATCGTAAGGCTGTACGCCCGATAGGGCGAGCAGCCCCACGAGTACGATAGATGCGCCCACCAGTGGCTTATTGGATACGGTTGGCATGAGCTGGGAGCAGCCTTCGGCAAAGTAATCGGTTGCCGGAGTGTGCAGGATAAAGTCAGGTCAAACAAATCGCAGTCTGGCTAGTCGTTGGTTGCGTGGCGTCAGTGAAACGGTGGGACGTTCTTCCGTACGAATAGTGGCAAGCAGTTGAGTATGAGTGCGCGGCTCGGGTGCCAAAATGCGGACAGCAAGAGTAAGGCAGAGCCAATAGCCATTGCCGTGATGGCAAAGTGCAGGCTGACTACGCCATATTGCTTGAGCAGTGCGCTGAAGGTGTACAAGACATAAGCCAGAGCCGACACCATCAATGCCCTGCGGTCAATCGTGAGGGAAACCAGCGCGATGACAATATAGAGCCCCACCACCATGATAGCTTGGGCCGGGCTGGTAGGGCCGCCGAAGATATTCAGCGAAGCTAATACCGGGTGCACCAGCAATGGCGCAGCCAAGAGATGGAGCCAGAACGCAACATCTGCCTTGCGGGTCTGTCGCAGGGTATCGGCGGTATCCCAACGCAGTGCCAGGATAAACACACCTACACCAGCCAGGACAGAAAGAATGTCTGCTGACTTTGCAGCCTCATTTGCCGTTGGAAACAACAAGGTGATGACCACGCCAATAAAGGCGATGGCACCTGCTGCGACGGTGATGGGCACCTTGAAACGTAACCAGTGCAGCCATGCCGCTGCCGCCGCAATGGCGCTGGCAGAAGCGAGGCTCCCATCCTTATTGCCTGGCATGAAGGCGAAAGTCATAAAGACTCCACCGACAAAAGCCAGGAGCAACACAATGGAAGGCAACGCCATGCGGCGCTTACGGGTAAAGAATTCAGCCAGCCCCCATGCTGCGGCAGCGACACCCAATGCGCCTACCGGGGGAGTGGCGGCTGCGCCAATCCAAGCGATCGAGGCCAGCAGTAACACACACGCAATGAACACAAAAATATCATTGAACCCGGTGATGAACCGAAAGTCTTCTTCGTGGATATTTTTGGGTAGGCCCTTTTGCTGCGCGACGTGGGCTCTAAATGCGGTGGCAGTGTCGTTGGTCAGAACACCGGCTTTGATGGCGGAAGCGAGATCGTCTTCGTTGTACATAAATCGATAGTTGGGTTGGACAATGGGTCGGCCTTAAGCCGACCCGACTTTACACACTATCTAGATATCAAGCCTTGGCCATAAGTTCCCGCAGCACAAAGGGCAGAATGCCGCCGTGCTTGTAATAGTCAACCTCGATGGGTGTGTCGATACGGCAAAGTACTTGTACATCCTGGTGACTGCCATCGGCCCGGGTGATACGTAGGGTAAGGTCCTGCTGCGGTTTAAGGCTGGCGTCCACACCGATGATGTCAAAAGTCTCGTCGCCCTTCAGCCCGAGTTTTTCCTGATTGGCATCGCCTTTGAACTGAAGGGGCAATAACCCCATCCCGACCAGATTGGAGCGATGGATACGCTCGAAGCTGCGCGCCACCACAGCCTTGATGCCCAACAACTGGGTACCTTTGGCGGCCCAATCACGGCTGGAACCGGTGCCGTATTCTTCACCAGCAAAAACCACGGTCGGTGTACCCCGGGCGATATAGGCCTGAGCGGCGTCGTAGACCGACGTTTGCACGCCATCAAGCAAGGTATAGCCGCCTTCCTGGCGACTGCCATCGGCCTTTAGTGGCAGCATCAGATTTTTCACCCGTACATTGGCAAAGGTGCCGCGAATCATGATGTCGTGGTTGCCCCGCCGGCTGCCATAACTGTTGAAGTCCACCTTTTGCACACCATGCTCAAGCAGGTAGCGGCCCGCCGGCGTGCTGTCCTTGAATGAACCCGCCGGTGAGATATGGTCGGTAGTGACCGAGTCGCCCAACACCAGCAAGGCGCGTGCGCCGCGGATTTCATTGATTTGGCCCGGTTGCATGCTGAAGTCTTCAAAGAACGGTGGCCGGGCGATATAGGTGGACGTTGGCCAGGTATAGACTTGGCCGGTAGGCGCGGGGATGGCGTTCCACAGGTCGTGGTCACGCGTGAAGTCGCCATAGAGGCGGCGAAACACCTCCGGGTTCATGGCGAAGTGCATCAAGGCGGCGATTTCGTCGCTGCTGGGCCAGATATCCCGCAAAAAGACGGGTTTACCGTCGTTGCTGGTGCCCAGTGGTTCGGTTTCCAGGTTGATATTGGCGCGGCCCGCCAGGGCGAAAGCCACCACCAGCGGTGGGCTGGCAAGGAAGTTGGCTTTGATATTGGGATGGATGCGTGCCTCGAAGTTGCGGTTGCCACTAAGGACGGCGGCGGCGATCAGGTCGTTGTCAATGATGGCTTCGTTAAATTCGGGGGCAAGGTCGCCGGCATTGCCGATGCAGGTTGTGCAGCCATAGGCGGCAACGTTGAAGCCTAACTGGTCGAGGTAGGGCTGCAGGCCGGTTTCTTTCAGGTATTCAGTAACGACGCGCGAGCCAGGGCCGAAGCTGGTCTTGACGCGCGGGTGTACAGTCAGGCCCTTCTCCACAGCCTTCTTGGCCAACAGGCCGGCGGCCAGCAGCACGCCTGGGTTGGAGGTATTGGTGCAGCTGGTGATAGCGGCAATCAGGACATCGCCATGGCCGATATCGATATTGGATACTTTGGCGGCAGTAGTGGGTTTGTCCACCATCTCGACCATATTGTGCACGGGCGCGATTTGCCGGAGCGGCTGTGCGCTGGCCGCCGCATTGTGTTGGGTGGATACCCGTTTGCCCAGTTCTGCCGCCGGTTTGCCAAAGCCATTTTCACTGATCGGCAGGCTAAATAGGCTGTTGAAGCTGCTGGCCATGTCGGGCAGAGCGATGCGGTCTTGCGGGCGCTTGGGGCCGGCAAGGCTGGGTACGATGGTAGTGAGGTCAAGCGACAGGGTTTTGCTGTATTGGATCTCGCCCGGCTTGGGCATGCCGAATAGTCCTTGGGCTTTGAAGTAAGCTTCGAAAGCCTCGACTTCGGCATCCAGCCGACCGGTGCCACGCAGGTAGGCCACGGTTTTGTCGTCGACGGGGAAAAAGCCCATGGTGGCGCCATATTCAGGTGCCATGTTGCCAATGGTGGCGCGGTCCACCACGCTGAGGCTGGCGGCGCCTTCGCCAAAGAATTCCACGAATTTGCCCACGACCTTCTCGCGTCGCAGCATTTCGGTGATGGTCAGCACCAAGTCGGTTGCCGTGATGCCATCGCGCAGCTTGCCTTTGAGCTCGACGCCCACCACGTCCGGTGTCAGGAAATAGACGGGTTGGCCCAGCATGCCGGCTTCCGCCTCGATGCCACCGACACCCCAGCCCACCACGCCGACACCGTTGATCATGGTGGTGTGGCTATCGGTGCCCACGAGGGTATCCGGGAAGGCCATGCCATCGCGAATCTGCACCCCGCGGAACAGGTATTCGAGGTTGACCTGGTGGACGATACCGATACCGGGTGGCACCACTTTGAAGGTATCGAAGGCCTGCATGCCCCATTTCATAAACTGATAGCGCTCGCTATTGCGCTGGAACTCCAATTCCATATTCAAGCGCAGGGCATCAGCACTGCCGTAGTGGTCGATCATCACTGAGTGGTCCACCACCAAGTCGACCGGCACCAGGGGCTCAATGGTCTTGGGGTCCTTGCCCAGCTTGGCGGCGACATGGCGCATGGCGGCAAGGTCGGCCAGTAGCGGCACACCGGTAAAGTCTTGCAATACGACGCGTGCAACAACGAAGGGAATCTCATCCACGCGCGCCGCGGTTGCGCGCCAGTTGGCTAACTCGCGGACATGCTCCTCGCTGACTTTCTTGCCATCGCAGTTGCGCAACACCGATTCAAGCACGAGTCTGATCGACACTGGCAGTTTGCTGATCGGGCCGATTTTTGCGACCTCCAATGCCGGCAAGCTGTAGTACTGGAGCGATTTGCCAGAGCTCAAGGCCAAGGTCTTGAGGGTGTTATGCAAATTGTGCGGCATGTGTGATCTCCCAATTGACTGACTTATCCCGCATACGACCATCTGGCGCGGCATGGGGTTCGATATTGGCCCTATCGTTTACCTATCTCCCACGCAAAAGCAAGCATGGCGCGTGCTCTTTACTTTAGCTTCTGATTACGCATCTTGGTGTACACCCGTCGGGCATGTACGGGTGACGCTGACGTTAGCCCATGGTTTTTAAGAACCTGTCTAAGGTCTCGCGAGCTAAGGCAAGATAAGGCGAAAACAGCCGAGGAAGCGGAATTTACAAGTGGTAAATGAGCATTCCGAGGGTGTTTTCAACGCCATATTGTCGACGCACAGCAGACTTTAGACAGGTTCTAAGGCCGCGGCGCGTGCTTCTAGCCATTGGCAGAAGGCGGTGATGGCAGGGTCGTTCATCACCGCACGGGGGGTAATCCAGCAATAACCGCGTACCCGCACCGTTGGGCCGGACAATGGCGCAACCAGTGTGCCGGCGTCGATTTCGGCTTGCATCATGGGCAGGGGGCCAAGTGTGATACCCAGGCCGTCCATGGCGGCTTGTAGAGCAAGATAAAAGTGATCGAACTGCTGGGTGGCGGCCGGTTTCAGCTCGGGTACGCCGGCCAGGGTAAGCCACCGCTGCCAGGCGGTGGGGCGTGTGTCGGCATAGAGCAGCGTATGCCTAGCCAGGTCGGCCGGTGTGTGAATGGCGTTGCGTTCGAGCAGGGTAGGGCTGCACAACGGGATTTCCCATTCGTCCAGAAAAGGCTTGCTGATATAGCCGGGCCAATCACCCGGCCCACGGCGGATCGCCAGATCAAATGGGCTGTCCAGCCGGCTGACATCACGGTCGCTGGTGACAAGGCGTAATTCCACATCGGGGTGCTGGCGCTGGAAGTCGGTGAGCTGGGGCAGCAGCCAATGCATGGCCAGTGTGGGCGTGGAGTTGATTACCAGCCGGCGTTGCCGGTTTGGCTGCTGTAGCTGTGCAGTCGCGTTGGCGATGATGTCGAAGCCATCCTGCACTTGCACCAGATAGCGCCATCCGGTATCGCTGAGTTTGACCCGACCGCCGCTGCGCTCAAACAACTTTATCCCCAACCATTCTTCCAGCTGCTTAATCTGTTTGCTCACAGCACCGTGGGTAACGAACAGCTCGTTGGCGGCAGCAGAAAAGCTCTCTAACCTTGCTGCTGCCTCAAAGGCGCGTAGGGCATTCAGGGGAGGGAGGGGTTGGCTCATGCTGTGATGATAACTCACAGTGGCTGTCGCGATTACTCGTTTGTGCGTTGCCCGGCTTACGCGTAATCTCCGCCGCATTCCTTATCGGCTTTTACCTGTTGAAACAGCCTTTTGGCTAGGGTTAAAGCAGGAAAATAGCCTATAAAATCAGCAGGTTTGATTACTTGCCCGGCACTCCCGGCCGGATGGGGAGCAGCCCGTCTGCTTCCCCTTTTAAATATCGCAACCGCAACCGTATAAAGGTCATCGCCATGCTAGAAGCCTACCGCCAGCACGTTTCAGAGCGCGCCGCTCTGGGTATTCCCCCGCTGCCGCTTACTTCACAACAAGTCGCCGACTTGGTGGAGCTTTTGAAGAGCCCGCCGGCAGGTGAAGCGCAGACCCTGGTGGACCTGATCACCCACCGCGTGCCGCCCGGCGTGGACGATGCCGCCAAGGTTAAGGCGTCTTTTCTGGCGGCGGTAGCTGAGGGTTCGGTCAAGAGCCCGTTAATCGACCGCGCATTGGCGACCAAGCTGTTAGGCACCATGGTGGGGGGCTACAACGTCAAGCCGATGGTGGACCTGCTGGTTGATGATGAGGTGGGTGCCATTGCAGCCGAAGGCCTCAAGAAGACCTTGCTGGTATTCGACTACTTCCACGACGTGAAAGCACTGGCCGATAAAGGTAACGCCAACGCCAAGGGTGTGCTGCAGAGCTGGGCCGATGCCGAATGGTTCAAGAGCCGCCCGGAAGTGGCCGAGAAAATCACGGTGACCGTCTTCAAGGTGACAGGCGAAACCAATACCGATGACTTGTCACCCGCACCGGATGCCTGGTCGCGCCCTGATATCCCACTGCATTACCTTGCGATGCTGAAGAACGCCCGTCCCGGTATCACCCCGGAAGAAGACGGCAAGCGCGGCCCGATGCAGTTTATTGAAGACCTGAAGAAGAAGGGCAATCTGGTTGCTTATGTGGGCGACGTGGTCGGTACCGGTTCCTCGCGTAAGTCCGCCACCAACTCGGTGGTATGGGCCACAGGCCAGGACATTCCCTTCGTGCCGAACAAGCGCTTTGGTGGCGTTACCCTTGGTGGCAAGATCGCGCCGATCTTCTTCAACACGCAGGAAGATTCCGGTTCGTTGCCGATTGAAGTCGATGTATCCAAGCTCGATATGGGCGACGTGATCGATGTGTATCCCTATGCCGGCAAGATTGAAAAAAACGGTGCCGTGGTGGCCGAGTTCAAGCTTAAGTCAGACGTGATCCTTGATGAAGTACGTGCCGGTGGCCGTATCAACCTGATCATCGGCCGTGGCCTGACCAGCAAGGCACGGGAAGCGCTGGGCCTAGCTGCCAGCACCGAGTTCCGCCTGCCCAAGCCACCTGTCGACAGCGGCAAGGGTTTCTCGCTGGCGCAGAAGATGGTTGGTCGTGCTTGCGGTCTGCCAGAAGGCCAAGGCGTACGTCCCGGCACCTATTGCGAACCAAAGATGACCACCGTGGGTTCGCAAGACACCACCGGCCCAATGACCCGCGACGAGTTGAAGGACCTGGCTTGCCTGGGTTTCAGCGCCGATATGGTCATGCAGTCGTTTTGCCATACTGCCGCCTACCCTAAGCCGGTGGATGTGAAGATGCACAAGGAACTGCCAGCCTTTATCAGCACCCGTGGTGGCGTGGCGTTGCGCCCCGGCGATGGGGTGATACATAGCTGGCTGAACCGCCTGCTGCTGCCTGACACGGTGGGCACCGGTGGTGATTCGCATACCCGTTTCCCGATTGGTATTTCCTTCCCGGCCGGTTCCGGCTTGGTGGCTTTTGCCGCTGCCACCGGCGTTATGCCGCTGGACATGCCGGAGTCAGTGTTGGTGCGCTTCAAGGGCAAGATGCAGCCCGGCGTCACCCTGCGTGACCTCGTCAACGCCATTCCGCTATATGCCATCAAGGCGGGTATGTTGACGGTGGCCAAGGCAGGCAAGCAGAACATCTTCTCAGGCCGCATCCTGGAAATCGAAGGTCTGCCTGACCTGAAAGTGGAGCAGGCGTTTGAGTTGTCCGATGCATCGGCCGAGCGGTCGGCTGCTGGCTGCACCGTGCATCTCGACAAAGCGCCGATCATTGAATACATGACGTCGAACATTACGCTCATGAAGAATATGATTGCCAATGGCTACGCCGATGCTCGTACGCTGGAACGACGTATCAGGGCCATGGAAGCCTGGATCGCGAATCCGGAGTTGTTGAAGGGTGATGCGGATGCGGAATACGCCGCTGTAATCGAAATCGACCTCGCCGACATTCACGAGCCTATCGTAGCGTGCCCGAACGACCCGGATGATGTGAAGACCTTGTCCGATGTATCGGGGGCGGTTATCGACGAAGTATTCATCGGGTCATGCATGACCAATATCGGCCATTTCCGTGCTGCATCGAAGCTACTGGAAGGCAAGCGCGATATCCCCGTCAAGCTGTGGGTGGCCCCGCCCACCAAGATGGATGCCGAGGAGCTGACCAAGGAAGGCCACTATGGCACCTTTGGCACGGCTGGTGCACGTATGGAAATGCCCGGCTGCTCGTTGTGCATGGGCAACCAAGCCCAGGTGAAGGAAGGCGCAACCGTGATGTCGACTTCTACCCGTAATTTCCCAAACCGCCTAGGTAAGAACTCGAATGTGTATCTGGGCTCAGCCGAATTGGCAGCGATCTGTGCCAAGCTGGGCCGCATTCCTACCCGCGACGAGTACATGGCTGACATTGGTGTTCTGAATGCCAAGTCCGGAGAGATCTACAAATACATGAACTTCAACGAGATCAAGGATTACCAGGACGTAGCGGATACTATCGCCGTTAAGTAATACCGGGAGTTTGCAAGGCACTTAAAAATCAGCCCGCCAGAAATGGAGGGCTGATTTTTTATTTTGGCGATGGGAAACCGAGGTTTTTTCAAGTGACTGCTTATTCACATGCGCCAGGGCAGCGGCTAAGGCTGGTTTTTGATGGACGGCTGTTTGCTTTTGTAAATTCTTCATCCAAAAAGAAGGCTGCTGCTTCGCAGCATCAGTACCTATTTTTGGAGGATCAACAAGATGGCTAAAACAGCGCTTAAAAAGCCAAACAAGGCGGAAAAACCCAAGGTCGCCCTGATTCTGCAAGGGGGTGGGGCTCTGGGTGCTTACCACATCGGTGCCTACCAGGCGTTGCAAGAGGCGGGATACGAGCCGGATTGGCTGTCCGGCATTTCGATCGGGGCGATCAACGCCTGCATCCTGGCCGGCAATGCACCCGAAGACAGGCTTGGTAAGCTGGAGATGCTTTGGCAGGAGATTTCCCGTCCGGGCCTTGATGGCTTTCTGTTTGAAGGAGAGATGCGCCGCCTGTACAACCAGTTCAGTTATCTTGGTGCGGTGATGCTGGGCCAGCCCAATTTTTGGCAGCCACGTTTCCCGTCACCGCTCCTGCTAAGTGAAATGTTGCCGCAACAAGCCAGTTACTGCGATACGGCGGCCATGTTGGCAACCTTGGAGCGCTTGGCGAACTTTGATTTGATCAACCAGCAGACCACACGCTTGTCACTGGGCGCTACCAAGGTGACAACCGGCGAATTGGTATTTTTTGATAATCACCGACAAAAAATCGGACCGGAACATGTGCTGGCCAGTGGCTCGCTCCCCCCAGGCTTCCCTGCCACGGAAGTGGATGGCGAACTGTACTGGGATGGTGGTTGTGTTTCGAATACCCCGCTGGATGCCATATTCGATGATGAAGAGAGCGCCAGCGGCCATACCTTGATCTTTATGGTTGACTTGTGGGATGCGCACGGGCTGCCGCCAAACAATATGGGCAATGTCAGCTGGCGGCAAAAGCAGATCATGTATGCCAGCCGTAGCCGGCAAAATATCTGTGCCGTGGCCAGCAAACATAACCAACGGCGTGCATTGCATCAAATGGCTAAGGCGTCGCCTGCCGCTGCGGCCAAAGTAAGTAGTGATCTGCATCTGCACAAGCACAATGAGCAGGCCACCTTTGATATCGTGCACTTGATCTACCATCCGGCATCCGACCAGATAGCGGATTCCGATGCGGAGTTTTCGCGCACTTCGATTGAAGAGCGACGCGCTGCCGGGTATTCAGATATGCAGGGCGCTTTGGAAGATGCATCGTGGCGGCGTTATCGGCGTCCATCGTCTGTGGGCACCGCGGTGCATACCGTACGCCAAGGCGAGGTTCGTAGCGCCTGCCCAACTTAACACCAGTCATATACAGGTAAGAACCTATCTAAAGTCTCGCGAGCTAAAGCAAGATAAGGCGGAAACGGCCGAGGAAGCGGCGTTTACACAGGGTAAATGCGCATTCGGAGGGTGTTTTCAACGCCATATTGCCGATGCGCAGCAGACGCTTAGGCAAGTTCTAAAGATGTAACGCAGCCTACTGGGGAACTGGTAGGCTGCTTTTCTTTGCGGGTACTGCCCAACGTCTGGCAGATTTTTTGATTTGTAGCCGATATTTTTTTACTACAGGTCGAGTTTGCTGGTAAAAGGCGGCCCAAGACTTGTTGTAACGATCAACCTCGGGACCGGTGCCAAAAGTGCGGGTCTGCTTTCGTTGCAAATCAATTGGCCATGGCGTGGCCCGAGCTGCCACGCACAAGTATTGGATAGAACAAATGCCCAAGCAGAAAATCGGCGTTATCGGCATGGCGGTCATGGGCCGCAATCTGGCGCTAAACATTGAAAGCCGTGGCCACACGGTGTCGATCTACAACCGGTCGTCCGACAAGACCGAAACAGTGGTGGCTGAAAACCCAGGTAAGCAGCTGCGGCCTTTCTACAGCCTGAAAGACTTCGTGGCTTCGCTGGAAACCCCACGCCGCATCCTTTTGATGGTGAAAGCCGGTACGGCCACCGATGCGACCATCGAACAGCTCAAGCCATTGCTCGACAAGGGCGACATCATCATCGATGGCGGTAATACGCTTTATACCGATACGATCCGGCGTAACCACGAATTGTCGGCATTGGGTTTCAACTTCATCGGTACCGGTGTATCGGGTGGGGAAGAAGGCGCGCTCAAAGGCCCATCCATCATGCCTGGCGGCCAGCGCGAAGCTTATGAGCTGGTGGCACCTATTCTGAAAGAAATCGCCGCCAAGGCCCACGGCGAGCCCTGTGTGACTTATATCGGCCCCGATGGCGCCGGCCACTATGTGAAGATGGTCCATAACGGCATTGAGTATGGCGATATGCAGTTGATTGCCGAAGCCTACGACATCCTGAAACGGGTGGTGGGGCTTTCCAACGCCGAACTTGCCGAGGTATTCGCCGAGTGGAATCGTGGCGAACTCGACAGTTTTCTGATCGAGATCACAGCCAGCATCTTCAAGAAGCAGGATGAAGAGAGCGGCGGCGAGTTGGTGGATGTGATCCTGGATACAGCTGGCCAGAAGGGCACCGGTAAGTGGACCAGCAAAAGCGCGCTTGATCTGGGCGTACCTTTGCCCTTGATTACCGAATCGGTGTTTGCCCGCTTTATTTCGGCGTTGAAGCCTGAGCGTGTCGAAGCCGCCAAGGTGCTACATGGCCCGGCGACCCGCGCCGCGGTGACCGACCGAAACGCCTTTGTCGAATCGGTGCGCCGTGCGCTCTACCTTTCCAAGATTGTTTCCTACGCCCAGGGTTTTGAGCAGATGCGCAAGCAGTCGGATGAGATGGATTGGAACCTCAACTACGGTGAGATTGCCCGGATTTTCCGTGCCGGTTGCATCATCCGCTCGGGCTTCCTACAGAACATCACCGATGCCTATGCTAATAACCCAAAACTGATCAACCTCCTGCTTGATCCGTACTTTGCCAAGATCGCCAATGAATATCAGGCGGCCCTGCGTGAGGTGGCTGCTACCGCCGTACTCAACGGGATTCCGGTACCCACGTTTGGTTCGGCGATTGCGTATTTCGACAGCTACCGTGCTGAACGTTTGCCGGCCAATTTGATTCAGGCCCAGCGCGATTACTTTGGTGCGCATACGTTTGAACGTACCGACAAGCCGGGGGGTTTCCACGCTCAGTGGTTTTGATCGCCACAAGTCTTGGTGGTCAGTACAAAAAAGCAGCGTCTTGTAAAGACGCTGTTTTTTTATGTCTGCCAAGTATCTGCATGTAGGTTTATGTCGTCACGTCGGCTTTCAGGGTGGGTGCGACGGGGAATTTCCCGTGCCAAGGCCGGTCTCTCCCTATGTTGTTGAGGAGGGCACCATGCAAGAGACGATAGCCGACCGGTGGCGTCTGGATGTGAACGCCTGTTTGTGGTTCCGAGCCTCGGCGGGTAGTACGGTCCGGCTGGCTTCCGGTAGAGCCTATCTGATACCACCACCGCAGTGGCTGGCCGATACGATGGTATGTGAACGCGTGATCCTGCTTGGGGGGAGCACCCATGTCATGCGTGCATCAGGCTGGGTGGTTATCCAGGCAGCCAGCGCCACTGAGCTATGGGTCGCGGCGAATGGCAACGTGCCATCGTGGCCAGCATGGTGTCTAGAAAGGGCGATGCGTTGGTTGAAACGATGTATTTCAGCCTAAGAACCTGTCTAAATTCTGCTGCGCTTCGGCAATATGGCGTTGAAAACACCCTCGGAATGCGCATTTACCACTTGTAAATGCTACTTCCTCGGCTGTTTCCGCCTTATCTTGCGAGACCTTGGACGGGCTCTGAGCGTCGCTTATTTGCATCGTACCGCCCGTAACGACTGGTTGATTGAAGCACATGCGCATAAACTGGTGCGCTTGCTGGGTATGGGTTTAAGCCTTGAGCCAATATACCCGTCCCGATGATAATTAAGATTGCCAGCGTATGCTTGGCGGATGCCTATGTGGGAGTACTTGGATGATGCGTAAATCGGCTGCTCAATGTAAATCACTGTTGGGCTTGTTGCTGGTGGTGTCGCTGGGTGCCTGTGCCCCCTTTGTGCCGCTCAAGTCAGCGGCCGAAGCCGTTGAGGTCAGCAACCTGGAAGCCACTACTGCTTGCACCCTGAAGGGGAATGTAAGGGTAAAGGTGCTGAACAAACTGGGGCCGGTGGCGCGTGACCCGGGCAAGGTCATTATCGAACTCAATACCTTGGCCCGTAATTCGGCGGTTGAGCAAGGTGGTGACACCGTAGCGGCAGCTGGGCCGATTGCCGATGGCGAGCGGGAGTACAAGGTTTTTCGCTGCCATTGAACGTGGCTACCTGGATGGCATCTGGCGCTGGGGGTGGCGTCAGTTGCGTTAGGACAACGCAAGCAATGTAGTTTGAGTGGCGAAGCCAACAACAATGCTGTTCTGGGGAAACGCCGCAGCCGCATGGCGGCGTCGTTGCGCGTTGGATGGTTCTGTCGCAATAAGCCCGTTGAAGTGAAAAAGTTCAGGTAAGCGGAGCCTATGAAAGCCGTCCACCTTCAGCTCGAGATGTCGAGCCTTCGCAATGTCCTGAAGCGTCTGCACTATCCGCTGGAGATCATGTTGATGTGCGTGCGCGGGTACGCAGCCTACCCACTGAGCCTGCGTCATCTGGAAGAAATGATGGCCGAACGCGGCGTGACGGTCGATCACGCCACGATACACCGCTGGGCGCTCAAACGCCTGCCCGTGCTGGCCAAGGTGTTTCGTCAGCGCCATCAAACGGCGAACTCGGCCGATGCTCGGATTCAAGGACTTTCGTTCGACGCCAGGATAATTGCCGGTATCGAAACCCTGCACATGATCTGCAAGGGGCAGCTCGACTGTCCCAAGGGCACCCCTTTATCTTCAGCGCAGCAATTCTATTCCCTAGCATACTGAGGACCACCACGGGACTGGGCTTTTCTCATCCATCACCCTTTTTGCGACAGAACCGCCGTTGTTCCACCACGTAAACATCGTAAAGTGCAGCGCGAGTATGACAAAGACTTGTATCGCCACCGTCATCTGGTCGAAAAGGCTTAAAGCGCAGGCGGGGCATCGCAGCCCGTTATGCCAAGAATATGGCCTCTTTTCTGGCGGCCGCCCAGATCCGCTGTATGGCGATCTGGATCGGCATCTTGTGACGACACCCTCTAGCTACTTTGCAGTTTTCGCATAGCGGCTTCCAAGCCGGCAGGTGTGAGGGGATACATACGTTCCTCCATTAACCCGCGCGTAATACGCAGTGACTCGGTATAGGCCCAACGGGATTCCTCGACGGGGTTAAGCCATACGGCACGGTGAAAGTGCGCTAGCAGTCGTTTCAGCCAAACTTCACCTGGTTCCTCATTCATGTGTTCAACCGAGCCACCAGGGTAGACGATCTCATACGGGCTCATGGTTGCGTCGCCCACGATAATAAGCTTGTAGTCACTGGGATAGGTGTGCAGCAAGTCAAAGGTCGATTGGCGTTCGCTATTGCGGCGTTGGTTATTGCGCCAGATCGACTCGTAGAAAAAATTGTGAAAATAGACATGTTCCAAATGCTTGAATTCACTTCGCGCAGCGGAGAACAAGTTTTCGCAAACTTCGATGTGGTCATCCATGGACCCCCCGACATCAAGGCATAGCAGCACTTTCACCGCGTTGTGGCGTTCCTGTGCGAATTTCAGGTCCAGCCAACCCGCGTTGTCAGAGGTGGCGCGGATGGTGGCATCAAGGTCCAGCTTGCTGGCTTCGGATTGACGCACCAGCTGGCGTAGACGGCGCAGGGCAACCTTGAAATTGCGGGTACCCAGTTCACGGCTATCATCGAAGTCCTTGAATTCACGATGGTCCCATACCTTGACCGCGCGGTGATGGCGCGACTCATTTTGGTCGATGCGGACGCCTTCCGGATTGTAGCCATGGGCGCCGAAGGGGCTGGTGCCGCCGGTGCCTATCCATTTGTTACCCCCCTGGTGGCGTTCCTTTTGCTCAGCCAACCTTTCCTTCAGTGTTTGCATCAGTTGGTCCCAGCCAAGGCCTTTGAGCTGAGCTTTTTCCTCGTCGGACAATTGTTTTTCAACCAGTTTGCGTAACCAGTCTTCTGGGATGGCGGTTTCCAGTTTCTCCAGCAGGTTGTTCACTCCCTTGAAGTACTGGCCGAAGACTTGGCCATAACGGTCGAAATATTTTTCGTCTTTGATCAACACGGTGCGGGAGAGGAAGTAGAAGTCATCCAAACTGCCGCTGACTACGCGTGTATCCAGCGCTTCCAACAGCGTCAACAACTCTTTGGTCGAGACAGGTAGCTTGGCGTCGCGCAGGTGATAAAAAAAGTCGATCAGCATGGTGGTAGAGGGGTGGGCTGGAACAGACCCTTATTGTCGCTGCTATTGATCCACGCTGCCATGGCTTGGCGTGCTTCAGGGTTTTGTTGATAATGGCTCTCAATAAAATATCGAAAGCTGCTATGCGTTGTTCTTTACCCAGTCGGGTGCTGGTCCTCGCGGGCTTGTGCTGCAATCTGGTGGCTTGTGCTACTGCACCCAGTACGCCCAAGCCGTTATCGGCGGTCTTGACAGGCTCGAATACGGTGCTGCTTGGCGAGGTACATGACAATGCCGTAGTACATGCATTCCGGCTTGCCGCGTTACGCCAAGCTGTTGAAGCCGGCTGGCGGCCGGCGATTGCCATGGAGCAATTCGATCGTGAAAAGCAGGCGACGCTTGATTTGGTCCGACAGGCTAAACCGGTGGATATTGACCGGTTGATAGTCGAAGCGGCTCCATCAGGAAAAGGTTGGCAGTGGGACTACTACCGGCCGGTATTGGCATTGGCCATCCAGTACAATTTGCCCATTGTTGCGGCGAATCTATCGCGTGTGGATGCTGCCAAGGTAGCAAAGCAAGGTGTTGCTGCGGTATTGCCAGATAAGTTGATAGTGGACTATGGCCTTGCAGCGGGTGTGCCTGACGATCTATTGGCGAAACAACGCCGGGCGATAGACCTAGGGCATTGTGGGCAGCTGCCCCCATCGTTGCTCGAAGGCATGGCGCAAGCCCAAATAGTGCGCGATGTAGTGATGGCTGAGGCAATCAAACCCTACTTACAGAATAAGCGGGGGGTGGTGCTATTGGCCGGCAACGGCCATGTGCGGCGCGACATGGGCGTACCGCATTGGCTGCCGGGTGCCATATCGGTAGGGATGGTGGAGCAAACTGAGGCGGCGGCTTATGACCAAACCTATCTATTGCCCACCCAAACCCGGGCTGACCCATGCGCTGGGCTATCCTTGCCGATGGCTACATCGAAGTGACGTTGCGCCACCTTGCACCAAGCCAGGGTCGGGTCTTAGAACCTGTCTAGAGTCTGCTGTGCGTCGGCAATATGGTGTTGAAAACCCCCTCGGAATGCTCATTTACCACTTGTAAACTCCGCTTCCTCAGCTGTTTTCGCCTTATCTTGCCCTAGCTCGCGAGACTTTAGACAGGTTCTTAAATCGCTGCCCCGTCAGATGTTGCATCGCCGATACGCTTGGGTGCTAGCCTGTAAGCACCTTTGCCCGCTGTCTGTCGTTTTTGTAGATAAGCCGAGCAATCGCTCGACTGCGTGGCGATTGCCTGCTTTAGAATGACCCTGCACATCAGAATGCGGTGAAAAACCGCAGCCTCATGCTTGGTGAGACGACGTAGCGGGCAGAGGTATCCACAAGACAACGAGGAGGCAACTATGCAGGCCATGTTCGAACCCCACGACAGCCAAGCTGAAAAAGCACGGCTTGCCGAGTTGTATGCGCGGCAGCGCGAGGCATTTGTTGCCGATCCATTCCCCGCTGCCGAAGTAAGGCGCAGTCGGCTGGGCCGTCTGAAACGTGTGTTGTTAAAGCACCAGGATGCGCTTGCTAAGGCGATTTCTGCTGACTTTGGGCATCGATCGGTACATGAGACGCGGCTGCTTGAACTATTCCCCAGTATTGCCGGTATCAAGCACACATCGCGTAAACTGACTCGCTGGATGAAGCCCAGGCGGCGCGGGGTATCGATCTGGTTTATGCCGGCCAGCAATACGGTGATTCCACAGCCGCTTGGTGTCGTCGGCATTATTGTCCCTTGGAACTACCCATTGTTTTTGTCGATTGGCCCGTTGACAGCGGCATTGGCCGCTGGGAATAGGGCAGTGGTCAAGATTTCCGAATACACGCCGCGTTTTGGCGAAGCATTACGTTTGGCGTTAGCTGAGGCGTTTGACGAGCGTGAAGTGGCGGTACTCAACGGCGGGGCGGAAGTCGCCCAGACATTTTGCAGCTATGCCTGGGACCATTTACTGTTTACCGGCTCTACCAATGTGGGTAAGCATGTGATGCGCGCCGCTGCTGATAATCTGACCCCGGTGACGTTGGAGTTGGGTGGCAAGTCGCCTTGTATCGTGCATCCGGACTTCCCTATTGCGACAGCGGCCGAGCGCATTTTGCATGGCAAGTGCCTGAATGCGGGGCAGACCTGTGTCGCGCCGGACTACGTCTATGTCCCCGAAGGTAAAGAAGCTGAATTTATTGCGGCAGCCAAGGCGGTGGTTGCCAAATGGTACCCGACCCCTGGCCAGAACCCGGACTACACCGCGGTGATCAATGGCCGGCATCTGGCGCGCTTGCAAGGGTATTTGCGGGATGCTGAAGAGAAGGGTGCGAAGGTACAGGCACTCGCGAGTGTTGATGCGGCATCGGGGAAGTTGGCTCCGACAGTGGTGCTGGGTGTGAATGACCAGATGACCATCATGCAAGAGGAGATTTTTGGTCCGATTCTGCCGGTGCTGACTTATCGCACCCTGGATGAACCCATTGACTATATCAACGCTCATCCACGGCCGTTGGCCTTGTATTACTTCGATTACGACAACCAGCGCATTGGCCGGATGCTGGCAGCCACTATTTCTGGTGGTGTCGGCATCAACGAAACCGTGATGCATGTGGGACAAGACGACTTGCCGTTTGGTGGTGTGGGGGCATCCGGCATGGGGCACTACCACGGGCATGAGGGCTTTGAAACGTTCTCCAAGCTGAAGCCCGTTTTCGTACAAAGCCGCCTCAATGGAATATGGATGATGCGCCCACCTTATGGGTCTTTGGTAGCAAGACTATTGAAGTTCATGCTGCGCTAAGGAGTGAGGTCATGCTCACCCGACGCCAATTGCTACAAACCGGCTTTGCCGGTGCTGTTGTATTGGGGCTGGCGCGTTTTGCCTATGGACCGATCACACCCGATGCCGTGTATGCAGGGGGGCAGCCCAGTCGCTTCAAGGTGCTTGATGCCGAGAGTTGTACTGCCATTGCAGCAATTGCACGGGTGATGCTGAAAGGCGCTTTGCCTACCAACGATACGGCAGCGTATGCGATGGCATTGCAGGCTGCGGTGGCAGGTTGTGATACCGTTATTTCCGGTTTACCCGAAACTGTTCAGGATGAAGTCAAAGACTTGCTTGCTTTGTTGGCGAGCAGGCTTTCCCGACGCTGGATTGCTGGTGTGAGCTCTGCCTGGGAAGCGGCAAGCGACGACGAGGTCGCGTATTTTCTCAATCGTTGGCGTTACTCCGCCTTTTCCTTGTTGCGCAGCGGCTATCAGGCGTTACACCAGATTGTCTTTGCTGCCTGGTATGGCAATCCGCAAGCTTGGGTCGGCATTGGCTATGAAGGCCCCCCTGAATTTGTGAAAGGTTATTGGCATGCCTAAAGACCTGATTGCCGAGGGGTTGGCATCTGGCAAATGGGATGTACGCGATGCCTCTAGCTTTTTGCAGGATCAAACCGTAGAGGCGGATGTCGTTATCGTCGGTACGGGGGCGGGTGGTGGTGTGGCGGCCGAAATATTGAGCTTGGCGGGTCTTAAGGTCGTCATGGTTGAGGAAGGGGGTCTGAACTATGCCTCCAAGCATTTCCACTTGCGTGAGGCGGAGGCTTACCCGCAGCTTTATCAGGAATCGGCGGGCCGGCAGACCAAAGACAAAGCGATCACGATTCTACAGGGACGCACCACGGGCGGTTCGACGGTGGTGAACTGGACTTCCAGCTTTCGTACACCGCCCACAACCCTGCATCACTGGCGTACCCGTTTCGGCCTTGAAGATATGACAGTGGAGGGCTTGGCCCCTTGGTTTGGTCATGCCGAGAAGCGCTTGAACATAAGGGATTGGCTGGTTGAACCCAATGCTAACAATAAGGCCCTCGCCCTGGGTGCCGAACGCATCGGTATTCATTGGGCAAAGATGCGCCGCAATGTGAATGGTTGCCTGAATCTTGGCTACTGCGGAATGGGTTGCCCGGTCAATGCCAAGCAGTCGATGTTGGTTACCACCATACCTTCCGCCTTGAACCAAGGCGCAACGCTGTTTATCCATAGCCGGGCTGAGCGGGTATTGCTGGAGGGGGATCGAGCAGCGGGTATTGAATGCGTGGCCATGGATGCGAGTGGAAGATATTCCATTGGGACGCGGTTGACGGTTCAGGCCCGTACAGTGGTATTGGCAGGTGGTGCGATCAATACACCGGCATTGATGTTGCGTTCAAAACTTCCCGACCCATTTGGGTTGATCGGAAAACGTACATTTTTGCATCCGGTGAATATTTCCGGCGCCATCATGCCTTCCAAGGTGGAAGGGTGGCAGGGCGCCCCTCAGAGCATTTACTCCGATCATTACCTCGATACCATGCCTGTTGACGGCCCCATTGGCTACAAGTTGGAAGTGCCGCCACTGCACCCTGTTTTAACGGGGATTACCATGAGTGGCTTTGGTGAAAAGCACCGTAATTTGATGGCGTGTTTTGATAAGTTACAGGTAGTTTTGGCTTTGCTTCGTGATGGGTTCAATGAGGGGAGTCAGGGTGGTACTGTGGGGTTAAAGTCCGATGGCACGCCATTGTTGGATTATCCTATCAGCAGCTATGTGTGGGCGGGCGTGCGGGAAGCGTATCTCACGATGGCAGAACTGCAGTTTGCAGCAGGCGCAACGCACGTCATGCCGATTCATGAAGATGTTGCGGCAGAGGGGTATGCCAGCTGGGCAAAGGCTAGGTCAGCCATTCTGGCGCTACCATTGGTGGCGCTGCGTGCCAGGATGGTGTCTGCGCATGTGATGGGTGGGGCGGGTATGAGCGTGCGTGCTAACGAAGGCGTGGTGAATAGCGAGGGCCGGTTCCATCATGCGAATGGTTTGTATGTGATGGATGGGTCGGTTTTCCCAACCTCCATCGGCGCGAATCCGCAACTGTCGATATACGGGTTGGTGAGCCGTAATGCAAGCTTGCTTGCCAAGGCCCTGACCGGAAGGACGGTGGTGTGGCCGGTTGCTTCTTCCGTGTAAGAACTGTCTAAAGCCTGCTGCGCGTCGGCAATATGGCGTTGAAAGCGTCCTCACTTCCCCGGCTGTTTTCGCCTTATCTTGCCTTGGCTCGCGAGACTTTAAACAGGTTCTAAGGGAGAGCCAAATCAAAAGCCCCGTATCAGCACGGGGTTTTTGACTGGTTGAAAGGGTTGACCAACCCTCAACTCGGTTTGTAGCGTGCTTCGATCTTCTCGAACGTCGCTGCATATTCTGGTTGCACATAGGGTTTGAGCAATGCCAATACTTGGCGTACACCTTGCCTGCCGGTCTCTTCCGTCAGGGGGATATCCGGCCGTACTGTCTGCTGGAAGGTGAACCAGAATTTCACGATGAGCCAGGCTGTCGTGGCCAGCGGTTGGATATCGCCAAGTTTGACTGACAAGAAACCGATGCTGGCGAACTCACTGAAAGCGCGTGCCAGTATGGGGGCAATATCGTCCTTCACAAAGGCTTGGTAGTCGTTTTGCAGCTGCGAATTGCGGCTTAACAAACCTGGCAAGTCGTAAAAGAGGAAGCGGTACTGCCACATGGCAGTGAAGGCAGCATCGAGATACTGCCCCAGATCTTCTGCTTCCAATGCCCGGTTCTCGGGCACGCGCAGGTGTTCCCGCATGTACTCTTGATACAGGCGGAAAATCTGGTAGACAATTTCTTCCTTATTGCGGAAATGGTAGTACAGGTTGCCGGGGCTGATGCCCAGATGGGCTGCGATATGGTTGGTCGTGATAGGACGTTCACCATGCTCGTTAAAGAGCTGGAGACTTTCCTGCACGATACGGTCGTAGGTCTTCATCGTCATTCTAGGAGGGGCGGGCGTAAGAATGACGTAATATTACACGACTTGAGTAACTGCTCTAAATTACCATTTGGATAAATTGAGCGTGTGCAGAGAAATAAAGCGGGATTTTTATAAAAGGAGAGGTGGCGAGCCCGACCCTCGGCACTTACCTGCATCGCTGTGGCTGCTTCCTTCCGGACCTGACCAGATTCACGACTTGGCAATGCGAGGAGACCCGCCATTGAGATCACGACATCCGCCCGACAACGCGACGAACGGCGCTATTCTAACACTGTATCCGTCACCGAGTCGAATCCAGACGCGGTGGACCATTGGATGTCGCCGCACAAAACATGGGGATTGCCATCAAGCAACAACCCCAGTGATAGCGTAATGCATTGTTCTTCGCCCACGATTGATAAATAAGGGCGGGAAATTTGCAGTTCTCCAAAGCGCCGCATGGCTTGGCGGAAATAGTGACGGCGGGACCAGATGGCGCCGTGAGTGTCGTCAAGCGGGGAGAAGCGGGGCGTAACGGTAGGGTGGTCGCCGGCACGCGTGTTGACGTTAACCTGCCGCCCTTCCGCATCCAGTAGGAAATAGCGGACAGAAGCGGGTTCGACCAGAAATGCTTGGGCGGATACTGCAAATGGCTCGGCTTCCGCCAGCCGTGCAGCGCCCTTTAGCAACGCGCTACAGTAAGGGGCCAGCTGTTGTTGATTGTTTTCTATTTCGAGCCGCATGCGGGCGTTGAAATTACGCCAAAGTGCCTGGAAAAGCGGTTCTGTGGGGCCACTTTGCAGCAAGCCGGGCGCAGGGCGGGCAAAGTAGTAGCCTTGGACAAGGTCGCAATCGGCCTCCAACGCCAAAAACGCTTCGGTTTCGGTTTCCACACCTTCCGCCAGCACCAAAGCGCCGGCTTCATGCAGCAGACTGACCAAGCCAGGCAGGATCCTGCGTGCGTCCCGGTTACAGGTGGCGTTTGCAATCAGGGATCGATCAAGTTTGACAATCTCTGGGCGTAGTCGCCAAACCCGGTCCACGTTTGAGTGGCCAGCCCCAAAATCATCAATTGCAATTAGACAGCCCATTTCACGGAAGTAGGCCACGGAGCGCGCCAAGGCCCGGTGGTTCTCAATGGCGGTTTCCAATACCTCGATCACGATACGTTCTGGCGGTATGCCCAGTTGACTCAGCAATTCCGGGAAGAAATGACCGTATTGGTTCATCTGGGTGAAGGCATTGGGTTCGGCGTTCAAGAACAACCACTGTGATGGCTCGCTTAATTGGGAGGACAGCGCGCAAAAATTTTGTACATGCAACAGACGCGACAAACGATCCAACGTCACCAGTTCTGGCTCGTTATAAGTCGACGTAAACACGGTGGTTGGCGGCAAAGATTGGCCCGCCGTGGTCCAGGCCCGCATCAATCCTTCGTGCCCCACCACACGGCGATGGGCAAAGCTGAAAATAGGCTGGAAGTAGCTATTGAGCAATAGCCCACGATGACTTGCCGTGTACTGCTGCCCTTGTCTTTGCAGCAGGCCTAGCAAATCGTTTAGTTGGAAGAGGGGGGTGGAAGACATGGGGGGCGCAGTGTATCCGTTTGGGAGGCTTGGCTGTCAACCAGCGCTTAATTCTCCGCGCAGGCTGATTGGGAGTTTGTCTTCCGGCCCGAGTACGCCGGCATGTTGGGACAAGAGAAAGTACAGTTTACAGAGTGCAGCTTCCGGGGTCATATCGCAGCCAGATACTAAACCTGCACGCGCCAGCGTCGAACCTGCTGCATAGCTATCCATATCAACCCGGCCGGAGATGCACTGGGTGGTATTCAAGATCAAGGTACCCTGCTCACGCGTGCTGTGGGCGAGCGCATCCAGCAATTCAGTATCCGCATCGGGTGCGTTGCCTGCGCCATAGCTCTCCAGTACTAACCCTGCCAAGGGGGGGGTGCCAAGCAGCAGTTTTTTGATGATTTCTACGCTAAAGCCCGGATACAACTTGAAACCGGCAATCGGCAGGGCGGCGTTGATGAGGTGAGCGACGAAGGTACCATGGGGCTTGGGGAGGCAAAGGACTGGATTGAGCTCATAGTGTCCTTGAAAGCGGCCGAGAATAGGATAATTGGGCGAACCAAACGCACCCATCTCGGATCCCCAAAGTTTACGGCTGCGATTGCCCCGTAGCAGCTGTCGATTGAACGCGACGCACACTTCAAACAAGCCCGGCTGGATGGCCCAATGAAACGCGTCGATCAGATTTTGCTCGGCATCGTTGGGGTGTTCAGACAGCGGTACCATCGCCCCGGTTACGACAACAGGCTTGCCTAGGTTTTCCAGCATGAAGCTGAGCGCTGAAGCTGTATACGCCAGCGTATCTGTGCCATGGATGATGACGAAGCCATCATAATCAGCGTAGTTGTTGGAAATATCGGCTGCCATGACGTTCCAATGCTCGGGCTTGAGATTGGACGAGTCGATGAGGGGCGCGTATTCCTTCAGGGTGTAGGAAGGAAAATTGGGGGTGCGCGCGGCAATATGCGCTAGTTCGGCAGGCAGATAGCCCGGCGCGGGTGCATGCCCCTGCGGGGTCGCTTGCATACCGATGGTGCCACCGGCGTAAATAACAAAAAGGTGTTTAGCGGGCATGGGTGAGGGGATTCGAGTAAAATCCGTGCTTTGTTTCGCGCACAGGTCCGGCCGTTAGTCCAAAAGGCACAAATGTGGGGCGGACTTTACCGCGCTCTTATCCAACTAGCCAACCATGTCCATTATTGATAACCGTAAAGCTTTCCATGACTACTTCATCGAAGACCGCTTCGAGGCAGGGTTGGTGCTGGAAGGCTGGGAAGTGAAGTCCATTCGTGCCGGCCGTGTACAGATCAAGGAAGGCTACGTGATTTTGCGCAATGGCGCTTTATGGTTGGTAGGCGCGCATATTTCGCCACTGACTTCGGCATCGACCCATGTGCTTCCTGATCCAACCCGAAGCCGTAAGCTGCTGCTGAACCAAGCTGAAATCAATAAACTGATCGGCAAGGTGGAGCGAGCAGGTTATACGCTGGCGCCGCTCGATATGCATTACAAGGCGGGCCGTGTCAAGTTGGCGATTGGCCTCGCGAAGGGTAAGAAGCAACACGATAAGCGCAATAGCGAGCGTGATAAGGATGCCCAACGCGAGGTGCAGCGGGCCATGAAGGTACGTCAGGGCTAGCAGCCTCGCTTGGTTGATGGGGTTGAGTTGGCGGAACGTTGGCCCGTGTTGAGATTTTTCATTTTCAGCTATGTCTAGGCAGTTTGTTGTTCGCAGTCAGAGGCAATATAACCAGGGCATTGCAACCGCCACCTTGATCGCTTTCGCTTATTTCCACTCGCCCGCCATGTTGTTCGGCGATTTCTCGTACGATAGACAAGCCTAACCCGGCCCCTTCTGCCGGTACATTGTCTCCTCGAAAGAAACGCTGGAATACTTGTTCCCGTTGTGGAAAAGGAATGCCGGGACCATTATCGGTAACGCTGATTAGCGCACTGTCTGCCCCTCGCTGGACTGAAACCGTTATCCAACATCCAGGAGAGACGTAACGGCAGGCATTGTCGATCAGGTTGCCGATCATTTCCTCCAATAGATGCCGATTGCCTATATAGCCGGCAAGTTGGTTTTCACCCTCGTACCCCAGGTCAATCTGCCGGGCAACGGCGGTCGGTACAAATTGCTCAGTGACGCTACGCGCCAAGACAGCCAGGTCGATCTCCGACGTGCCCATATGAACCTGAGCAGATTCCGCGCGAGACAGGGTCAATAGTTGTTCCGCTGTGTGGCTGGCCCGAGAGGCGCTTTGCTCGATCTCCGTCAAAACATCTCGCGCAACTTCATTTCGCGGGTCTTTTAACGACAATTGCACATGTAGCTGGAGTGCCGCCAACGGGGTACGTAACTGGTGGGCTGCATTGGCAGTAAAGCGTTGCTGCAAACCTACGGCGTTTTCCAGGCGAGCCATCATGTGGTTGATTGCGTTGATCAAGCCGCGAACCTCACGGGGCGCAGCACCCAGATCCAGGGGAGAGAGATTATCCAGCGAGCGGCTTGCGGCTTCGACTTCTAACTTTGCCAGTGGCGCCAGGGCGCGGGAAATACCATCCCATAGGACCGCGATGGTGACGGCGGCCAACACCAACATCAAACCAATTAGCGCCACGAGTACATCACGAATCAAAGAATCCCGCTTATGGCGCGTTTCCCCAACCTCTATCAGGATCGAATTGTCTTCCTCCAGATTGACGACCATACGAGTCAGTCGCAGGGTGCCGCGTTTGGATTTGATATCCTGGAAGAAGGGGCGACTATCCGTCGGCATCTCGGCTTCGACAGGCTTAGGCAAACCATGTTCGCCAAGCGTCCGTCCTCTGGTGAGGTCGGTGACCCGGTAGACGATAACGTCGTACTGGTCGGCTAGCAAAACCCGTTGCGCAGACGGCGGCAGATCGAGACGAACCTCCTTTCCGTGTAATGTGACTTGCTTTGAGAGGCTGATGGCCAAATCAAGCAGCGCACGGTCATACGCCAAATTCGCGTAGTTATTTGCAAGGGCATATCCAACGGCTGATCCCAATAGGGCAACCACGGACAGTGCTGCCACCAGGCGAGTGGTTAGAGTACGACGCAACGAATGCTTAGACTGCATCGGGTGTTTCCTGCAAGAAATAGCCAACGCCTCGCACTGTCAATATAACCAAGCCCGCGGGTGCCAACTTGCGGCGAAGGCGGTGGATATAGACTTCAACCGTATTTTCCCCTGCTGCCAGTTGAGTGTCTCCCATGCGCCAAGCCAGGGTTTCCTTGTTTACGACTTTCCCGGCTTGTTGGAGCAAGGATTCAAGTAATACCGAATCTTTGGCAGAGAGTGTCAAAAGCTGCCCATTCACGATCGCCTGACGTGTTTGCCAGTGCCATTCGAGCGATCCGAGGACTGTGATTGCACCGTGGCCGCGCCGAAGCTGCGCACGCACACGCGCCTCGAATTCAGTGAGGTCGAAAGGCTTGGTCAGGTAGTCGTCCGCGCCGCCATTGAGGCCAGCGATTCTGTCTTCCAGCCGGTCACGTGCGCTGAGTATCAGAACAGGCACCGGTTGGCGTCGGCTGCGCAAACGCCGCAGTACATCCAGTCCATCAAGACCCGGTAACCCGAGGTCGAGTACAAGCAGATCAAATTGTTCCGAGGCCAGCAGCGTGTCGGCATGCTCGCCATTGCCCACAACGACCGATTGATACCCCATCCGGTTGAGGGCTTCGCGTAAGCCGCGCTGTAATGCTGGGTCATCCTCGGCGAGCAATATGCGCATATTCGCTTTCAGTTATGTTTAAGCTTGCTTCGTTAGAATGCGAGCTATTTGATAAATATGCCCCAAGTTTAAATGGATACCAGCTTGCCTCAACGCCAACAGCATTGCATGTTGTTACATGGTTTGATCAGCACCCCAGCAGAGTTTTCTGCGATGCGGGCGCCGCTGGCGCAACGCGGCATTCAGTTGCACACTCCTGTGCTGCCCGGCTACAGCTACACGAAGAATATGCAACCACGGCGTTGGCAAGATTGGCTAGCCGAGGGAGAGCAGTTGCTCGCGGATACAGTGTCGGATGGACAAGCAATCACCTTGGGCGGTTTGTGTATTGGTTCCATATTGGCGTTGGCGCTTGCCGCGGAGCATCCGGGCCGTGTCAATAAGCTGGTATTGCTTTCTCCCACTTTGTATTACGACGGCTGGGGGCTTTCGCGTTGGCGTTGGATGCGTCAGCTGGGGTACCTCCCGGGGTTGCGACGTTGGTTAGGTACTCCCGAGCGGGAACCTTATGGTGTCAAGAACCCACAAATTCGCAAATGGATTGCCCGCGAGCTGGAGAAGCAGGCGGTTTCGGCTGCGGGGGCGGCCAAGCTGCCTTTATGGGCAGTCCACGAAGCTGAGCGGTTGATTGCGCATACCAAGCGACAGCTGCACCGTATCGATGCGCGGAGTCTTATCCTCCATGCCCGGGAAGACGAAGTTACCAGCCTCAGAAGCCCAGAATATCTGGTTGCCAAACTCGGGGAAAATCGAACGCGCTTCATCATTCTGGAAAACAGTTACCACATGGTAACGCTCGATAATGACAGGCAGCTTGTCAACCGTGAAATCGCTGACTTCATGCTGGCTAAGCCAGACATACACACCATTACTGCCAATAACCCTACTTTTAACTTGATGCAAGGAAACCAAGCATGTCAACAACCTTAACCACTATCCAAGATCTGATCGTTGAAAAATACGGTGTGGATCGTGCTGAATTGCTGCCGAATCGCCCACTTAGCGAATTCGGCTTGGACTCGCTCAGCCAGGTAGAGCTATTGTTTACCGTTGAAGAAACGTTTGACATCACCATCTCGGACGACCGCGCTCAAGTGGGTAATTTGGCGGAATTGACGGCATTGGTTGATGAGTTGCTCGAAGCGGTTGCCTTGGCATGAAGCACGCCGTCGTAGTGACGGGTATTGGTTTGATCAGCCCGCTGGGTAACCAGCCTGAGGTTGTGTTCGACAGTCTGATGCAAGGGCAGTCGGGCGTTCGCCTATTATCGAGTGAGCAATCAAACGGTGTTGCCACGGCTGCGGGTGTAGTCGACTTCTCGCCTGAGCCTTGGTTTACGCGCTTGCAGCTTTCGGGTGTCGACCGTGTAAGCCAGATGGGCGTCGCGGCCGCGGATTTGGCACTGAAAGATGCAGGATTGGCGGGCGAAGCTTTGATGGATGCAGGAATCTATATTGGCTGTGGCATGGGCGGCGCTAGTGCAATAGAAACTGCCTATACGAGTCATTTCTCTGCTAAACCGCGCGTCTCGCCATTGTCTGTTGTTGCCAGCATGACGAATGCGCCTGCAGCGCACATTGCTATGCGCTTTGGCATAGGTGGGCGCGTGATGACATATTCCATCGCCTGCGCTTCTTCGTCTGTCGCTATTGGTGAAGGCTATCGCGCCATTGCCAGTGGTGAGACGGATATTGTTATTGCAGGCGGTTGTGAGGCATTGTTGGTCCCTTGCGTGATCCGGGCATGGCAGGCTATGCAGACGCTGGCGATGCCTAGTGCAGAGCAGCCGGAAACCGCATGCCGCCCCTTCTCGCTCGACCGTAGTGGCTTGGTGCTGGGCGAAGGTGCCGCTATGTTGATCCTGGAGCGTGAAGACCACGCATTGGCACGTGGCGTAAAAATATATGCACGGGTAAGCGGGTTTGGTATGAGCTGTGATGCTACGCATATTACCCGCCCAGAGCCCACAGGACAGACGCGCGCGTTACACACTGCGCTGCGAAATGCAGATTTGAGGCCTGCGGATATTGGTTATTGCAATGCCCATGGCACCGCCACACAAGTGGGCGACCCCGCAGAATGCGCTGCATTGCGTGAAGTGTGGGGTAAGGATGCAGACAATTTGCTGGTCAGCTCAACCAAGTCTATGCATGGCCATCTGCTTGGCGCCGCAGGTGCGCTAGAGGCAGCAGTGACTGTTTTAGCCGTCCATCACAAGCAGTTACCGCCAACGGCGCACTGCAATGATCCCGACCCAGTTTGCAATATTCCATTGGTGAGAAGTACAGGTATAGCTTCACCTCACGTGAAAGCGGCAATCAGCAATTCTTTTGCCTTTGGTGGCACCAATGCTGTGTTGGTTTTCACTGCGGCTTAAAAGGGCGAGTTTTTGAGAGCGCCTCATTCTGATCTTCATTCTGGGGTAGAGAACTGCAGCCAAGATCGAAACGGTTTTGGGGCGATGTAGAAGCCCAGCAAGTGCGCATTAAGAAATGCATCGACTGAATGCGCATAGATTCGCCATCAAAAATATTGCGCTATTCACGTTTTATTCTGTATTTGGCTGAAGTGTGGATAAGCCCACTAATCCCGATTAATTTTTGCTCAGAAGACAGGTGAACGTTTGAATGCGTATATTTGTGCTATACGCAAACATTGCCTTACTCTTGATTTGGACGCTGTCTAATGGGCTTAGATCTTCGTACACTTGTTATTACGGAAGCATTGATCTTGATGCAGTTGGCTGCATTGCTCTACGTGGCTGGCCGAAGAATGCGCGATATTTTTCGGGGACCGACTCCTTGGGCGTTGGGATTGTTGGGTTTTGCCATATCCCAGTTGCTATTCGTATTGCTTGATGGCCCGGGTCAAGGCCCACTTCGGGTGTTAGGTCATTTACCTGCAGCATTGGGTTGTAGTGCCATGTTAATTGGCGTCGATGATTTTACTGAGCGTACGCGTCAGTGGCGTGGCGTATTCGTTTTATTGGGTGTGGCTTTAGTTGATTTCCTCTTTCAAGCCTTTATCTGGACGAGCTTCCCTCTGCAGATTTTCAGCTTTTGCTTGGTGCAACTGATTTATGTGGCGCTGATGCTCCCGCGTCTTTATCGGCAGGTGCCAAGCCAGCAGCAAATGGGTTTCAAGTTATTACGCCTATTGGCTTGGGGGTGGGGGATGGTCAATCTGGCACGTATGGTTACCGTGGCGTTAAATGCAGACCGCGATTCGCAGTTTGGCCACACCATGCAATTGGTTTATTTCATCATGGCGTTGTTCTTTGCTATCTGGCTGGCGTTGGGTTGTTGGCTGGTAATGCATGAACGTCTGACCACCGGTTTGATACATGCCGTGACACGCGATGGTCTGACCGGTAGTCATAACACGCGTGGTTTCGTTGAATTGCTTCAGCGGGAGTCCAGCCGCTTGGTACGGCATTGGTCTCCTACTTCAATAATTCGGATGACGGTTGATGATTTTGCCGCACTCTGTGGAAATTACGGCCATATTGCCGGTGATCAAGTGCTGATTGCATTTGCCGACGTCGTGCACGAAGAGTTACGCGATGTAGATGGTTTGGCCCGCCTTGAAACAGACCAGTTCGCGATTTTGCTTTTGAATGCCGATATGGCGGGTGCGGCGATAGTGGCCGAGCGGCTGCATCGTCGGGTGAAGGATCTGGTGGTTTACTCCCCTGCCGGCCCTATCTGGTTTACGGCGAGCGTTGGCATCGCGACTTTGCCGGCGCTGGAGACGGAGTTGAGTCTGGTATTCAAGCAGGCGGAATTGGCCTTGCAGCAGGCGCATAAGGCTGGGGTGGACCGGCTGGTGATGGTGGAGAGCGCAAGTTGAACGGGAGACCATCCTTACGTTAGGCGTAGTCGGCGGGCTCCTGTAAAATCCGGTTTTTGCACGGAAAGCCTGCTCGCCCATGGACAAAATCCTCATCCTCGACTTCGGCTCGCAAGTCGCTCAACTTATCGCCCGTCGTGTTCGTGAAGCGCACGTTTACTGCGAACTGCACCCGTATGATATGCCATTGGCCGAGATCAAAGCCTTCAACCCAAAAGGTATTATCCTTTCTGGCGGGCCAAACTCGGTATACGAAAGTGACTACCAGGCTGACGCCGGGTTGCTGGAACTGGGCGTACCGGTGCTGGGTATCTGTTACGGCATGCAATGGATGGCGCAGGCCTTGGGTGGCAAGGTTGAGGCAGGAGACAAACGTGAATTCGGTTATGCCGAGATTCGCGCCCGTGGCCACTCACAGCTTTTCAATGGCTTGCAGGATCGTACTAACGCCGAGGGGCATGGCCTCTTGGATGTATGGATGAGCCACGGCGACAAGGTTACCGCCATGCCTACGGGCTTTAGCGTGATAGCTGAAACACCTTCCTGCCCCATCGCGGCAGTCGCTGATGAAGTGCGTAAGTTCTACGCTGTGCAGTTCCATCCGGAAGTGACCCATACCAAGCGCGGCACAGACATGCTGCATCGATTTGTGTTGGGTATTGCTGGCGCTCAGCCCAGCTGGACGATGCCCAACTATATCGATGAAGCCGTAAAGAAAATTCGCGAGCAGGTCGGTGACGAAGAGGTGATCCTGGGCTTGTCGGGTGGTGTTGACTCCAGCGTGGCGGCAGCGCTGATTCACCGCGCTATTGGCGATAAACTCACCTGCGTATTTGTGGACCATGGCCTGTTGCGCTTACATGAAGGCGACATGGTGATGGACATGTTTGCCCGTGGTTTGGGCGTGAAGGTGATCCGCGTTGACGCAAGTAAGGAGTTCATGAGCCATCTGGCGGGGGTGACTGACCCAGAAGCCAAGCGCAAGATCATTGGCCGTGAATTCGTCGAAGTCTTTCAGCGAGAGTCCCAGAAACTGCCAAATGCTAAATGGCTAGCACAGGGCACCATCTACCCCGATGTGATCGAGTCGGCGGGTTCCAAAACCAAGAAGGCGCATACCATCAAGAGCCACCACAATGTTGGCGGCCTGCCTGAGACCTTGAACCTGAAGTTGCTGGAGCCATTGCGCGAACTGTTCAAGGATGAAGTTCGGGAGCTGGGTGTGGCGCTAGGTTTGGCGCACGAGATGGTCTACCGCCACCCCTTCCCCGGTCCGGGCTTGGGCGTACGTATTCTGGGCGAAGTAAGGGCAGAATATGCTAGCTTGCTGCAACGCGCTGATGCCATCTTTATCGAAGAGCTACGCAATACAGTAGACGAGCATAGCGGCAAGACTTGGTACGACCTCACTAGTCAAGCCTTTGCTGTTTTCCTGCCGGTAAAGTCTGTGGGTGTGATGGGTGACGGACGTACCTACGAATGGGTAGTTGCGCTACGTGCGGTTGTCACCAGTGACTTTATGACCGCCCACTGGGCCGAGCTGCCATATAGCTTGCTTGGTCGCTGCTCAAATCGGATTATCAATGAGGTACGTGGTATTAACCGCGTCGTCTACGATGTATCAGGTAAGCCACCAGCGACTATCGAGTGGGAATGAAACAACGTTAGGTAAGTACTTGCAGTAAATGGCAAGAAAACTGAGAAAGGCCCTGATTTATCAGGGCTTTTCTATTCCTGCCTGGCAATGCGTGGCAGTGGTTGGCGACGGGATAACACCCCAGATGGCACGGGCAAGAAATCCGGATGGGTTGCACAACCCCGGAGCGGAAACTTTTGGACGCTGTTTAACCCAGAAATCTAGAAAGTTTTTGCACGCTGTTTTGTAATAAACCTGTGATTTCAGTAGCAGTTTGCAATTCCACGGCTGAATGAACGTTAACCTGAAGCCGTTAAGACTTGTTCGGGCGATAAAGCCAGCCAAAGACAACGGTAGCGGCAGTTGCACCACCCAGTTGAGCTGCAATGAACCCAAAGGTATCTGTAGGCCGAATACCAGCAAACGTGTTAGTTACTGATCGTGCAAGGGTGACGGTTGGATTGGCAAACGACGTGGAAGCGGTGAACCAGTAAGCGGCCGTGATGTAGGCGGCAACACCGAAGGGCGTGATTTTCGGGTGGTTGCGTGTGCAGCCGATGATGACGGCAAGGAGGCCAAAGGTAGCGACAAACTCACTCCACCATTGCGCTGCACCCGTCCTGATGTGCTGGGAGGCAAAGAAAAGTGGTTCGCCAAACATCAAATGTGCCGCGGCCACGCCAGCGAAGGCCCCGACGATTTGTACCATGACGTATGCAGGGACATCGCGCCAGCGGGTATTGCCAAGCCAAGCGTCTGAGAGGGTAACGACAGGATTGAAATGCGCCCCCGACAGCGGGCCGAAGGTCAGGATTAAGGCGATAAGGCCTGCTCCTGTAGCCAAGGCATTCGCGAGCAAAGCTAGACCAATATTGCCGCCCGCCAATCGTTCACCCATGATTCCGGAACCGACTACCGTTACCAGCAGAAAGGCTGTTCCGAGACCTTCCGCTACTACTCGACGACTGAGCGTCATGAGGGCATATCCCCGATGATTTGCATCTCGCGCTTGATGGCTGCTTTATCGAACTGGGGTAGAGGCAGATTCATCAACAACTGAACACGGCCTTTGATTTTGCGGAATACCTGATTGAAGGCTGCTCGCTTTACTTCTTCACTGCCTTCGACGGCTGCTGGGTCTTCAAAGCCCCAATGCGCCGAAATTGGCTGGCCGGCCCACACAGGGCAGACTTCCCCCACTACGTTATCACAAACTGTGATTATGAAATGCATTGGCGGTGCATCAGGCTGGGCGAATTCATCCCAACTCTTGCTGCGAAGTTTATCCGCCGTATAGCCCATCGAGACGATTTGCTCAATGGCGAAAGGGTTAACCTTGCCGGTCGGATAGCTACCCTCGCTTTAGGCCCGGAAGCGGCTGTTGCCCTTCGTGTTGATAAGGGCTTCAGCGATGATGCTACGCGACGAGTTGCCGGTACAGAGGACAAGGACATTATAAATATTTTCTGCCATTGGCTTTTCTCGATAGTGGATCAGCAACAGGTTCCGGTCACCTTAAGTTTGCTGGTGGGTATGTAGCACGGTGATGTGCTTTCTGTCTTAGCCATGGGAATACAGCAACCAGATTCGGCAGAAGAACTTTCTTGATGGCTACCAAAGACAGGGATAGTGTCCAGCGTATGGAAGGTTTCCCAAGCAATACCCTGCGGGTCGTTGATCCAATACTTGTCTGAATTCGCATAACAACATGCTGAATCGGTTTCTTCGGTCAAATTTGACGCTAGTCCTTGCAAGCGATGGTGCATTTCAGCCAGCTCATCAGCGGACTCAACCTGGATGCCAAGATGATTTAATCCAGTGGCCGCACCCCGTTGAGAGATGGCAAAGTTCATACGAGGATCTTCTAGCATCCACTTCGCGTAATCGGATTTGCTGACGGTTGGTGCGGTTGCGAACATTGAAGTGTAGAAGTCGATGCTCTTGGTCAAGTTATCGACTTAGACATGCACGTGTAGGCGTTTCATGATGACCTCTCTTCTGTTTTGGCACAGGTTGGGTTACAGACAGACGCGCAGGGATTGCCCCCGCAGCAGTTTTCACTAAGGAATGAGAGCAGCACATTCATCGTCTCAAAGTTGGCTGTGTAGATGACAAAGCGCCCTTCTTGGCGCGAAGTAGTCATGTCGGCATGTGTGAGTTCTTTCATGTGGAAAGAAATCGTAGAGGGGCAATCCCGGTTGCCCCAGCAATCTTTCCGGCAGATACGCCTTCAGGCCCGGCTTGTACCAAGACACGAAAGATTGCAAGACGAGAGTCTTGGGCGAGGGCTGCCAGTGCTGTAACAACGTCACTTGTTCCAATATTTTAATGATAATAGAAATATGGAAACAATCGGGTGCCGAATAGAACAAGCGCGCGGTAGAGGGAGTGCTAGATTATGTGCATGTAGCGAAGTCAATTGATCTTTGCCAATGAATTTCTATTCTTATGCAGCCAGGAGGATGGCCTGTTTGAGGCCATTTAGCGCGTGACCATAATGAATAGGAAATGCACATGACAAAAATCATCGACGATGTGAATACAGCAGCTGCCGCAGTGCTGGACCAAGCGACTGCTGCTGCAAATCAGACCACTTTTGCAGTGGGTGGTGTGATGGTCAATAACCAGACTGGGGAAGTTATCTCTGCCATCCACAATAATGTGATCATCCCTTTAAGTAACAATGTCTCATTTACTTTCGACCCGACCGCGCATGGTGAACGCCAATTGGTGTATTGGTATTACGCCAATAAAGAAGCACTGAAATTACCCGAGCCCAATCAGATTACAGTGATTACATCGCTTGATCCCTGTGCGATGTGTACCGGTGCACTACTAACGGCAGGGTTTAATGTCGGCGTGGTGGCAATTGATACTTATGCGGGTATTAATTGTGCGCAGAATTTCCAATTTGCGACCTTGCCCGCGAATTTGCGCACCAAGGCACAGAAAAACTTTGGTTACTATGCCTCTGGGGCGGCAAATTTCAAACCCCTGACCCGGTCTTATGTGGGTGGGCCCTCCGTTGCGTTTAAAAATGGCGTTGTCACACCTGCAAACCTCCGTGACTGCGGTACGGTGTTCACTCAGAGTGTTGATACGGTTCGTAACACCAGTAATTCCACGGGGCTGGCGCCTAGTCAAATGAGTAATCCGGCGGAATTGCCGTCTAACTCAGCGATTCTTCAGGCTTACCGAGCAATTTACAAAAAGGCGTTTACGATTAAAATTGACAACCCACGCTTGCCTGATGCGCAGATATTGACTGAATTGAAAGCAGTGCTGGCTGATGCGCCAAACGCACGCAATGCAGTGGCATTCATTGATCCTTTTGGCAATCTGGTGTTGTGCATGGCTGATGCATTCAATACCAGCCCAGTGCATGCGGCGTTCATGAATGTAACTCAGGAGTATGCAAAGACACGTTGGGACCTTATGAATAAATACGCGCAGGCATCTACGACAGATAACCCCGCACTGTATTTAACGCACCCTAAATACGGCACCTTTGTTTATCTATATGCGCCGGATCCTGATGATTCAATAACCATCATGAGTTTGGGTGCTTACGGTTCGACGATGGAGGGGCCGATTCCCAATATGTTTCCGAGTAATCTACAGTTTTATTATCCGCCACGTAATGGTGCCCAGTTCTCCGAATTGGTTCCTGTTGTGAATGAGCTTCCGCCGTTTTATACCCAAAACGTAAACATATCGTTAATGCAAGTACCTGGCGTGACGCAGGCACCAACTAAATAAGCATCAGCCTTCAAAGTGCCAACAACTGCCGCATCATGCGACGGATGTTGGCACTGTGGCCCTGGCCTTAGAACCCTGTCTAAAGTCTGCTGCGCGTCGGCAATATGGCGTTGAAAACACCCGCGGAATGCGCATTTACGACTTGTAAACGTCACTGCCTCGGCTGTTTCCGCCTTCTCTTTGCCTTAGCTCGCGAGACTTTAGACAGGTTCTTAGAGACGGGATGAAGGAGGGGATTTGTGCTGCCATCGCGGTCCACGGAATAAATCCGCTACATTGCCGCGTACAGCAAAGACGGCCAGGGTAAGAAACAGCACAGAGATGAACCCACTGACATCAAGCGCAACGTGTTCACCCAATACTAAGCGCACAGGTACCGATGCGGTGGTAACAATGAGCAGATAGGCCAGCCAAGCCATATACGGACGGTGCAGACGACCTTTCCGGCGGAAAAACAATAGGCGTAAGGCGATCAAGCTGCACAGCGCGGCATAAATCCAATGGAAGTGGATTGTCACTCTGTTCCCCCTTTCTGGCGTAGTTTGGCGAGCAACGCCATTGGATTGTTAGCCTGCCCAATTAGCCAGAGCAGCAGCTTGACCGATATGGCGGCAGTGATGAGGGCGCCCACACTTGGCGTGACGGTAATGTGCTCGGGCAGCAGCCACACGAGTACGCTGGTGCCGGTGGATGCACTCGCTATTCCGGTGATGAAGGAAACCAAGAAGTAGCCAGCCTTGCACAGGTTGCTGATCTCCTTGGCGCTCAGCACGAACACGGCAGCGCCCGCAATAGCGCCCATGACGATGCCGGCATCCACACCAGGAAACAGGCTAACCAAGGTGGTGGTGGAAAGGCTGGTATTGGCTACCGTGCCGGATGTTGGAGTAACAGGTTCAGCCATATCAGTTAGTCTCAAAATTGGAGAGGGGTTTGGGTTTGAGGAGGCAGCATACTGGACAAGGCCACGGCGGCGCCAAGCGACAAGGTATGAGTTATCAGTACTGCTTCCACAACGACGGGTGTGCGGCCGTACCGGCGATAACAAATCCACTCCACGTTGTCGCTGTGTCGAGCGATAACGCACATCAAAGCAGCTTGATCAGAGTGCGCGACTTGTCCAATGAATTGCTTACTACTAGTTTGCATCACCGTATTTGTCCGTTTCGACGAGGCTGCGCTAGATGGCGTTGTAGTTGTGCAGGCGCTGGGTCCAGGTAGGCTTGCGCGAGGTAATACGCTCCTCGGCAATACGTTGCAGGTAGATGCGTTCTCCGTTGATTTGCTCCGTGGGTACCGCGGCCAAGGTGCGAAGGCCCGGGCTCTTTTGCTGCTCTGACCACACAGCC
Organism: Chitinimonas sp. BJB300; assembly: GCF_002735695.1. Taxonomy (GTDB): domain Bacteria; phylum Pseudomonadota; class Gammaproteobacteria; order Burkholderiales; family Chitinimonadaceae; genus Chitinimonas. The sequence continues at coordinate 53,581 of NZ_PDZH01000011.1, forward strand.
AACCCCTCGTTCATATTAGCCAGTGCTTTCACTAGCGCATTGCGTCAGAACTGGTTCACGATCCTGCTGCGCAGGTGTGATCGGGACGCATAGGCTGCTGGAAAGCCCTCGCAAGGGGAGGCCGAACTGCTACGGCGATATGCGCCAGCAATACGATGTTGAAAGTACTCTCGGAATGCGCATTTACGACTTGTAAACGCCACTGCCTTGACTGTTTCCACCTTGTCTTGCTTGGCGCGAAACACTTTTGACAGGCTCGAAGTGGGGTTCAGTAACGGTACCGTCCCGTTTTTGCACTTTTCAGGCCTGATTATTTAATGACGGAGTCCAATCATTGCGCCCCGCTTCTTATTCGGACGCGTTCGTGTCAGTCCAAATGTGCTGCTCAGCCAGTTAATGACAAATTATTATGTTTACGAAACAATCACACATAACTATGTACTAATTCATTGCTGCACCAGCAGGCCTAATTACCCCATATTAGTTTCACTCAACATCACGCGAGAAACGATCATGCAAATACTTAGCGCCATGGAGATTCAACAAATTGCAGGCGAAATATGCACGACTACCTTGTCTCTATACCCACCTGACGATGCACTTCGCGGCACGACTAGAAGCGATATTCCTGCCGGGATTGCTTATGGTATTAATCGAAAAAGCGCGTTCATCGGTAATTAGACAAGTACGCGGATTAAATTGGGAAAACTACTGTGAAAGACGACCATCTAGACGCATTGTTTCCGAAGAAGACCGCTTTCCTTAATGCTGACTTGATTATTTTAAGTCATCGCGACTTGAGAGACTTTGCTGAAACATTGGAACGAAACGACTTAATGACATTGCATGTTCAGAGCAGGGAAGATGGTTTATGGCAGGCTACCTTTGAGTTAGAAAGTGAAAGTGGTGATGAATCTTTCCATAAAATTATGGATGGCTTGCTGAATTGCATTGAAGGGCTGCCCATCAATCTCCGATAGCAATGGGATGGTTTGCAGCACCGTACATTAGACTTGGGTTTTAAGGCCGGTACCGAGACCCGCCGTTACACACGGCAAATCAGTCCAGCGCTTTTGAGCCGCATGGTGAATACCGCGCTTGTGCTTGCGATAACGATTTATTCACCGGTGAATATGTAAAGGCGTCAGCTTGGGCAGGATAGGAATGAGGGCGGCACAAGCCGGGCAGCGCGCATTCGTTGTTTGCGTGACATCTGTTTGTGGCGTTTATTATTCACCCGGCAACTAAGGGTTGATTTATTGGTGTCCGCCCCCAACTGATAGAAATGGACAAAGAAGACGGACGCAAGCTGTCGCGGCAAGAACAGCACGAAAGGCGCAAGCAAGCTGTGAGGTTG
>NZ_PDZH01000120.1 GCF_002735695.1 Chitinimonas sp. BJB300
AAACCGGGCGATGTGCATCAATTGGAGGCAGATTGACCTCAACTGCTCCAACCGCCCGGTGCGGACCCGCATGCCGGGTGGTGTGGCAGGGGTCGGCCAGAACATCTGGTCGCCCCTATGCCGATTCAGCAGCACGGTTCTGTAAACGGGTTGATTACCTGACAATCTGTTGCTCGAAAATCGTTTATATCCCCGCTGTCTTTTGCCTAGCTTAGGGTGTGGGGCTAAATCCACGTAGATGCGATCAGCCTCTTATGTTGCTGGAACCTAGGTACAATCCCGCCTTTCCGATTTGATCCGCCTATGTCTGCTGCCATCCGATTTTCTGCTATCAAGAAACGCTTTGGCGAACTTGAAGCCTTGAAGGGCATCGACCTTGAAGTGCATGAGGGCGAGTTCTTCGCGTTGCTCGGCCCCAATGGCGCGGGCAAGACCACCTTGATTTCCGTGCTGGGTGGGTTGACCCGGCCTGATTCAGGCTCGGTTACCGTGATGGGCAGCGATGTGCAGGCGGATTACCGGGCTGCGAGGCGCAAAGTGGGTATCGTGCCGCAGGAACTGACTTTCGATCCCTTTTTTACTGTGCGCGAAACATTGCAGTTCCAATCCGGCTATTTTGGTTTGCGCCGTAATGATGTCTGGATTGATGAATTGTTGGAAAATCTGGGTTTGGCTGACAAAGCACACGCCAATATGCGTGCTTTATCAGGTGGTATGAAGCGACGGGTGATGGTTGCGCAAGCATTGGTGCATAAACCGCCGGTTATTGTGCTGGATGAGCCCACTGCCGGAGTCGATGTTACGCTGAGGCAGACGCTATGGGCGTTTATCCAGCGGCTGAATGCGGGTGGCCATACCATCGTGTTGACTACCCACTATCTGGAAGAAGCAGAGATGCTTTGCAACCGTATTGCCATGCTCAAGCAAGGTGAACTGGTGGCATTGGATGACAAGGCCGCCTTGATGCAGTCGCACACAGCCCGGTTGCTTTCACTGCGTTTGTTTCCTGATGCGTTGCCGGCAGCCCTGCATCCCCTTTTGGTGGCAGAAAGAGATGGCGCTTATCACTTGCGCTTGGATGACTACAACACATTGGAAGGCATTTTGGCGTTGTTGCGCGAATCGGGTGTCGGTGTGCGGGATATTGAAATTGTGAAGCCCGATCTGGAATCGGTCTTTCTTGACGTAATGGGAAGGAAAGCTGAGTGAGTTGATGACGCAAGGCTTTTTTGCCGCCTCGCGCACTGATTCGCTCCACATTGCCATGCAAGGCTTCTATACCCTCTTCTACAAGGAAATACTGCGTTTCTGGAAAGTCAGTTTCCAGACCGTGGCGGCGCCGGTGTTGACGGCGGTTCTCTACCTATTGATTTTTTCGCATGTGCTCGATAAGCATGTCCAGGCCTACCCAGGGGTGCGTTATACGGCTTTTCTCATTCCGGGGCTGGCCATGATGTCCATTCTGCAGAATGCCTTTGCCAATACATCCAGCAGCCTGATTCAGTCGAAATTGACCGGTAACATTGTATTTATCTTGCTGCCGCCGATTTCCCGGATGGAGTTTTTTCTGGCCTATGTGTTGGCGGCGATCGTGCGCGGTGTGGCGGTTGGCGTGGGTGTGCTGCTGGTTACCAGTCTCCTGGCCTTACCGGGGTTTAAATACCCACTCTGGATCTTGGTATTTGCGCTGCTGGGTTCGGGGGTGCTGGCGGTGCTCGGTATGATCGCCGGTATTTGGGCAGAGAAATTCGACCAATTGGCGGCTTTCCAGAATTTCATCATCGTGCCGCTGACTTTCCTCAGTGGCGTGTTTTATTCCATTCATTCCTTGCCGGTTTTCTGGTTGGGTATTTCTCATCTGAATCCGGTTTTCTACATGATCGACGGCTTTCGCTATGGATTTTTTGGTGTGGGTGATGTCTCACCTTGGCTAAGTCTGTCCGTAGTGGGTGCCACTTTTATTCTTCTGACCGCCTTTACACTACATTTGCTTCGCACGGGCTATAAGCTCAGGCATTGATTCCGCTTCCCACTCGGCCTACCTATCATGGTTACTCCTGAACAAGTCAAACAATACATTGCCGCCGGCCTCGCTTGCGAAGTGCTGGAAGTCAACGGCGATGGTCATCATTTCGAAGCCATCATTGTCGCGCGCGCCTTCGATGGCCTACCGCGTGTTCGCCAACACCAAATGGTCTACCAGGTGCTGGGCGAGCGTATGCGTGAAGAAATTCATGCGCTATCGATGAAAACCTTCAGCCCACACGAATGGAAGAGCCGCCCTTAAACGCCGTCAAGTCAGGCAAAACCAAAGGTGGGAGCCGCCTGGGCCTTGCCTTGGTGAGCTTGCCTTGGCTATTTGTGCTGCTGGTTTTGTATTGGTTATGGCGCTAGCCATTCCTGCTGCTGTTATTACTTCATTAATAAGATTGATCGGTGTTTTGCGCCGAATTCGAGATTGAATACCATGGACAAACTAAAAATAACCGGCGGTACAAGCCTGGAAGGCGAGATCAGCATCTCCGGGGCTAAGAATGCGGCGCTGCCGATTTTGTGCGCCAGCTTGCTGACGGCCGACACCCTGCGCCTGACCAATGTGCCACAACTGCGCGATGTCATGACCACGCAGAAGTTGCTGCAAGGCATGGGCATGCGGGTGATGACGGACAATGTCCATGAATTCGAGCTGACGGCTTCGCGTATCGACAAGCTCGAAGCACCCTACGAGCTGGTGAAGACCATGCGTGCCTCAATTTTGGTGCTGGGGCCGATGTTGGCGCGTTTCGGCGAAGCCAAGGTGTCTTTGCCCGGAGGTTGCGCCATCGGTAGTCGGCCTGTTGAGCAGCACATCAAGGGGCTTCAGGCGATGGGGGCGGAGATCAATATCGAGCATGGCTATATCCATGCCCGTGCCAAGCGCCTTAAAGGCGCACGCTTCATGACGGATATGGTTACCGTGACAGGAACCGAAAACCTGTTGATGGCGGCTGTCCTGGCAGATGGCGTCACCACGCTTGAGAACGCCGCCCGCGAGCCGGAAGTAGTCGATTTGGCAGAGTGTCTGATCAAGATGGGCGCCAAAATCAGTGGTCATGGTAGCGACACGATTACCATTGAGGGCGTAACCAGCCTGCATGGAGCCGAACATGCCGTCATGCCCGATCGAATTGAAACCGGTACTTTCCTGTGTGCGGTGATGTTGGCGCGTGGCAAGGTCGTGTTGCGCAATACACGTGCTGGCATTTTGGAAAGTGTGCTGGAGAAGTTGCGGGAAGCGGGTGCCTATCTTGAAGCGGGCGATGGCTGGATTGCCATCGAGATGCGTGAGCGCCCCAAGGCGGTCAGCCTGCGCACGTTGCCTTACCCGGCTTTCCCGACCGATATGCAGGCTCAGTTCATGGCGATGAATGCGTTGTCCGCGGGTACTGGTGTGATTACCGAAACCATTTTCGAAAACCGCTATATGCACGTATCGGAATTGGCGCGTATGGGGGCGGACATTCACGTCGATGGCCATACCGCGGTTGTGCAGGGTGTGGAAAAGCTTTCGGGCGCTACGGTGATGGCGACGGATTTACGTGCATCGGCATCTTTGGTGATTGCCGGACTTGCTGCCGAAGGCGAAACCATTATTGACCGGATATACCACTTGGATCGGGGCTATGAGCATTTGGAAGCCAAACTAGGCGGCGTTGGGGCGCAAATCGAACGTACCCAGTAAAAATGCGTTTGAGCGAGCGTGCAGTACATAACAGTCACTCAGCAGCTCAATAAGCTCCACCGGGCGGCAAAATAATTGTCGTCTGGTCGGGCTTTGTGCTTTAAAGGGTTTTCCTTGCATGCGAGGCTTTTTGCATGAGTGCCGAATCAGACTTGATAGACCGTTTTTATACTGCCTTCCAGCACCGAGACTGGGCGGCGATGGCTGCGTGCTACCACGCTGAGGTGGAATTCTCCGATCCGGTGTTTACCCATCTGCAGGGGCGACAGCCTGCCGCTATGTGGCATATGTTGTTGGAGAGCGCCAGTGAACTATCGGTGAGCTTTTCAGCAGTTGAAGGGGCAGATGGCCGTGGTGGTGCCAACTGGGTGGCGGTTTATCCTTTCTCCCAAACTGGTCGATTGGTTCAAAATCGTATCCAGGCAAGTTTCGAGTTTCGTGATGGTTTGATTTGGCGGCACTGCGATCAATTCGACTTATGGGCATGGACACGTATGGCGTTGGGGCCGATGGGCTTGCTGTTGGGCTGGACGCCATTTCTGCGCAACAAAGTACGTAAAATGGCCGCCTATCGATTGTCGCGCTTTATCGACAAGCATACTGAATACCGTTGATTTGACTCACCACTGGTTGTTGTTGGCTAGACAACTTTTAGATAGGTTTGTCTAAGCGGCTGATATGGAAATGATTTTCCGTTTTTATCCTGGTAGACAACTAATACTCGCCAGCGCGGTGCTGGGCCGGCATAATTCGCGTTCTGCCGTTTGTAGTGTTGCCCATGATTACCATCGCCTTGTCCAAAGGACGCATTTTTGAAGAGACTGTCCCGCTATTGGCGGCGGCAGGTATTGTCCCGACCGAGAATCCCGAAAGCTCGCGCAAGCTGATTCTTGGCACCAACCGTGTGGATGTGCGCTTGGTGATCGTGCGCGCTACCGATGTGCCCACCTATGTACAGTATGGCGCGGCTGATATCGGGATCGCCGGCTACGATGTATTGCTGGAACATGGCTGTGCGGGCCTTTACCAACCGCTGGATTTGCAGATTGCGGCTTGTAAGCTGATGGTGGCAGTGGCCGAAGGGTTCGATTACCACTCTGCGGTCAAGCAGGGTGCGCGCTTGCGGGTAGCGACTAAATATGTCGAATCGGCTCGAGAACACTTTGCCCGTAAAGGTGTCCATGTTGATTTGATCAAACTGTATGGCTCGATGGAACTGGCCCCATTAGTGGGCTTGGCCGACGCTATTGTGGACTTGGTCAGCACTGGCAATACGCTGAAAGCCAACAAATTGGTGGCGGTTGAACATGTGCTTGATGTCAGCTCCCGGCTGGTGGTCAATCCGGCTTCACTCAAACTTAAACGGATTGGCGTGCAACCAATTCTCGATGCATTTGCCCACGCTAGCAGCCTGCATCAAGCCGAGCAGCATCACGCCTGAATGGGTCTGCACCTTCGTGCCGGCCCTGTGTAAATACGCACCGGGCGCTGCCCGGGGCTCAAAGTGAACCCCGTATGAGACGTCTCACCAGTACTTCCCCAGATTTCAACACGCAGCTTGACGCTTTGCTGGCGTTTGAGGCCGCGCAGACCCCTGAGGTTGACGCGGCAGTCGCACGTATTCTGCAAGAGGTGAAAACGCAGGGCGATGCCGCTGTGGTGGCGTATACCAATCGCTTCGATGGTCTGCAGGTAAGCAGCATGGCCGAATTGGAGCTAAGCCGTGCCGAGCTGGAGGCGGCATACCATCGTTTGAGCAATGTCCAACGCGAAGCCTTGGAAGCCGCCGCTGCCCGTGTGCGCCGTTATCACGAAAAGCAGGTGCAAAGCAGCTGGCAGTACACCGAAGATGACGGCACGGTGTTGGGCCAGGCGGTTACCGCGCTTGATCGCGTAGGGCTCTATGTTCCAGGCGGTAAGGCCAGCTATCCCTCATCGGTGTTGATGAACGCTATCCCAGCCAAGGTGGCAGGCGTCGGTGACATCATCGTAGTTGTGCCCACGCCGCGGGGTGAGCGTAACGACCTGGTGTTGGCGGCAGCCTATATCGCCGGTGTAGATCGTGCTTTCACCATCGGCGGTGCGCAAGCGGTGGCGGCTTTGGCGTATGGCACCGAAACCCTCCCTCAGGTTGATAAGGTAACCGGGCCTGGCAATCAGTATGTAGCGGCAGCCAAGCGAGCGGTGTTCGGCGTGGTGGGCATCGATATGGTGGCCGGCCCCAGCGAGATTCTGGTGATTTGCGATGGGCAGACCGACCCGGATTGGATCGCCATGGATTTGTTCAGCCAGGCGGAGCACGACGAGATTGCCCAGTCGATTCTGCTGTGCCCCGATGCGGCTTATCTGGACCAGGTCGCCGCCAGCATTGAAAACCTGCTGCCAACCATGCCGCGGCGCGACATCATTGCTGCCAGCCTAAGCAATCGGGGTGCGTTGATTCAGGTACGTGATCTTGATGAAGCCGCTGACGTCGCCAGCAAGATTGCGGCGGAGCATCTGGAGCTATCAGTTGAAGACCCGTGGGCCTTACAGGCCAAGATTCGCCATGCCGGGGCTTTCTTCCTTGGGCGTTTTGCCTCGGAAGCCATCGGTGATTACTGCGCTGGCCCCAATCATGTGTTGCCTACGTCACGTACGGCCCGCTTTGCTAGCCCACTGGGTGTGTACGACTTCCAAAAGCGTTCCAGCTTGATTTATGTCTCAGAGGCGGGTGCGCAGACACTGGGCCGGATTGCCAGCGTACTTGCCCATGGCGAAGGCCTGCCTGCGCACGCCAAGTCGGCTGAATACCGGTTGAAGGATCAAGCATGAGCGCGAAAGACTGGGTGCGGCCGGAGATTGCCGCTTTGTCGGCCTACCATGTGGCCGATGCCACCGGTTTGATCAAACTCGATGCAATGGAGAATCCCTTCCCACTGCCCGAAGCATTGCAAATTGAGTTGGGGCAACGGCTCGGTAAAGCTACACTGAATCGCTACCCCGACCCACACGGTGGTGGGCTGAAAGATAAGCTCAAGGCGGCATTCGCTATTTCTGCCGCAGCTAGCATTATTCTCGGCAATGGGTCGGACGAGTTGATTACGCTGATTTGCCAAGCCCTGGCTAAACCGGGTGCCAAGCTATTGGCAGCAGAGCCATCGTTCGTCATGTACAAGATGAATGCGGTTTTCAGTCGGCTTGACTATATCGGCGTGCCGCTGCAAGACGATTTCACGCTGGATTTGCCGGCCATGTTGGCAGCCATTGCCATACACCAGCCTGCCGTAGTTTTTCTGGCCTACCCCAACAATCCTACGGGCCCCCGTTATGGCCGTGCCGAGGTAGCAGCCATTCTGGATGCTGCGCCTGGCATGGTCGTGGTGGACGAGGCATATAGCGCCTTTGCCAGCGATAGTTTCATGGACCTTGCCGGTCAGCATCCCAAACTCGTGGTGATGCGGACGCTTTCTAAATTGGGCTTGGCCGGAATCCGGTTGGGTTACGCCGTGGGCCCGGCCGATTGGATGGCAGAACTGGAAAAGGTTCGCCCGCCCTATAACATCAATGTGTTAAGCCAAACTGCTGCATTATTTGCGCTGGACCATGTGGAAGTCTTCACGTCGCAGGCTGCCATACTGTGTGCAGAGCGTGCGCGTATGGCTACCGCTTTGACCGAGCTGACCGGCGTGACGGTGTTTGAATCCGAAGCCAATTTCATTACCGTCAGAATGCCGGATGCAGATCGTGCCTTTGAGGCACTGAAAGCGGCGGGCATTCTGATCAAACGATTGCATGGCAGCCATCCGCTGTTGGAACATTGTTTGCGTTTTACCATCGGTACGCCAGCCGAGAACGATAGCGTTCTGGCGGCCTTGCCAACCTGTTTTTGAGACCCAGCCATGCGCCAAGTCACTGTAACCCGCAATACCCTGGAAACCCAGATCACCGTTACGTTGAATCTGGATGGCACTGGCAAGAGCCACTTCGATACCGGCGTGCCTTTTTTGGACCATATGATGGACCAGATCGCCCGGCATGGGCTGATCGACCTTGATATCGTCGCCAAGGGTGACCTGCATATCGATGCGCATCATACGGTGGAGGATATCGGCATTACGTTGGGGCAGGCGCTGGGCAAAGCGCTTGGCGATAAGAAAGGCATTCGTCGTTACGGCCATGCCTATGTACCGCTTGATGAAGCCTTGTCGCGGGTAGTGATAGACCTATCCGGCCGGCCAGGCCTAAGCTATGGCGTGGAATACACCCGAGCCAGCATCGGCCAGTTTGATGTTGACCTGTTCAGCGAATTCTTCCATGGCTTTGTCAACAACGGCATGGTGACGCTACATATCGACAATCTGAAGGGTAGCAATGCCCATCATCAGGCAGAGACCATCTTCAAGGCCTTTGGCCGTGCGCTACGTATGGCGGTTGAGGTCGATGACCGTGCAGCAGGCGCCATGCCATCGACCAAAGGCACCCTGACGGCCTGAATTGCTGAGACAAACACTATGAAAATCGCCGTCATCGACTACGGCATGGGTAATCTTCGTTCAGTTACCCACGCGCTGGAACACGTTGCCCCACACGAAGAAATCATCCTGACCCGCGACCCGGCAGTTATTGCGGCGGCCGACAAGGTTGTATTCCCTGGGCAAGGCGCGATGCGCGACTGCATGCGTGAGCTGACAGAGCGTGATTTACGCGACGTGGTGCTTGACGCTGCCAAGCACAAGCCTTTTCTTGGCATATGCGTGGGTGCCCAACTTCTCTTTGAAATGAGCGAAGAAGGGGGTGATACTCCCGCCTTAAGCGTCTTTCCCGGCCGAGTGGTACGCTTTCCAGCCGAACGGATGGTGCATGACGCAGAGCGGCTCAAGGTGCCGCATATGGGTTGGAATGAGGTGCGCCAAACCCGTTCTCATCCCCTCTGGCAAGGTATTCTCCCTGGCGAGCGCTTTTATTTTGTGCATAGTTACTACATGCAAACACCCCATGTCACCCTCACTGTGGGGGAAAGCGTTTATCCGTTTGCCTTCACGGTGGCGGTGGCCCGCGCTAATATCTTTGCTACTCAGTTCCATCCTGAGAAAAGTCATGCCGCCGGGCTGAAATTGCTAGCCAATTTCGTTGCCTGGAATGGTGTCGCCTAAGCTGATTTTTTTACCCAACCAACACACTGCCATGCTGATTATTCCCGCCATCGACCTCAAAGACGGTCAATGCGTCCGCCTCAAACAAGGTGAAATGGATTCCGCTGATGTATTTGGCGACCCTGCAGAAATAGCCCAGCGATGGCTGGATGCCGGTGCAAGACGCCTGCATCTGGTCGATTTGAACGGCGCTTTCGCTGGAAAGCCGAAGAATCTTGCCGCTGTAAAAGCGATTATGGATGTCGTCGGTGCTGAAATCCCCGTCCAGCTTGGCGGTGGTATCCGCAACCTGGAAACCATCGAAATGTATATGGAAGCCGGCCTGCGGTACGTCATCATTGGTACGGCCGCGGTGAAGTCGCCGGGTTTTCTCCATGATGCCTGTGATGCATTCCCTGGTTCGGTCATCGTCGGTCTGGACGCCAAGGATGGCCAGGTGGCGATTGACGGTTGGAGCAAGACAACCGGCCACAATGTGGTTGATTTAGCCAAGCGTTTTGAAGACTACGGTGTCGAATCCATCATTTATACCGATATCGGCCGTGATGGCATGCTGAGTGGCATCAATATCGATGCCACTGTGCGGCTGGCCCAAGCCCTAACCGTACCAGTCATTGCCTCGGGTGGGCTGACCAACCTCAACGATGTGAAGCTGCTCTGCGAAGTTGAAAGTGAGGGCATCAGCGGCGTGATTGCGGGCCGTTCCATCTACGAAGGGACGCTTGACTTTGCCGCTGCCCAGCAGTTGGCAGACGAGTTCAATGACTAAGCCTCCCATCATCAACCTCGATAGCTTGCCGGAACCCGAACACAACGTACGCGGCAGCAAGTACGAGTCGTTTGATGTGGGCATCAGCAGTCTTATTGGAGCCAGGAAAATGGGGTATGCCCATACCCTGGTGCTGCCCGGTAAGCGTTCTTGTCCTTTCCATAATCATTGGGAGGAAGAAGAGCTGTTTATCATTCTGGAAGGTCGGGGAACCTACCGCTTGGGCGATGAGCAGTTCCCCGTTCGCGCTGGCGATGTGATTGCTGCGCCGACTGGGGGGCGTGAAACAGCCCACCATCTGATCAACGATTCCGATGCTGACCTGAAGTACCTCTCCATCAGTACGCGTTCCCCTACCGAGATTGTCGAGTACCCGGACTCTGGCAAGGTGGGGATACGTTCTGTGGTGGCGGCTGCTGACGGCAGCGGTGTCAGTCGATTCCGTTTCCGAGCCTTGGATGAAAACGGAAAAGTCGATTATTGGGATGGCGAAGACTGAACCGTTTCATCCCTTGTTTTACCCTCATGTGATTGCAATTCATGCCGCTCGCCAAACGTATTATCCCCTGCCTTGATGTCACCGATGGTCGCGTGGTCAAGGGCGTGAACTTTGTCGGTCTGCGCGATGCAGGCGACCCAGTCGAAATTGCCCGTCGCTATGACCAGCAGGGGGCCGATGAACTGACCTTTCTCGACATCACAGCCAGTTCCGATAATCGGGATCTGATTCTCCACATCATCGAAGCGGTGGCCGAGCAGGTGTTTATTCCGCTTACTGTCGGCGGTGGGGTGCGCAAGGTTGAGGATGTGCGTCGCTTGCTCAATGCTGGGGCCGATAAGGTAGGCATCAACACAACGGCAGTAACCAACCCACAGGTTGTGGAAGATGCGGCGGGTTATTTTGGCTCGCAAGCCATCGTGGTAGCTATCGATGCCAAGCGGGTCAGCCCGCCCGATGAACCAGCCCGTTGGGAGGTGTTTACCCATGGCGGCCGCAATGCGACAGGGCTTGATGCAGTGGCCTGGGCGTTGGAAATGCAGCGTCGGGGCGCAGGCGAAATTCTGCTGACCAGCATGGACAAAGATGGTACCCGGTCTGGTTTTGACTTGGGGCTGACGCGAGCTGTCAGCGATGCTTTGCTCATTCCAGTGATTGCATCGGGTGGTGTCGGCAAGTTGCAGGACTTGGCGGACGGCATCAAGCTGGGCCATGCTGATGCGGTGCTGGCAGCCAGTATTTTCCACTTTGGTGACCATACGGTGGGGGAAGCCAAGCAGTTGATGCGTGCGCAGGGAATCGAGGTGCGCTTATGAGTTGGCTCGATGCAGTGTGCTGGGATGAAAAAGGCTTGGTAACCGCCATTGCGCAAGACGCAAAGACCCAACGGGTGCTGATGGTGGCGTATATGAACCCAGCCTCGCTGGCGCTTACCGCGGAGACCGGCATTGCCCATTACTTTTCCCGTTCACGGCAAAAACTGTGGAAGAAAGGGGAGGAGTCCGGCCATTTGCAAACGGTGAGTGAGATACGTCTTGATTGCGACGGTGATGTCGTTGTGCTGCAGATCACACAAGCTGGCGGCATTGCATGTCACACAGGCCGTGAAAGTTGCCTGTTCCGCAAGCTGGTGGATGGCGAATGGTTGGTGACCGACCAAGTGTTGAGGGACCCTGAGTCTATCTATGCAGCCAAGCAACACGATTGAGGCGTGCAGTACGGTTGAACAGCCCGGTTGGTTAAACCTTCGTCAAGCGTTGTGGCCCGACTGCCCATGTGACGAGCATCTTACCGAGATGGCTGGATTCATTGCCGACCCTGGCCGCTATGCGCAGTTTGTCGCTTATGCATCAGCATCACTCCCAATTGGCTTTGTGGAAGCTTCCCTGCGTATCGACTACGTGAATGGAACGGATACGTCGCCTGTCGTTTTCCTTGAAGGCATTTATGTGGCCCCAGGCTTCCGTCGCCAGGGTCTGGCCGCGCAATTGGTTGCGGCGGTTGCAACGTGGGCGCGATCACGTGGTTGCAGCGAATTTGCCTCTGATGCTCCGCTGGATAACGAGCTTAGCCACGCAGTCCATCTGGCGCTGGGTTTTACTGAGACCGAGCGGGTTGTGTACTTTCGTAAGCCACTTGGCTGAAAATGCAGCTTTATCAGGGTGGGAAATAGCGGTTGTCACCAAATTCCCCATCTGAACGGCTGATGCCGCACGACTTGTAACCCAATCCACTGCTTCACCGCCTATAATCGCCCGTCTTTATAACTGATGTTACGCAGTGCATACGCTAACCTGTCGCCATGAAGAACAAAGAACTCGATTTGTACACCGACTATTTGCTGAGCACGTTTGGCGCGGCGACAGCAACGGGCTTGTCGGCGATGGTAG
>NZ_PDZH01000121.1 GCF_002735695.1 Chitinimonas sp. BJB300
AACCAGGCCCAGCGGGCTCCGACCCCCCCCCCCCCCCCCCTCGCCCGGACACTCGTGCCGCAAAGGAGGCGATGCCTGCAGTTTAGATAAGCGCACTGGAATACCACAAGCCAAGCCGCACGAGCGGCTATATCCATCTACGGCCCGTCAGAAACTCGCTCAGCAGTGCTGCCTCAGGCGTGCCGGACTGCGGTTTATAGTCGTAGCGCCAGTTGGCTACAGGTGGCATGGACATCAGAATGGACTCGGTACGGCCGCCCGTCTGCAAACCGAACAACGTCCCCCGGTCCCAGACCAGATTGAATTCAACATACCGCCCACGGCGATAAGCTTGCCAATCACGCTCCTGCTGGCCATAAGGCATGCCGCGCCGACGCTCGACGATGGGCAGATAGGCATGCACCAGCGCGTCACCCACGGCACGCGTCATGGCAAAACTGTCGGTCAGGCCCAACTCGCTGAAATCGTCATAGAACACTCCGCCAATACCGCGCGGCTCTTGGCGATGCTTTAGAAAAAAGTAGTCATCGCACCACTGCTTGAAGCGTGGGTACTTGTCCTCGCCATATGGCGCAAGTGCATTGGCACAGGTCTGGTGGAAATGGACAGCGTCTTCCTCGAAGCCATAGTAGGGCGTCATGTCCATGCCCCCACCAAACCAGAAGACATCCTCCTGGCCTGCTGCAAAGGCGCGGAACATTCGTACATTCATATGCACGGTTGGCACGTAAGGATTGCGCGGATGAAAAACCAACGATACCCCCATGGCCTCCCATGCGCGGCCAGCCAACTCGGGCCGGTGCGCATTGGCGGATGGTGGCAGCTTATCGCCCATGACATGACTAAAGCCTACGCCACCACGCTCCAACAACTGGCCACCCTCCAAGAGGCAGCTGATACCGCCGCCACCTGCTGGCCGCTGCCACTCATCACGCAAGAACCGGCTACCATCGGCGGCTTCCAGGTTGGTGACAATGCGTTGCTGCAAACCGAGGAAATACTGTTTTATCTGCTGCGTATCCATGCTCATGACTCTGTTGATGGAGGGTCCAGGTCAGCCACATAAGGCATTTCAGCCCATTTGAGCGTCAAGGCAAACGAACTGGGCTGCGTACGATCTTGTACTATATCTAGGCCGGTTGCACCGGCGTCAGGCTCGACAACTCTGCGATATCGTTGCGGCCATCAACAAACACCAGCTTGGGTACATGTTCGGCGATTTCGGCACGCTCATATACCCCAAAACTGGCGATGATAAGAACATCGCCTACCTGTACGCGGCGGGCAGCCGAGCCATTCACCGAAATCACCCCGGAACCACGCTCGGCCCGGATGGCGTAGGTTTGGAAACGCTCACCATTGGTAACATTCCAAATGTCGATTTGTTCATATTCGAGAATATCCGCCGCTTCGAGCAGATTCTCGTCAATGGCGCACGAACCAATGTAATTGAGCTCGGCATGAGTGGTTGTGACGCGATGCAGCTTGGACTTGAGTAAATGGCGTTTCATGGTATTCCAATACAAAGGCCGGGCTTTAAGCACGGTCCGGATGTTGATGGCAAACCTCCGACGATGCGCATAATCCAGCACAGGAGGCATGCCCACAATAAAAGCAGGAACGTCAGCTTAAGTTAACGCTAAGTGTCACCTCCAAATTATCGATAAGACGCGGCTTTCCCAAGCGGGCAGCAGCCAGAATGACTATCTCCCGGTCCCCTGGCCGTGCATGCTCTAACCGTTGTTGATCACGTATTTCAACGTAATCGACACGCCAACCGTGGTTTTCCAAGTCAGCACGGGCAGATTCCGTCAACTTCACAAAGTCGGTTTCACCCGTTTCCAAAGCTGTCTTGATAGCAGCAAGGTTACGGTGCAGGCGCGGTGCTTCAAGGCGTTCGGTTTCGGTGAGATAACCATTGCGTGAAGACAAGGCCAGGCCATCCGCCGCACGGCCGGTATCCACCGGTATGATCTCAATCGGCATATCGAGATCTGCCACCATGCCTTCAATTACTTTAAGTTGCTGGTAGTCCTTCTTGCCAAACATGGCGGCATTGGGCTGCACGATATTGAACAGCTTGGTCACCACCGTCGCCACGCCACGGAAATGGCCAGGGCGGAACTGCCCGTCCAATTCGTGCTGGATGGCTGGCGGCTCGACCTTGTATTGCTGCTCGATACGCGGGTAAAGCTGATCCACCGTCGGGTGGAAAACCGCATCCACGCCTACGGCTTTGAGCTTGGCGCAATCTTCTTCAAAGGTACGCGGATAGGTATTGAAGTCCTCGCCCTGACCAAACTGCAAGGGGTTGACAAAGATGGACACGACTACTTTGCCACCCTTGGCTTTGGCCGCAGTGCAAAGCGAAATATGTCCCTCATGCAGATTACCCATCGTGGGCACAAACGCGACAAAGCCTACGCTTTTACGCCAGGCCCGAAGGTCGGCGATGGTGTTGAAGATTTGCATAATGTTCCTTCGTTATCAGACCAAGGCCTTGTACAGGCGTATGGCCGGCCAGGACTGACCATTGAATTCGCGTTCTGGGCGTTGTACTGGCCTCAGCGATAAAGCCCAGTCGTTGCGCCAACATCAAGGCGGAATGATTTGCTTCAAGGGTATCGGTAACCACCCGCTGGCAGCCTAGCTGTTCGGCGGCGAAGCGTAACAGGCAATCCGCCGCTTCAAGCGCATATCCCTGCCGCCAGTAGCGCTCCCCCAACTCACAACCGAATGACATCTCGCCCGGTACAAGCACACGCACGCCGCACGACCCTATCAGGGCACCATTGTCGCGCAACGTGATCGCCAACTGCCAACAACTACGCTCAGGCTCTACCTGCCAACCGATAAACATGGCCAGCAGGTATCGACTGGCTGCCGGGCCAACTTCATCTGCGGGGTAAAGGCGGCTGAATTGTTCGCCGGTTCGCAGCGCGACATAATCCACCTCATCCGTAGGATGGAAATCCCGCAGCACCAGACGGCCGGAGAGAAGCGTCAACACAGGCAAGACTCAGAAACTGTGTTCAACCGCAGGAAAGGTCTTGGCTTTCACTTCGCGCACATAGGATTCCAACGCACCACCGATGCTGGTCGCCCCCTGCATGAAATTCTTTACGAAACGCGCCTTCTTGCCGGGGTAGATGCCCAGCATGTCGTAAACCACCAGTACCTGACCATCAACATCGACTCCCGCACCGATACCAATCGTCGGCACCTGCAAGCTGGCGGTTATTTCCTTGGCCAACGCAGCCGGCACCATTTCCATCAGCACCAAGGCAGCCCCCGCGGCTTCCAGCGCTTTGGCATCCTGCTTGAGTTGCTCGGCAGCGCTGTCCGTACGACCTTGGACCTTATAACCGCCAAAGGTATGCACTGATTGAGGCGTCAAACCGATATGGGCGCAGACCGGAATACCGCGCTGCACCAGAAAGCGCACTGTCTCGGCCATATACTCCCCGCCTTCCAACTTGACCATCTCGGCTCCTGCCGCCATCAGGCGTGCAGCCGCTTCAAATGCCTGCTGCGGACTTTGCTGATAAGCACCAAACGGCAAGTCCGCCACAACCATCGCCTGCTTGGCGTGTTTCATCACACAACGGGTGTGGTAGACCATTTGGTCGAGGGTAACAGGCAGGGTCGATGTTTCACCCTGAATCACCATGCCGAGCGAGTCGCCGACCAACAGCATCTCCACCCCTGCATCGGCCATCAGGCTGGCGAAACTAGCGTCATAGCAGGTCAACATGACAATTTTCTGGGCTTCCTGCTTCAGCTTTTGCAGGGTGGAAACGGTGATCTTCATGGGTGAATCCAGTCAGGTTATCAAGCGCTTGCTCTAATTCACTGCAAGACTATTGCACACGCCAAACCGGCACTATGTCGGCGCATTGAAGCATTTGGCTGCATCTTTTCGATGCGGTGCCACAATAGCCGAAAGTCGCCACCCTACTCAACCCATTCCCGCCACAAACCTACTGGCGGTTACTGTCTATTACAGGAAACCAAACCCGGCTAGCCCAGGATGAAAGCCGAAATACATCTGAATCGGCAAGACCTATACCGAGCGACGCCTCAGCCTGAACAAGGGAGATACAACAAACTATTGAACAGGCACTCAAGCCTTGTTGAAATATTCGCGTGCGCTACGCATACCTTCGATTGACCGTAGCAGCAATTGGAAGTCCTCCACGTCATCTACCAGATTCAGGTGCTCGGTATTCACAATCAGCAGTGGTGCATCAATATAATCGTAGAAGAAGCGGCTATAGCGCTCCGCCAACTGGCGTAGATAACTATCTTCCATCAACGCTTCATAGTCGTTCGACCGGTTTCGCACGCGTTCGAGCAGGATTTCAATATCTGCCTGCAGGTAAATGACCAGATCCGGCGTCGGGGCTCTTACGCGTAAATGCCGATAAATCGTGGAATAAAGATGAAATTCGTCGTCACTTAGTATCAACTGGGCAAACAACGGGTCTTTATCAAAGAGGAAATCGGCAACCGTCTGGCCACCGAACAAATCCATCTGGGTAAGGCTTTCTACTTGCTCAACCCGCTGAAACAAGAAGGACAACTGGGTCGGTAGCGCATAGCGCTGCATGTCTTGATAAAACTTGGGCAGAAAAGGGACCGCATCTGGCTTTTCCAGGAGTAGATTCCCTCCCAGATGCTCTCCCAGCCGCTTGGCCAAGGTCGTTTTCCCCGCCCCGATGGGGCCCTCAACCACAATGTAACGGTAACGCGCCAAACTCATTGTCGAATCCCCATCTAGGCTTTGTTGACATAAGCTTTACGCATCGCGTTTCCATGGTTTTGCGTATGCCCTACAACCGTTTCAGACCGGTTTGATCACATGCTGCAACCAACGTCGCCAATGCCGTACCATCCGGAAATTGCAACTTCGCTGCAATTTCATGCAATGGTAGGAGCACAAAGCTGCGATCCTGCATGCGTGGATGCGGCAAGGTCAGGCGCTTGTCATGCATGACAGCATCACCGTAGAGCAGCAAATCCAAATCCAGCGTACGAGGCGCATTACGAAAACTGCGCTCGCGGCCGAACAGCTGCTCCAGCGCCAATAATCCATCCAGCAATAAATGGGCCTCAAGATCTGTATCGATCGCGGCCACCGCATTGATGAAATCCGGCTGGTCGACGTACCCGACCGGTGCGCTGCGGTAAAAAGATGAGGCGGTAACCAACTGCGTCGTCGGCAATGTTGCCAAGCCCAGCATGGCAGCCTGCACGGTGCCGGCTGCATCTCCCAGGTTGGCCCCCAGGCCGATATAGGCGCGTACGCTCATTGTGCGTTATCCACTGCCACACCAGCCCCACCGCGTGGACCACGCCGACGGCGGCGTTTCTTGGTTGCTGGGTCGCCCGCCTGAGGGCGTATCAGCATGGCTTCGCGCTTTTGGCCATCGGCCGCCTGAAATTCAGTCCACCAATCAGCCAATTCCTGCTCCACTTCGCCGGAACCCGCCCGCAGACAGAGAAAATCGTATCCCGCGCGGAAACGAGGGTGCTCCAATAAACGGAAAGGCTTGATACCGGAACGGTGTTCGAAGCGTGGTTGCAGCGCCCAGATTTCCTTTGTAGTGCTGCCATAACGGCGGGGGATCGCCAATTTTTCTTCCTGCACCGCTTCCACTTCATCGATAGCAGAGAACAAGGCCAGCATGGGCTTTTCACCCGCGGCTTTTCGCTTATCCCAGTTATCCAATACTTCCAGCCACAGCAACGAGGCAAACACATAGCCGGCTGATACCGGTTTGTCCTCGCGAATACGGCGGTCGGTGTTTTCCAACGCTGTCCGCAGGAAGGCTTCGCCATGCGGCATCGCCATCATTTTGTCCAGCAGCGGGAAAAAACCATGGTGCAGCCCTTCATCGCGCAGCTGCATCAGGCAGACCCAGCTGTGACCACTGAACAAGAGCTTGAGCATCTCATCGAAGAGGCGCGAGGATGGTACATTTTCGAGCAATTCAGCCAGTTCGCGAATCGGCTTGCGGGTAACCGGGTCGATACTCAAACCCAATTTGGCCGCCAAACGCACGGCGCGCAGCATACGTACCGGGTCTTCCCGGTAACGCACGGCCGGCACACCAATCATGGCCATGCGTTTCTTTTCGATATCCGCCACGCCGCCGTGGAAATCGATGATCTCTTCACGATTAGGGTCGTAAAACAGCGCGTTGACCGTGAAGTCCCGCCGTTTGGCATCGTCTTCCTGGCTGCCCCAGGTGTTGTCTCGGATGATCCGTCCGGCGTCGTCGGTCATGGCGTCGCCGCTGCCACGGAAGGTGGACACTTCCACCACCTCATCGCCAAACAGTACATGTACCAGCTTGAAGCGACGGCCAATGATGCGAGAGCGGCGGAATACCTTATGCACCTCTTCCGGGGTCGCATTGGTCGCCACATCAAAATCTTTTGGGTCTTTACCAAGCAGTAAGTCGCGTACTGCGCCGCCTACGATATAGGCCTCGTAGCCCGCAGCCTGCAACTGGTCAGTGGTCTTCAAAGCAAAGGTTGGCAAGTGGTCACGGCTAATTCCGTGACGTTTGAGGGGAATGACTACCCGGCCGCCGCCCTGTTGCTTGTTAAGCCTGAAAACGCGGCCAATCAGTTTTCGAATCATTATTTTTTGAGTTTAAGGTCCCTGTGGAAGTCTTGATTATAACGGCATGGGCTGCCGCAAGCGGATAGCGTTTCTTCAACCACTTTTCTACTTTTCGGAACCGTAGAAACAATAGGAGTGAATTGCCTTGCCCCGCATCCAATACCAGATCCTGAATGTGTTCGCCGAAACCCCTTTTGGCGGCAATCCACTGGCAGCTATTGAAGATGGCACCGGCCTCAGCGACACAGAAATGCAGCTGATTGCCCGCCAGTTCAACCTGTCCGAAACCACGTTTCTACTACCTTCCAGCAACGCCACAGCCCGTATCCGTATATTCACCCCCACCTATGAAATGCCTTTTGCCGGCCACCCTACCCTCGGGTCTGCCCACGTGGTGCGCCAATTAAAACGTAGTGGCGACGAAATAACGTTGGAGATGCAGGCTGGCATTATCCCCGTGCATGCCCAGGGCGACCGCTGGACACTGGCGGCCAACACGCCCGAGCACCGGGCAATGACTGCCAGCCCTGCCGAGCTGGCTTCCATGCTGGGTTTACCTGAGGCTGCGATTGCTGGGCCGGCGTTGTGGGTAAGCTGCGGTAACGAACAAGCCATGATTCCGTTGGCTTCGCCCGAGTACGTGCATGCCTGCAAGCCAAACAGCGAACTGATGTATCAGTACAGCGTCAACAATACTGGCAAACCCAAAGCCTATGTATTTGCACGCACTGCCAATGGTTTTGAATCCCGCTTTTTCTGGACGCCGGACTCAGGAATCGCAGAAGACCCGGGCACTGGGTCGGCTGCCGCCAATCTGGGTGGTTACTGGCTGGCGACGCAGG
This sequence comes from Chitinimonas sp. BJB300, assembly GCF_002735695.1. GTDB lineage: Bacteria > Pseudomonadota > Gammaproteobacteria > Burkholderiales > Chitinimonadaceae > Chitinimonas. The sequence goes on from NZ_PDZH01000121.1 coordinate 7,474, forward strand.
GCCAGGCAACACTCGATGCCACCATCTTGCAAGGCACAGCCATGGGTCGCCCCAATGTACTGAGCCTGAAGGTAAAGGCAGGGGAAATCCATGTCGGTGGTCGAGTCCAAGCACTGGGACAGGGCGAACTCCACTGGGACTAAAAACCTGTCTAAAGTCTGCTACGCGTCGGCAATATGGCGTTGAAAACACCCTCGGAATGCTCATTTACCACTTGTAAACTCCACTTCCTCGGCTGTTTTCGCCTTATCTTGCCCTAGCTCGCGAGACTTTAGACAGGCTCTAAATAAAAGCGCCCCCACTCACCAAAAGTGAGCAGAGGCGTAATAGGCCGAGGGATAACCCGATTTGGGCTGCCCGTCAGACTGATTGGATGGTTAAGCGTGGATTGCAAGACGAGAGGCGTGGCCTTGCAATCGCGGGGCTGCTTGACAGATCTTGTCGCAGAACCTCCAAATCAGTCTTACTCAGCACAACACTTACTGGCCTGAAGACAGCTTGAACAACTGTTCCACCACGGCAGTCAACGGCTGGCTGTAACGCGAAGCATTGACGGCCGAACCGGTCCAGTGCGCCGGCAACGGATTGCGCGTATCCCACAGGTCGGTCGGGTTGTAGTAAGACACAGCGCGTTGTGTTGGCGCCGGCGTCCACAAGAAGTCCGGATGACGGTTGGTGTACCACTCACCACCAATGATGTTCCCGCGGCTATCCAATTCCAAATCGTACATATAAGCAACGTTGGTGATCGCATCGTTACGCGGACCATCGGTGTCATTATGTGTAGGCGACGTTTCCACGATGTAGCTCAGATTCATCTTCACGCCAACAATATTGACCGCGCTATTACCGCGATACTTTGAGAACTTGTCACTGGTGTAGTTGGCACGGGCAATCATGGCTTCTTTAGCCGTGTTGTAAGCTTGACCAGTTTGCGGATTGAAGTAGGTATAGCTGTAAGCCAATACCGGCTGGTTCCACACTTCGTAGTCAAACGTCGCGTCAATCACGAAGCTGCGCTTGGCAACGCCGATCTGGTTAACCACTGCTTGGTGCCAGCTACCAGGATTGGTGTCAAAGCAAGCTTCGTCGATGATACGACCGTTTTGGTCTTTTGCCGGATCCTTTGCATTACAACGGCCACCAATGAAACGGGTGGAAGGTGCAGCTTCAGCCCACAGCATAGTGCCCAAAGCCTTCACGTCAGACGGATAGAACTTGACCGACTGGCCAGCTGGGGACGTAACGGTAATTGTCTTCTTTGGACGTGGCAGCATGTATGCCGCAGGCGCCCAACCGTGACACAAGCCCATCCAGCCTTCTACACTGCCCGAGTTGTTGTAATAGCCTTCGCCCATTTTCCAACCAGCGCGGGTCAAGCTGAAGCTACCGTCATTAACCAGCAGGTCATACTTTTCGGCTGGGGACAGCAATTCGGTCTTCAGGCTGCTGAGGTAGCCAGACACGGGACGCAGCGTGTTGGAATAGGTCCAGTAGTCTTTCCAGGTACTGGGGTTGTTGCTGTACACATCAGGGTCGCCATAACGGTAGCTAACCGAACCGTTGTAGAGCGGCCAATAGGTGTCGGACCATGGCTGCTCAGTTAACCGAGCGCTACCAAGACGACGGTTATCCATCTCCACCACATTACCAATCAAGCTCGCACCGGCATCCACCAGACTAGCCGGATTGTCATTTCCGCGTACAGCAGCAGCTGCACGAGCGCCAGGCCGCTTTGCGCCATTCAGCAAATTGAAGCGCATCGCATCTTTTTCTTCTACGAAACTACCCGACTGAATCGACTGCGGTGAAAACTTAGGTACCGATTTAAGTGCAAAGGGCGCTACCGCAGTTTTTACGGGTACTTCATCCATCGATTTTTGCGGATCGCGCTGAAAACGTTGCAAATAATCGCTAATCGCTTTTTGTTCGGATTGGCTTACCTGCGCAAAGGTAGGAATGGAAAGTGCAAATGCAATTGCGGTAAGGCAAAATTTGGCCTTATTCTGGAACATGATTACGCCTTTTCTTAATTCAATTAATTTACAGGCGCCTCACCATAGCATTATAAAATAAATGCCAAAACATAAATAATTAATGCCATGGAAAGCGCTTGCCTGCCTCGATAAGAGCTTCTGGCTCTTTATTAGCAAGCAACCTGTCGGCTGGCCTTCCAGCTTTCAGGCAGATGATCAGATTTTTATTTCGGAGAGAGAAATACCGATCTCATCAATTACGCAGTCTACCAGCAGTCTTTAAGAATGAAAATTTAATGATTTATTTTAAGAATTAAAACATTTAATCCATTTCTAATTAACGTCATATATTATATATTAATCATGGAGTAATTACTTGCTATTCACAGTTTCACATAATTATAATTTACTGTACTTCTTTTAATGCATTGTCATTAATTAAGCAGGGCTGATTTTTATTACAAATAAAAACAAAAGATAATTGAGAATAACAATAGCTTAGCATTAATCACCATTAACAATGTTTAACCGCTATTTTTCAATCCAATCAATGTACAAGCATAAATTGGTAAGTTGCCACTGATGAGTTGACAGTAAAGAAAAGTAATAAAATAACAGCCCACAAGACAATAATGACAACATGCTAGGCAGTGACGCATATCGCGGAAAATTGGGTCTCACACACTCATACTTTGGGTAGAACCAAGATACGAACGCGCTATACACCCAGCAGTCTCCAGGAGAAAATACGTTGTAAAACGCACACACTCATTAGCACATCGCGCCGGCTCCTGCACTGCATTCAATGATGAACTGTTCGCAAAAATTGCCGCCGGCGAGCGTGACCAACGCTATGTCGAACAAGCAGTGAAGCTTTATCCGGTGCCCACTATCGACTTGCGTGACAACATACCGAGGCGGCGACTAGCGTCCATCAAACAAACGTTTCCTGGATGCCAGGGTGCGTCATTTCTCGCGAAACATAAGGTGCCAAGCCAGTCCAACAGGATTAAGGTACTTTGCCCGCCGCAGAGTTGAATGGGTCGCCGCGCTGGCGAGGCCGGCGGGCTTATTGTTCGACGGGGAAGCAGCGGTCCGGGTATTGCGCCCGGGGGACTTTGTGGACATCCTTGCGCATTGTCGCCACAAGGTTGAATGGACCAATCCCAACACACCGACTATTTGGCTAGCCGTGCACTATGGCATGGCAGAGGTAAGTCTCCCACAATACCTGACAGCATGGCTGGCTACATTATCCCTGGCCAGAAAATGTGCCGAAGGCCCACTTGTCTGGCTTCAAATGCCAGTATCTAGACTGCCGGCTGGTGCACACAAGCCTGTTCTAAACCTTTGCCCACCAAGAGCCCTCCTACCTACCTACGTGCGCTCAAGCAACCAATCTACGGCGGAACACCAACTTATCCGATGTACTCTCGGCAGATGCGAAACGATAGCCCTCCAAATCAAAGTTTTTCAGGTCTTCCATCCGGTCAATTTGGTTAAGCATCGCGTATCGCACCATCAACCCCCTTGCCCGCTTGGCGTAGAAGCTGATGACCTTGTACTGGCCGTTCTTGTTGTCCTCAAACACACAATCAACCAACCGGCCTTTCAACTGCTTGCGCTTGACCGACTTGAAGTACTCCTCACTCGCCAGGTTTACCAACACGGGTTCAGCTTGGCGGGCCAACTCGGCATTTAGGGCATCGGTAATGGTATTACCCCAAAATGCATAGAGATTATTGCCATGGGGATTGGCCAGCCGAGTACCCATCTCAAGACGGTACGGTTGCATCAAATCCAGTGGGCGCAAGAGGCCATACAGGCCGGAAAGTATCCGCAAACGTTGTTGAGTCAGCTTGATTTGCGAGCTATCAAGGCTGGCGGCATCCAAGCCCTCATAAACATCCCCCATAAAAGCCAATACCGCGGGCTTACTGTTATGTGAGGTAAAACGTGGCGACCAGTCTTGGTAACGCGCGACGTTCAGTGCCGCCAAATTGTCCGAAATGGTCATCAACTTGGCAATGTCAGCCGGGCTTTGCTGGCGCAGTGTTTCAATCAACTGCGTCGACTGCGGGATGAATGCAGGCAGCGTGCTGTGCTCATGTTGAGCCGGAGTATCGAAATCGAGGGTTTTTGCAGGCGAAATAACAAAGAGCATGGCAAAGGAAAAAGCACTGAGAGGAGCGCACTATTTTACTGGCGGCGATGGTAATCACCTAAACGGAATAACCCACCCCTTCCCTCTGCTGCCGGCCAATCGGCATAGGGGCGACCAGATGTTCTGGCCGACCCCTGCCACACCACCCGGCATGCGGGTCCGCACCGGGCGGTTGGAGCAGTTGAGGTCAATCTGCCTCCAATTGATGCACATCGCCCGGTT
>NZ_PDZH01000122.1 GCF_002735695.1 Chitinimonas sp. BJB300
AACCGGGCGATGTGCATCAATTGGAGGCAGATTGACCTCAACTGCTCCAACCGCCCGGTGCGGACCCGCATGCCGGGTGGTGTGGCAGGGGTCGGCCAGAACATCTGGTCGCCCCTATGCCGATTTTTGCTGGCTAACGTCGCTTGGCTGGTTTTAGATACGATGCCAAATCCGGTTGCTGGCTTTATGTTGGTCACTATTAATTTTAATAGTGACCACGAGGAGATTCCTCCTCCCCGAGATTTCCTCCTCCTCGGGCGATGGACTAACTTTAGTGCTTGGGGTTGGGGGCGTCATCCCCCAAATGGTGGATAGGGCATAACTTATGAGTAAATTCGTTTGAATATAACGCCCAGCCCGATAACATTGCCCGCTGCAGAACAACAGGCCATTGCTGCAAGGGAGCAGTTTGATATGGGCGATAATAGATCGCGGCAATATGACCAACTCGTTACCACGATCCATGCGGCAGTGTTGGAGCCCGCAAAGTGGGAGGGTTTGCTTCATCGTATCGCCGATACCATCGGCGCTACCGCGGGGGGGTTTTATCTGCGCAATAAGCAGACCCGCGAGCCGGTGCGTTGGTATCTGTTTGGGCATAGCGACCAAGCTATCCGGGCCTACAACGAGTGTTACCTGGCGATAGATCCCTGGGCTGAGATCATCAATCGCACGCCTGTCGGTGTATGGGTGGCGGAACACCAATATTTCGATGATCGATTTGTTGCGAACAATGAATTCTTCCAGCATTACATGTTGCCGCACGGATTGCGGAGGATGATCGGTGCACGGGTGTTCGACGATGGGCGCAGTGAAGCGCTCATTGCATTCCAGCGCGGCTTGGAGGGGGCGATATTTGATGAGGAGGCGGTGGGGTTCCTGGAGCGCTTGTCTCCGCATATCGAACTGGCTTGCCGCCTTTCTACTGAATTTGCACGATTGAGTATGCAGGCCGCGGTGGCGCGCCAAGCCTTGGATAGACTTGTTGCGCCGATGTGGGTGGTTGATGCGGATGGGCGAGTGATTTTTGCCAATCGCGCAGCGGAAGAGGGGGGGCTGAGTGGCGTGTCGATCAAGAATGGCAGAGTACTGGCAACCGGGCCGGGTATGTCTGCCAAGCTGTCTGCGCTGCTGCTGCAAGCGACGGATACGCCAGCCCAGAGTGGTGCGTTGGCGCTGGAGAGTGCTGAGGGCGATCGGTTGACTGTGCTGGTGGCGCCACTTCCTGCCGATTCACCGCTGGTGGCGGATGGCCGCCGTCCTCTCGCCTTATTGATGGCGCATAACCCCGCCGGCAATGAAGAGCAGCCACTGGATGTATTGGCGGCACTGTATGGCTTGTCTCCTGCCGAATGCCGGCTTGCGGCGTTGATTCTGGAGGGGTGTACGCCGACGGAAGCTGCGACACGTTTATCGGTACAGGTATCGACAGTGCGCACACAGCTTAAATCCATGTTCTGGAAGACGGGCACGCATCGCCAGACCGAGCTCGTAAAATTGCTTTCGGGCGCGCTGTTGCTGAAGGCCTAGTATTTTATTTGGGGCGGGCTTGCCTGCTGAGCAACGCGGGTCGCTACAATGTGGCCTATGTCGCCTCACCTAGCTGCTTTACGGCATTCCGGCCCTTTTTGGATGTTGCTGGCATCACTCCTTTTTGCTTGTATGGGCGTCTTCGTCAAGTTGGGCGCAGCGCAATTCAGCACGGCTGAACTGGTTTTTTACCGCTGCCTGGTCGGCTTTTTGGTTATCGGGGTTGTTGTGTTGATGCGTGGCGGGTCGTTACGGTCACCTGTGCTGGGAAAGCAATTCAGCCGCGCCATTGCCGGTACCGGTTCGTTGATGTTGTATTTCTATGCCATCGCTCATTTACCCTTGGCGACCGCTGTCACGCTTAATTACACCTCGCCGTTATTTTTGGCATTGTTCACTACCATTTGGCTGCACGAGCGCCCTTCGCGTGCGCTGCTGGCTGCAGTCGCCCTGGGCTTTGTTGGTATTGTGATATTGCTGCAACCCACATTCAGTCGTGAGCAGTGGTTTGCCGGGCTGATAGGATTGGCATCGGGTTTTGGCGCAGGGTTTGCCTACTTGAATGTACGTATGCTGGGGGAGGCGGGCGAGCCGGAGTGGCGCACGGTCTTCTATTTTTCGTTGATTGCCACCGTGGCGGCGGGCATATGGATGGCGTTTGATCGTTTTAGCCCCATTCATTGGCGCAATGTTTGGATACTGCTGGGGATGGGAAGTTGCGCTACTGCTGCCCAATTGGCGATGACGCGTGCTTATCGAAAAGGCAGAACGCTGGCGGTCGCAGGGTTGGCCTACAGCACGGTACTGTGTTCCAGTCTATTCGGCATGCTGCTTTGGGGAGACCGATTGGGAATCACCAGCTGGTGCGCTATTGCCTTGATTATCGGTAGTGGCGTGTTGACGATACGCAGCGGCCGCTAGCCATGCTGCTTGCGGCGAAAATCCCAGGGAGCCTCTGCTTGCGAGTCTTGCCATAGACCAATGCCTTGCTGGCGGGCGGTTTCCTCTAGTTGCTGATAGCGCGCGAATTGTCGGGCATCCTGCTGTTTTTGCGCGAAGAACAGATAGTGCCAAGCTACGCCACTTTGAAGCTGCATTTCGCTGATATCCTGACCATTGCGACTGACCTCGCCGAGCAATCGGCCATATTTGTCCTGGCCATGCACCAAGACGAGAACCTGTTTGCCAATGAGCAGTTGTTCCAGATTTTGACGCGCCAGGGGGCCATAAGGCTGGTCGCGCTCTGGGGCATCTACATAGCTTAGCCGTACCCGATAGGTATGCGAGTTAGTAGCAATCAGATCCAATGTATCACCATCCAGCACCTCAATAACCCTGCCTTGCAGCGTATTCCCCGCGGCAATTGGTAAGTGGGCTTTGGGCGCTTCATCAGGCCAGAAGGTATAGCCGGTAGCTGTAATGATCGCCAGTAACGCCAAGCCACAATACCAGCTTCGGGCTTTCAGTAGATGCGACGATAGGGTCGCTAATTTCATGAGCGAATCTTTTTCGGCAAAAGTGCACGCAGCAAAAGCATTGGCCAATCGCGACCGCGAAGCGCCGGGCGCTGGCGAAAGATGTCGTAGTCGCAGGCGATGATTTTCTTCAAAATGGCGTCACCACCTAATACGGTTAACCTGATCTCTAACCCCAGCCGTCCTGGCAATGCCACACCAAGGGGGGATCCTGCTCTCAGCATTCTACGGGTTCGGTCAACCTGGAAGGCCATCAAAGCACGCCATTTGTCATCAACGTGCGCAGCGGCGATTTGCGCCTCATCAACGCCAAAGCGGGCTAACTCATCCTGCGGCAGATATACCCGGTCTTTTTTCCAGTCAATCGCGACATCTTGCCAGAAATTAATCAATTGTAGCGCTGCACAGATGCCATCAGACCATGCCAGATTACGACTGCTGGCCTGGCCGGCAACATGAAGCACAATACGTCCGACGGGGTTGGCAGAACGGCGAGCGTACTGCATTACTTCGCCAAAATCGGCAAACCGTGTCTTGATGACGTCTTGCGAGAATGCATCAAGCAGGTCATGAAATAGCTGAATGGGTACCTGATGAGGCCGAATTACCTCATCAAGCAGGTCGCGAAATAAGGGCAGGCCTGGATCTTCGTTGTTCTCGATTCGTCTGAGCGCCTGGCGGTAATCCTCGAGTAGCGCCAGGCGTTCAGCCGCTGTTCTTTCCCCTTCATCGGCAAAGTCATCGGCAGTGCGAGCAAACCGGTAAACGATAGCAATTGGTCGGCGCATTGTCGCAGGCAATAATAGAGACGCGACAGGGAAGTTTTCGTAGTGATTAATGGCGTAGGATTCAGGCATAGCACGCAATTATATGTGGCTTGTCTGTGTTGCGTAGACTGGTGTCAGTATGTACTTGTAGTGTTGGTGCAATTTCAGGTAAAGACCGTGTATTTTGGGGAGAATTGTTTTGACCAGTGACAAGCGTATTTCTCGCCGTATACCGATCGAGTGCCCGACGCGTATCCGTACTGCGGATCTTGGGCCGAGCTATTACGGCACCTGCATCGACCTTTCGGTAAAGGGTCTGACGGTGCATACCAACTTTGTCCCCCGGCCTGATGAAGAGTTGGAGGTCACCGTCTTGCCGCCTCGCGCCGGTGATATTACCCCTCAGCCAATGACGGCCAAAGTACGTGTGCGGCGTTGCCATGAGTTGGAACAGGGCCAGATGTATGAGATCGGCTTGGAAATCGTGACGGTACTGAGTTGATGTTTGTTAACTGATTATGGGTATAAATAGGCAGCGTATACTGGCTGCTTTCCCTTTCCGCACTCAATCATGGTTGTTTTCCTGCCTGCCGTCAGTCCGCTAGATCCCCCTTCGTCAGTCGCATGGCAATTTAGCTTTGTTGCTGGAAAATTGCTTTTGCCAGAGGCTGACCTCGGCGTGTTTCGCCCCCAAGCCTTGGGCGAGTTGCCACTACATGTAATGCAGGCTCATTACCTTGGTCGGCTGGATGGTGTGGATTGTTGGACGGTAAGCCTGGAGGCTATCCCATCGGGTTGGCGTGCCGTTTCGTTGCGTTCTGCAATGCAGGAAATGTCTGCTGAGTTGATGTCGTTGGCTGTCAGGGCTGCGCAGATTATCGAATGGGATAGGGCGCATCGCTACTGCGGTGTTTGTGGCACCCCCACCGTCTTGGTCCCTGCCGAGCGTTGCCGTAGCTGCCCGACCTGTAAGCATCCAGTCTATCCGCGCCTAAGCCCTGCCATGATGGCACTGGTGTGGCGTGGGAAGGAGCTGCTGCTGGCGCGCTCGCCGGGCTTTACACCGGGCGTGTATAGCGCCTTGGCGGGTTTTGTCGAGGCTGGGGAGTCGTTGGAGGAGTGCGTGTATCGCGAAGTGGCGGAAGAGGTGGGCGTCCGCGTGAATAATTTGCGCTACTACGGCAGCCAGAGTTGGCCTTTTCCCCATAGCTTGATGGTGGCTTACACAGCGGAGTGGCAGGAAGGCGAAATCGTGCCACAAGCCGGAGAAATCGAGGATGCGCAGTGGTTTTCCATCGATGCGTTGCCGAATATTCCGCCACGCTTCAGCATTGCCGGCCATTTGATCCGCGATACCGTGACTGCAATGCGCGAGGGTGCCTAAGAACCGGTCAAAGTCTCACGAGCTAAAGCGAAAAAGCTCGAGGAAGCGACGTTTACAAGTGGTAAATGAGCACTCCGAGGACATTTTCGACGTCATATTGTTGACGCGCAGTAGGCTTTGATAGGTACTAACGAGCAATCGGATATCCGCGAGCTACGAGCGCTGCACGGAGCTCTGCCGCTGCATCCTCGGCTAACTGAGGCTTGCCGCTAACCGAGAATTCAATATGTGGCTCTGGATGACGGTCGTTGCCGTAGCTGGGCAGGCATGAAAAGCCAAGGGCAGGGTGATTGGAGACAAATACTTCCATCAGGTCGATCAAGTCGCCTTCCTTGGCACCGGGCACGATAAACCCCACGGTTTGACGGACTTCGCCCTCACCTGCGTAGTAGTGATCGAGTACCCATTCAGCCATGGGCCATGCCATTTCAGGGAATCCTGGCAGGAAGTGGTGTTGTCCTAGCGAGAATCCTGCTATCTGGTTCACTGGATTTGGTATGAGTATACTGCCGGTTGGTAGTTGCGCCATCCTGACCCGGTTGGGATAGGCGGTCTCACCGAATCGCGCTTCGATAAGCGCCGTTGCCTCAGGGTGCTGCTCCAACATCACACTAGCTGCTGTGGCAGCAGCAAGACGGGTATGATCGTCCGGTGTCGCACCGATGCCGCCAAAACTGAATACGATGGTGTCGCCAGCAAAAGTTTCGGCGTAGAGCTGTGCCTGAGCGTCAGCATTGTCGCCAATATAGCGGGCCCACGCCAAGGTTAAGCCACGTTCATTCAGGGCCTTCGCAATGAAAGCCAAGTGTTTGTCAGCTCGACGGCCAGATAGGATTTCATCACCGACAATCACAGCGCCAAAAAGAGGCATCACGGTATTTCCCGTAAGTACGTGTTCACAATCTGTCACGAGCAGCAGCCAGGGGAACACAGAATGCGCTTACTTGCGACAGACTCATTGAATATGTTCCTGGTTGAATTGAAAACGGCCCGCATTTGTGCGGGCCGCTCAGTTTGCCACGAGGGTGCTTATTCGCCCAAATAGGCGTGTTGCACCTTTTCGTTGGCTAGCAGGGCTTCTGCGCTATCAGCGTAAGTGATCTTACCGCTTTCCATCACATAGCCTCGACTGGCTGTCTTGAGCGCCAGTTTGGCATTCTGTTCCACCAGCAGCATCGTGACGCCTTCGCTGGCGATCTGACGGATGATCTCGAAGATTTTCTGCACGATGATGGGGGCCAAGCCCATTGAGGGTTCATCCAGCAGCAGCAGTTTGGGGCGCGCCAAGATGGCACGGCCCATGGCAACCATTTGCTGCTCACCACCCGATAGCGTGCCCGCCAACTGCTTGTAGCGTTCCTTCAACCGAGGGAAAAGGGTGTAGACACGGGCCAGATCATTCTGAATTTCGGCTTTGTCGTTGCGGTAGTAGGCTCCCATCAACAGGTTTTCTTCCACGGTCAGACGTGGAAAGATGCCCCGGCCTTCCGGCACCAGGGATAAGCCACGCGATATGTAGTGGTAGACCGGAATGCGCGAAGTGTCTTGGCCATCGTAAAGAATGGTGCCGGCAGCGGGCTTGACCATACCCACCAGGGTTTTCAGAGTAGTGGTCTTGCCGGCGCCATTGGCACCAATCAGTGCCACCAACTCGCCTTGTTTGATTTCCAGGTCAATACCCTTGACCGCCTGGATACCACCGTAGGCGACCTGAAGGCCTTTGACTTCCAACAGTTTCTTGTCGTTGTTGCTCATGCTGTTCCTTAATCCGGCGTGGCGCCGAGATATGCCTCGATCACGCGCGGGTCGTTCTTGACGACTTCCGGTACCCCTTCGGCGATCTTCTTGCCGTAGTCGAGCACGGCGATGCGGTCGCACAAGCCCATCATCAGTTTCACATCATGTTCGATCAGCAGAATGGTGACGCCATCAGCACGGATTTTTTCCATCAGCCGCTTCAGGTCATCCGTCTCCTTGCCGTTCATGCCCGCAGCCGGCTCATCCAAGGCCAGCAGCTGCGGGTCGGTGGCCAAAGCGCGGGCAATTTCCAGCCGGCGTTGATCGCCATAGCTCAGGTTTTTGGCATGTTCTTCGGCATGCTTGCGGATACCGACATAGTCGAGCAGTTCCAGCGAGCGGGCTTTGATGGCGGCTTCTTCGACGCGAGTACCCGGGTTGCGGAATACTGCGCCAATTACGCCGGCTTTGGTGCGCACATGACGGCCCACCATCACATTTTCCAGCGCCGTCATATTGTGGAACAGACGGATATTCTGAAAGGTACGGGCGATGCCACTGTCCACCACCACATTCGGCTTTTGGCGGAACAGGTCGATACCTTTGAAGGTGAACTTGCCTTCATCGGGTTGATAGAGGCCTGTCAATACATTGAACAGCGTGGTTTTACCCGCGCCGTTCGGGCCGATCAGACCGTAGATTTCGCCTTTGTTGATAGAGAGGGCAACATCGTTTAGGGCGCACAGGCCGCCAAAACGTTTGTGGATGCCGGAAATTTCCAGCAACAGCTCAGTATTCGCTTGATTAGCCATGAGCGGATTCCTTTTCAGCTGCTTCAGCGGCTGCTTTTTCGTCTTTCTCGTGGAGCTCGGCTTTACGGCGTTTGGAGGGCCACAAACCTTCCGGACGGACCAGCATGACAAAGATCAAGGCAAGGCCGAACAACAGCATGCGCAGATTTTCCGGATTGACGACACGCTCGCCCAGCAACTTGTCCTGTAGCGGGTTGACCACATCACGTAATACTTCGGGGGTCAGGAACAGCAGGATTGCGCCGAGGATGACGCCAGGGATATGACCCATGCCACCCAATACCACCATGGCCAGCACGACGATGGATTCCATCAGGATGAAGCTCTCGGGCGAAACAAAGCCCTGGAAGCTGGCGAACATGGCGCCGGATACGCCGCCGAAGGAAGCACCCATGGCGAAGGCCAGCAGTTTCACATTGCGTGTGTTGATGCCCATGGCCTGCGCGGCGATTTCATCTTCACGGATGGCCACCCATGCCCGACCGATGCGTGAGCTTTGCAGGCGGATAGAGACGACAATGATCATCAGGGCCAGCGCGAGGAACAGGTAGTAGTAGAGATGGACGCTGCGGAACTCGACACCAAACACGGTGATGGCCTGGGAGAACTTGTGGCCGAACAAGCTCACGGGTTCAATCAGGTTCACGCCCTGCGGGCCATTGGTGATGTTGATGGGCCGGTCAAGGTTGTTCATGAACAAGCGGACGATTTCACCAAACCCGAGCGTCACGATGGCGAGGTAGTCGCCGCGCAGTTTTAGAGTGGGGGAACCAAGCAATACACCGAACAAGCCTGCCATCAGTGCGGCCAATGGCAATACCACCAATAGCGGCATGTGCAGGATCCATTCGAACCCGGTACCCGCCAACAGTGGCACCAGATGTGGCGAGTTCAACAAGGCGTAGACATAGGCCCCGACAGCGTAGAAGGCGATGTAGCCCAGGTCGAGCAAGCCAGCGTAACCCACCACGATATTCAAACCCAGCGCCAGCATGATGTAGAGCATGGCGAGGTCTAGGTTGCGCACCCAGGTGTTACCCAAGGTGGCACCCATGATAAACGGCAGTACGGCCAGCACGACGGCGAACACCGCCATGCCGATATAAGCCGTAACCTTATTCTTTTTGCTAAAAGTTAACATTGTCTCGTTCTCCCGATCAGGCGCGTTCAGCTACGCGTTCGCCCAAGAGGCCGCTTGGTCGGAAGACCAATACCAGGATCAGCACCATGAAGGCGAAGATGTCTTGGTAATGACTACCCAGCACACCGCCAGTCAAGGGGCCTAGATAACCTGCACCGACGCTTTCAATGATACCAAGCAAGATACCACCAGCTACTGCGCCGCCAAGGTTACCGATGCCGCCCAATACCGCAGCCGTAAAGGCTTTCAGGCCGATCATGAAACCCATGGTGGGGTAGGCGAGGCCATAGTTGGCGCCTACCATGACGCCTGCGATTGCGCCTAGGCCGGAACCAATGACAAAGGTCATGGAAATGACGTAGTTGATATTGACGCCCATCAAACCGGCGACTGCTTGGTTCATGGAGACGGCACGCATGGCGCGGCCAAGTTTGGTCTTCTCCACCATCACCAAGAGGCCGACCATGATCAGAAGGGCCAAGGCAACGATGACGATTTGTAGATCGGTGATAACGGCACCAAAGAAGTTATGTCCTTCATGAGGCAATAGATCAGGGAATGACCGGGGGTTGTTTTTCCAGACTAACACCGCAACCTGTTGCAATACGATGGAGATACCGATTGCAGTGATGAGTGGGGCTAGTCGCGGTGCGTTGCGCAATGGACGGTACGCGATACGCTCGATGATGAAGCCGATCAGCATGGTGATGGGCATGGCGATCAAAAGTCCGCCGACTACTAGCACTGGGCCGGGTAAGCCGATGCCAGTGGCAGATAGGACGCTGATTGCTGAGATGGTGATCATTGCGCCCATCATCACAATTTCACCGTGGGCGAAGTTGATCAGTTGGAGAATGCCGTAAACCATGGTGTAGCCAAGTGCAATCAGCGCATAAATGCTGCCGACCACTAGGCCATTGATAAGTTGCTGAATAAAAATATCCACGCGTTGACTCCCCGTCTTGTTGCGTGTGGGAAAGCGAATCGTACTGGTAGAAGCAGACGAAACCCCGTGCGCCCAGTGCGTATTATATTTAGGCGCGGGCGGATTCTGACTTGGGCTTGATGACTGGTGTAGTTAGGGAAAACGGAACGAAAAAGGCGGCATCTTTCGAAGCCGCCTGTTAGCTGGTGTGCCTGATTATTTTGGTGCTTCTGCTGGGGCGGGTGCCGCCGCGTCGGCCGGCGCAGGAGCTGGTGCCGCTGCAGGGGCCAGTGCGGCACCACCTACGGTTGCGACAGCTTCCCAAACACCGTTCTTCACCTGATAGACCGTGACATTGCCACCAAGGATATCGCCCTTGGCATCAAATTTGATGGGGCCTGTCACGCCGGCGTAATCCGTTTTCGCCATTTCGGGCAAATATTTGGCAGGGTCGGACGAGCCGGCCTTTTTCATTGCCGCCACCATGACACGCGTAGCGTCATAGGTGAAAGGCGCGTAAATCTGGATGTCGGTGTTGAACTTGGCCTTGTACTTTTCGTTAAAAGCCCCAAAGCCAGGCATTTTGTCTTTCGGCATACCGGGTTGCGAAGCGTACTGGCCCTCGGCATTATCGCCTGCCAGCTTGATGTATTCACCTGTTTGGAATCCATCACCACCGATTACCTTGGCGCTAACGCCCAGCTTTTTGAGCTGCTGGGTCAGCGGGCCTGCTTGCGCGTCCATGCCACCGTAGAAAATGATATCCGGCTTCTTACCCTTGATCGTGGTCAGGATGGCCATGAAATCGGTGGCTTGGTTGGTGGTGAACTCCCGACCTACCACGGTTACACCCTTGGCTTTAGCCGCCTTTTCAAATTCATCCGCCAAGCCTTGGCCATAAGCGGTACGGTCGTCGATGATGGCGACCTTCTTTGCTTTGAGGGTGGTGGCGGCAAATTCACCTAATGCACCACCTTGGGCAATGTCATTGGCGATTACGCGGAAGGCGGTCTTGAAACCTTGCTGGGTGTAGGCGGCGTTGGTGGCCGAAGGCGAGATTTGGGGAATACCTGCATCGGAATAGATCTTTGAAGCGGGTATCGTTGTGCCTGAGTTGAGGTGGCCAATCACGCCAGCAACCTTGGCATCAACAAAACGTTGCGCCACGGTGGTGGCAGTTTTCGGGTCGGCTTGATCATCTTCCGAGACCATTTCGAACTTGACCTTCTTGCCACCGATTTCGACATTTTCGGTGTTCAGTTCATCAATGGCCAGACGCACGCCATTTTCGTTGTCCTTGCCCAAGTGTGCAATGTTGCCAGTTAGCGGTGCTGCATGGCCGATTTTGATAACGACATCGCCAGGGGCGGTAGCGGAAACTGGCGCAGCAGTTTCAGCTGCGGGTGTTTCTTCTTTGTTGCCGCAGGCGGTGAGCGCCACAACGGCGGAGGCTATTAGGCTATAACGAGCCAAGGTCATCTAAATTCCCCTTTTGACAAAACCGGTATTCCAGTGGGTAAGAGCCAGCGCTAGCTGGCGGGCTCTTTTGTAGGCCAAATGCGCTTGGATATTGCGCCCGACTTTTCTCGCTTGTCAACGAAGCGAGAAGGCGTGTTGCGCGGCTGAGGGCCGCCTGCCATAAGGCTTTGGCATCGAATACTTACACTAGGTGTCTGCATGATCTTTACTAGGCACCTAGCTGGTCGGCGCTGGAGGGCGCGCGAATCCTAGCGATTGCTTATGGATGCAGCTTAAACGTGCCTCTTACCCCGGTTGGGACGAGTACTACTTTTAGTAACTGATGTTACGCAGTGCATACGATAACCTGTCGCCATGAAGAACAAAGAACTCGATTTGTACACCGACTATTTGCTGAGCACGTTTGGCGCGGCGACAGCAACGGGCTTGTCGGCGATGGTAGG
>NZ_PDZH01000123.1 GCF_002735695.1 Chitinimonas sp. BJB300
CTTGAATGCCTGAGCATCAAGACGCAGAAGAACCCATTCGCACTTTGCCGCAAGTTACTGATCAACGCCTCCCGCGCGGCTTATGATCAGTTACAGCTGCTTCTCGCAGCTACTGCGTAACATCAGAACATAATTGATGTCCCCGCAGTCGGAGTGAGGGATAGTTTTGGCGTGCCTTGGCGGTGGGTTTGGCTGGATGAATCGACCACCGCGAAGGCCAGAGCCGCGAAGCGTGTTCGTGTAGGATGCGCTGTCCTTACTCGAAAGTTGAATAGATGAAGAAACAGTATCAACTAGCCATAGCCTTGCTGGCATCGGTTACGCTGCAAGCGGCGGAACCAGAGCGTTTCGTGTCAAAGGTTAAGTTGCCGTCGGGGCAGACTGCCGTGGTTGCAGAAGGGGATTTTGAGGCCCGTTCCATTGGTAGTTTCAGTGTGAGGTTGTATGAGGCCGCATCCCCGGAGGATGCCACAACATTTTTTACTGCCGGCCTTGTCCGTCCGCGTGATGGGTCGGTTGAAAAGGTAGCGCTTGTGGATGTAGATGGCGATAAGAAGCCAGAGATCATTGTCAAAGTGCGGTCTGCCGGGACAGGTGGCTATTTGTCCGCCCATGCATTTACATTCAACGCAAAAGCATTGACGTTGCGTGGTGCGGTAGAGGGGCTTGCGCCTGAAGCTGACGTCATTTCGGCACTGCGGAAATCAAACCCGAAGCGAAAGTGATCGATGCCCCGATTTTGGGTGTGAAGTGTCGCGCAGCGGATTGAATGCCGCAGCCTGGCAAGGGCGTTGTGATGCAGTCTTCACTGCACTTGGTAGGCAGCAACAGCGGGGATGGTTGAGCTTAGAACCTGTTTACGATCTGTCGCGAGCAGCTGTCAGCAGGGTGAAGCGCAGCACAGAAACCGGCATGTACTTTTGTATATGAGGATTTCGAGCGGCACATGAGCCCTGATCACAGCTGCGCAGTAAGATCGTAAACAGGCTCTTAGCTACCGATACCTACCAATGCCGATACTCCCAGTATGGCAAACACCCCAGCCGCGATGCGGTGCACCAGTTTGATAGGCAACGCTTTGGCAGCCTTGTCGCCTATCCATATGACGGGCGCATTGGCTAGCATCACACCCAGCGTAGTGCCGGCAATTACCCACCAGTACGCGTGATACTTGGCAGCCAGCGCCACGGTGGCGATTTGGGTCTTGTCGCCCATTTCAGCCAGAAAGAAGGCGATGAACGTGGCGCCAAATACGCCGAGTCTTTCGCTGAACCTGGCCGTTTCGTCGTTCAGCGTGTCGGGTATCAGCATCCAGCCGGCCATGGCGATAAACGAAATGCCCAATATCCAGCGCAATGAATGGGGGCTGATCAAGGTCATCAGCCAATTGCCGATAGCACCTGCCAGGGCGTGATTTACCAGTGTCGCGACCAGAATACCGAAGACAATAGGAACAGGTTTACGGAATTTGGCTGCAAGCAGGAGCGCAAGCAGCTGGGTTTTATCGCCGATTTCCGCCAGCGCGACAATGCCCGTTGATACGAGGAAGGCTTCCATGATGATTTTTCTCTGGGGCCGGCAGCAAACGCATAGACGCATTCCGCCGCGGCCCCTTGCCGGTCGGATGCGTCTATGGTCTTGCCAGTCGAAGTCGGGCGACTTCGTTGCTTATGCCATGGCCAGGTTGACCAAGTATGTTGACGTAAGCTTCCACCACGGCGGTAGAACGGCTACTCCCCAAAGACGGCGCGGAGTTTACGCCTATGCGGGATACTTGTCATGGCCCGCTGTCGCTTTGTAAGAGGAAGGGACGTTCCCGCATGTTTAGCGGCCGATATTTTGGCCGCTGGCCTTCGGTAAAATCAGATTCAGGACAATAGCCAAAATGCCGCACAGGCTTACGCCAGATAAGCCGAAATTGTCGCTGAATTGCACCGACATGCCGCCAATCCCCGTGACGAGCACGACAGAAATGATGCAGAGATTACGCGGATCGCCGAGGTCCACCCGGCCGTCCACCACTGTTTTGAGGCCGATACTGGCAATCGAGCCGAACAGGAGCAGCATAATGCCGCCCATGACGGGCAGCGGGATGGTGTTGAGTAATGCCCCAAATTTGGCGACAAAGGCGAGCAGGATGGCAAAGCAAGCAGCCCAGGTCATGACAGCCGGGTTGAAGTTGCGGGTAAGCATGACAGCGCCGGTGACTTCGCCGTAGGTTGTAACAGGTGGGCCACCGAATAAACCCACCACATTTACCGCTAAGCCATCGCCCAGCAGGGTGCGATGTAAGCCGGGGGATTCGGTATAGTCCTTGCCGGTAACCGATCCTATGGCAAGGATGCCGCCTACATGTTCCACAATTGGGGCGATGGCGACCGGTATCATGAACAGGATGGCTGCCAGGTTGAACGTTGGATGGCCGAACTCGGGCAGGGCAATCCAGGGCGCGTCGAGCACCGGTTGAAAGTTCACAACCCCGAGGTATAAAGCGGCAAGGTAACCTGCGGCAACGCCCGCTAAAATCGGCACCAGTTTCATAATGCCACGCGCCTTGATGGCAACCAGCATGGTGGTGACCAGTGACACTGCTGCCAATGCCATCGCGACGTTGTAAGGCATGACTTGGTTACTACCAGCCTTGCCCGCGGCCATACCAACTGCTACCGGTGCTAAACCTAGTCCGATGACCATTACTACGGGGCCGATGACCACCGGTGGCAGGATCTTATGAATGAAATCAACCCCGCGCCATTTCACGAGGCCGGCTGCCACATAGTAGAAAAAGCTGGCGCACGCCAAAGCCCCCAGGGTGGCGGGCATGCCCCAGGTCTGCACCGAGTAAACCACCGGGGCAATAAAGGCGAAGCTGGAGCCCAGGTAGATGGGTACCTGGCGGCGGGTAAGCAATTGGAAGATCAAGGTACCCACGCCGGCGCCCAGGAGCGCCAGGTTGGTGTTCAAGCCGGTTAACAGTGGCACCAATACGGTGGCGCCGAAGGCGACAAACAGAATCTGCGCACCTGCTAGTGCGGTCTTAAGTGTTTCGTTCATGCATTTCCCAGGTTTGAATCGGTCTTCGGTGCGTTTGCCGCGGTGTCAGTTTTGCTTCGTCCCGAAGATCTTGTCGCCGGCATCCCCTAGCCCCGGAATGATGTAGCCGTGCTCATTCAGGTGGCTGTCGATGGCGGCGGTGTAGATATCCACATCCGGGTGTTTTTCCTGCATCAGTTTGATGCCCTCGGGGGCGGCAACCAATACCAGTGCCTTGATCTGGGTACAGCCATTGCGCTTGAGCATGTCCACTGTAGCGACCATGGAGCCGCCTGTTGCCAGCATAGGGTCGATGATCAGCGCAGTGCGCTCGGCCAAGTCGCCGACGAATTTTTCGAAGTAGGGGACAGGCTGCAAGGTTTCTTCGTTGCGGGCTAAACCCACGACGCTGATCTTAGCGTTGGGCATCATGTCGAGTACCCCGTCCAGCATACCGATGCCGGCGCGCAGGATAGGCACCACGGTTACCTTCTTGCCCTTGATGCGTTCAACTTCGACTGGGCCGCACCACCCTTCGATTGTGACTTTCTCTATGGGAAAGTCCTGGCAAGCCTCGTAAGCCAGCAGGCGGCCGATTTCCGCAGTCAGCTCGCGGAACTTCTTGGTGCTCATATCCGCACCGCGCGCGAGACCGATTTTGTGCCGCACCAACGGGTGTCGAATTTCGAAAACAGCCATGGTTTTTAATCCTTTTTTAGCGAAATTGGCGCGAAGATTAGAGCAAGCGAATGCTTCATGCACGCATCAATAAACTATGCTGTGCGCAACCCCTTGAAATTACGCGCTTTGATGGGTACCCTTCGCGCCTTTTTAAGCGCTGGCGCAAGCAGTCGGGAGAAGCGAATGAATCGGGAAGAGATTGTCAATGTAATGGGGGAGGCCGACTGCCTACATAGCGATGCAGAAGTCAGCGCCGCATTGGACCGTATGGCAGTTGAGATTACTGAGCGCCTCAAGGACAAGATGCCGCTTGTTTATGTGGTGCTGAATGGTGGCATCATTGCCGCGGGCCAGTTATTACCACGGTTGAATTTTCCTCTCGAGGTGGCTTATTTGCACGCTACCCGCTATGGCGACAAAACGCACGGCGGTGGTTTGGTGTGGAAGGTAAAGCCGACCGACGACATGCGTGGCCGTACGGTGTTGATCATTGACGATATCCTTGACGAGGGAAATACCCTTGCTGCAATTCTCGATTATTGCCGTGAGCAGGGCGCAACCGAGGCTTTGACCGCTGTTGTGGTCAATAAAGTGCATAACCGTAAGGCCTTCCCTGGTTTGACAGGCGATTTTGTTGGCATCGACGTGGAAGACCGCTTCCTGTTTGGCTGCGGCATGGACTATCAGGGTTACTGGCGTAATACCTTGGGTATTTACGCGGTTAAAGGTCTTTAACCCATCGCTTACGATCTAAGAACCTGTCTAAAGTCTCGCGAGCTAGGGCAAGATAAGGCAAAAACAGCCGAGGAAGCGGAGTTTACGCGTGGTAAATGAGCATTCCGAGGGTGTTTTCAACGCTATATTGCCGACGCGCAGCAGACTTTAGACAGGTTCTAAGGTGGGTTGGTGATTCACCAGCTCGCTGCTAGCAGCCGGTTGGCTGTTGTGCGTTAGAACTTGATCACGACTGCGCGGACTGTTGGCGGACCAATTGCCAGCTCTGCCACAACCACCACGCCATCCACAGCCAAGCCAGCAGGATGAAGGCCGCCCCCAGCCAATGGGCCAAAGCGGCAAGGCGATGATCCCAGGACAGCATGCCCAGTGGTTCTAGCAGGTTGTGCCAGTCATGCCGAAATGCACGCGCTTCGATCATCTCCTCATTCCATTCGCCTATCAAGGGTAAATCCATGGCACGTGCGTCGCCGATATATGGGGCGACGTCGATCAGGTTTTGCCCTATCCACCATAAGCAAACTGCTGCCGAGTAGGGTTTTGCCTCGCGCCAGACAAAAACGATGCCGAGCAGCAAGGGCACCATGCATTGGAACAGACTGCCACCCAAGTACATCATCCATTCACCGAATGGGCGGAACAGCAAATGGCCAAACTCGTGAAAAGCCAGGTTCACGTTGTGTAAAAAGGACATGCCGGCTTCGCCGCTGCGCCAGTCGCAGCTGATGAAATACATGCCCCATACCACCAAGGCCGCGGCGAGTAAGCATTCACCGGCCAGCGTAGTGCTATTGGCCTGCTGTGGTGTACTGAATAGGCGTACGGCGAGCTGTGCCACCAGCCCATCCACATTGTCGGCTTCATCATCTGTGACATGGGTGGGACGGCGGCCTGCGGCATGGTCGACTAAATGTTGGCGATATTTGGCGAAAACGATACCGCAGCGAGGGCATTCAGTTGTGGGTGCGGTGTCGCTTGGTTGGCGGGTATAACCGCATTTTGGACAGGTAGTGCGTTCCATATCACACCGATTACGTTCATGAAGATGGGGATAACGAGAGCCTAACATGCAAGGTAATCAAGTCGTTCTGTGCAGTTGGCATGGTAAAATGCCCGCCTTCACTCCCAACCTTCCTACGGAAGCCCCGCCATGTTCAAGCCGCTATCCATTGCCCAATATGACCCCGAACTCTCTGCCGCTATGGAAAGCGAAGTGGTTCGTCAGCACGAGCATATCGAGCTGATTGCTTCGGAAAACTACACCAGCCCGGCTGTGATGGAAGCACAAGGTTCGCAACTGACCAACAAGTACGCCGAAGGCTATCCAGGCAAGCGTTTCTACGGTGGTTGCGAATATGTGGACGTGGTTGAGCAATTGGCTATCGACCGCGTCAAGCAGTTGTTCGGCGCTGAATATGCCAACGTGCAGCCGCATTCGGGCTCGCAAGCGAACCAGGCTGTTTACTTCTCGATTCTCAAGCCGGGCGACACCGTTATGGGCATGAATCTGGGCCATGGTGGTCATCTGACTCATGGTTCGCCTGCCAATTTGTCCGGCAAGCTGTTCAGGATTGTCCCCTATGGTTTAAACGAAAAGGAAGAGATCGATTACGACGAGATGGAGCGTATCGCCATTGCCGAAAAGCCAAAATTGATTATCGGCGGTGCATCGGCCTACGCCCTGCGCTTTGACTTTGCCCGTATGGCCGAAATCGCCAAGAAAGTTGGCGCGTACTTCATGGTCGACATGGCCCATTACGCCGGCCTGATTGCTGCTGGTGTCTACCCCAACCCTGTACCGTATGCCGACTTTGTCACTTCGACCACCCACAAGACCTTGCGTGGCCCACGCGGCGGTATCATCCTAGCCAAGGCTGAACACGAAAAGATGCTGAACAGCAACGTCTTTCCATCGTTGCAGGGCGGCCCGCTGATGCATGTGATCGCCGGTAAGGCCGTGGCCTTCAAGGAAGCACTGACACCTGAGTTCAAGGCCTACCAGGAACAAGTCATCAAGAACGCTGCCATCATGGCCAAGACACTGGCCGAGCGCGGCCTGCGCATTATCTCTGGCCGTACCGAAAGCCACGTCTTCCTGGTTGACCTGCGCCCCAAGGGCCTGACCGGCAAGGCGGCAGACGCCATTCTTGGTCAAGCGCACATCACGGTTAACAAGAACGCAATCCCGAACGACCCGGAAAGCCCATTTGTGACTTCCGGCATTCGCCTCGGTTCGCCTGCCATCACCACCCGTGGCTTCAAGGAAGAAGAAGCCATTGCCGTGGCCAATTTGGTGGCTGATGTGTTGGATAACCCCACAGATGAAGCGAATATCAACGCGGTCAAAGCCAAGGTGCACGCCTTGACCTCACGTTTCCCGGTATACGCTAAATAAATCGTTTCTACTTCAGTGAGTGGAGGGCAATGTATGCCCTCCATTATTTTTTATTGTAGATTATGTTGTTGATCGGCAACTTGAAACAGGTGAAAGATTTAATCTGAGTTTTTTGAAGTTTATCTTTCGTTGTGAATTCTCGTAACGAATAAAATCGCTTCTATATATATCAAACGTACAGCAAATTATTTTGGTGTTTTTAGTCAATGGAGAGCTGGTCGATTTCGATTGAGGATCTCTTGTTTTTGGAAATGGTATGGAAAGTATTTATCCAGTTGGTCCTAAAAGTGTACCGAGTGATTTAACGAAACCAACATTACGTTATAAACAAAGAGCTTGGCTTGCAATGGTGAGCCTTGGCTTATTTATTATTCTTTATTTGTCTTTGTCTGGTTGGTTTGCATGGCAGGCATGGCGATTAACTAGTAGTGTCGTTAAAAGTGGTGAAGGCTTTGGCCCTTTTGTCGTAGGCCTTGTTTCCGCTTTCTTGGCGGTATTTATGCTTAAGGCGCTATTCTCTGTTAGAAACACCGGTAAGATCGATGATATCGAAGTAACTGTAAAAGAAGAGCCACAACTATTTGCATTCCTTTTTCGCTTGGCTGATGAAGCCGGTGCACCTAGGCCGCATAGGGTCTTTCTTTCGCCTCGAGTCAATGCGGCTGTGTTTTATGATATGTCAATATTTAATTTGTTTTGGCCTTCTCGTAAAAATCTTGAGATAGGTCTGGCGCTGGTTAATGTCCTTAATTTAGGTGAGCTGAAAGCAGTATTAGCGCATGAGTTTGGCCATTTTGCTCAGCGTTCTATGGCAGTTGGGCGCTGGGTATATATTACACAACAAATTGCAGCCCATATTATTGCTAAACGTGATGCGCTTGATTACTTCTTGCAACAACTCTCTCGGCTTGATTTTCGAATCGCTTGGGTCGGCTGGTTACTTTCATTAATTGTATGGGCAATCCGTTCATTATTAGAAACGGCTTTTCGACTTGTTTTATTGGCGCAGCGTGCCCTTTCTCGAGAAATGGAAATGCAGGCAGACTTGGTAGCAGTCTCGCTAACAGGTAGCGATGCTTTGATCCATGCGCTGAATAAAATGGAAGCGGCAGATGATGCATGGGACCGTACGTTGTCATTTGCAAACAGTGAATTTGCCGATGGCCGAATGGTAAAGGATTTATTTGCGGTTCATTCAAGGGTGATATCCCATATGCGCGTGGTGCTGAATGCCACGGGCTATGGCACAAATCCACCGGTACCTAGCGAGCGTCCAGAGAAGCACCGGCTTTTTCGCATGGAGATAGCACAACCACCAAAGATGTGGTCGACTCACCCCTTGAATCATGAGCGTGAAGAAAATGCCAAGCGAGTTTATCTGGCAGCGCCCACAGACCAACGTAGTGCCTGGGTGCTGTTCCAGAACAGCACCAAATTACGTGAAAGTGCGTCTGTTCACCCAGTGCGTAACGTTGCGGACAAAGCGCAAGTTGTTCCTTTGGAGCAATCGATAAAAACGCTGGATGAACAATTTCAACGTGAGTATTTGAACCGTTATTACCGAGGTGTGTATTTAGGACGTTCTGTTGTACGTGCTGCCAAATGCCTCGACGAATTGTATTTGCCTATCAAGTCTGTAAGCGCTGAGGATTTAGCGGCTTTATACCCTAGTACATTGGCGCGTGATCTGGAAAACCTGCGTAATCTGGAAAAAGAAAAAGCGCTCTTGGCATCATTGCGAAATGGCACCATGAAAGCGACTGATGGTGTTATTCGCCTCCGTGGTCGCCAATTGCGTCGGCGGGACCTTTCTTCGGCGATTAGTCAGGTTGACGGAGAGATTACCGCAATTGAAAAGAAACTGACTCACCACGATCAACGTTGCCGTAGTTTGCACCGAGCGGCTGCTGCCAGCCTAGGTAAAGAGTGGGAAGACTATTTGGTAGGGCTGGCGGCTTTACTGCACTTCGCTGGCCATACCGAGGCTGATTTATTTGATGCGCATGGTCGCTTTTCTAATGAGGTTGCGATTGAAACTGCGGCGGGGAAGGTGGGAAGCAACGGAGTCGATCGTATCGTATGTGCCGCTAATGCTTTGTACGTTGTACTGGAGGAAATTTACAAAATACGTGATCAAGTCATTCCCGATCCAACCGTGTTGGATAGGATGTCGGTTGGTAGTTGGCCAGAGGCATTAGGAAAGTTTGACCTTCCTCGCGCCAATCGGGACAACATTAACGACTGGTTGGGTGTGATTGATGGTTGGGTGAACGCAGTCATCGGCGCATTGTCCTCGTTACGCCAGGCTGCATTAGGCCAGCTACTTTGCATTGAGACTCAGGTTGCGCGAGAGTTTCGTACGGGCGTGGTTGCAGCAAGTGCGCCTGTGCCGAGCAGGGTCCCTAATCATTACGCCACGTTAGAGCCAGGTCGCGAGCGTACACGTCAAACTCAGCTTGGTTGGCGTGCTCGTTTCCAATTGGCAGATGGCCTCATTGCATCGGTTGCCCGATTTTTGGTGGCGGGTTCCATTGTAGGTGCTGTTCTGGGATTCAGCAGTAGCACGGGTTCGGCAAGTTTGACGCTATATAACGGCCTAGCCCAATCTGTAACGGTACTGGCTGGTGGAAAAACCGTTGAATTGGGTCAGTTTTCTCATGAGACCTTCGAAATAGAAGCTGATGGTGAACACCAGATTGAGGTGCGCGCACCAAGTGGCCAATTAATTGAAACCTATATAGCGAAGCTGGACGGTGGTTTTGCCCACTATGTATACAACATTGCGAATGCTAGTCCGTTGGTTGAGTGGACCGAATCCTATGGTAATGCCACGCAAGTTCCAGAGCGCCCTCAGGGCGCACCGCGCTGGATGCGTGCTACAGCGGATATTTTGTTTGAAAAACCACCCAGTTCAATTAGTTCGAAAAGCGGTGGTGGCACGCGAACCGTTTTGGATGGTTTTGCTGGGCATGCACCTGGCAACTTATTGAGCATGCTGAGCGATGAAGCCAGCCGTAAAAAGGTGATTCTGGCACACGCCCGTTGGGATCGTGGCAATAGCCAATATGTAATGCAGTGGCTGGCGTTGGCTAACAACTTTCCAGAGTTTCAGGCTCTATTGGCGGCACGTTTACAGGATCAACCATCTGAAGTTGTTAGTTTACGAGCAGAGCAGGACGCTGTGAGTGGTCAAGCGCTGAGCCAAGTGTGTGCACGCCATAGCAAAGAAGCACAACGGCAGCCAGATAGTGGTGATTGGCAATATCTTGCCGTCCGTTGCCTGGCAAATGACGTTGCGCGAGACAAAGCTTTTATTGAGAGTGAACAACGTTGGCCAAATAACGGTTGGTTTGCGATGGCGGCAGCTTATGTTCATGCAGGAAGAGGACATTGGCATGCCTCGGAGCGTAGTTTCACGAATGCCCTTCGACAACAAGGGCCGGTATTGGACAACGCCAGTATTGAGATTGCACGATTACGTCGCATGCAGGGAACCGGCGACTTTGATGAATTAGCGATGGACTCAAATGCCTTGCGTTATTTAATGGACACCGAGTCAGGCCAGAATATGGGCAATGGTCCTTTGACAGCTTATGCCGCGCTAGGTAAAGGTGATTTAAAGGAGGCTATCGAAAGGGCTTCAGCTCAGCAGCGATTGGGGGATCGTGTGTTGCGACTCGTTGCTGGTTCGGAGGGAGCCGATCCGAAATGGGTGCAACAGGCGTTGGCAATGCCAAAAGATCGAGGGCTTGATTTCAATACGGCTTGGGTAATGCTGGCACTCGCTTTGCGTAACAAGGTTGATTCCAGTGAGTACCGACAGTTGTTACTTTCCGCCGACCAGTATGATTCGCGCGGCTTGCTGGCTGTCGCGGATTCGCTGGCAAGGGGTGCAAGCCAAGAGGTGGCGGAGGCGCATATGGTTGGGCTTTCACCTAGTGTCAGGGGCAGCGCCTATGGCATAGGTGTTATCTTGCTGGGCCGGCGAGCACCACCCCATTGGCGTGAAAGCGCAAAGCGATTGCTTTTTGCTGCTGAGCGCCCCTACCTTGGCTAATTAGCGATTTTAGAAACAAAGTAAACAGGATGCAAAATGAGTAATTTGCCCAAATGTGTACAGTGCGGCTCGGAATTTACCTACGAGGACGGTGCGATGTATGTGTGCCCGGAGTGCGCATACGAGTGGCCCCAACAGGCACAGACTGAAACGGCAGAGGCTGCCAAGGTGGTGCGTGATGCCGTGGGCAATGTGCTGCAGGATGGCGATACGGTAACGGTGATCAAAGACCTAAAGGTCAAGGGGTCTTCCTTGGTGGTGAAGGTGGGAACCAAGGTCAAGAACATCCGCTTGGTGGATGGCGATCATGACATTGACTGCAGAATCGATGGCGTGGGTGCGATGGGGCTGAAATCGGAATTTGTCAAAAAAGCTTAACCCCAAGACGGCCATTGATCGACTTCGTCAATGGCCGGTAGCTGACAACGCAGAGCGGTCCTTGCATAGCTCTACACCCAGGGGCCGCTTCTCGGCCAAGGACTAAACCGCTCGCGCGGTAGGGGTCGTGCTCAACCGCAGCGCGCAGCTCTGGCAGGCAAGGGGTTCGTATCGTGCTGGCAATTGCCGATGTTGGAAATGAGGCATTCCCGCCTCGT
>NZ_PDZH01000124.1 GCF_002735695.1 Chitinimonas sp. BJB300
CAACCTCACAGCTTGCTTGCGCCTTTCGTGCTGTTCTTGCCGCGACAGCTTGCGTCCGTCTTCTTTGTCCATTTCTATCAGTTGGGGGCGGACACCAATAAATCAACCCTTAGTTGCCGGGTGAATAGTTGCGGATATCAGCCAGCCCTAGCCGCTGCCATATAGTGGAAACGTTGCCAGCCGCATTGAGCGTGTAGAAATGCAATCCAGGCGCACCGCCATCCAGCAATTTGCGGCACAGGTCGGTGATTACATCTAGCCCGAGCGCCTTGATCGATGCGGTGTCATCGCCATAGCTCTGCAATTTCAAGCGTAGCCAGCGGGGGATCTCCGCGCCACACGCATCTGAGAAACGCGCCAATTGGCTGAAGTTATTGATTGGCATGATGCCCGGAACAATAGGGATATCAACACCACGGGCGCTTACCTCATCGACAAAGGCAAAGTAGGCATCTGGGTTGAAGAAATATTGTGTCATCGCTGAGTTCGCCCCCGCCCTGGCTTTGCGGATGAAATTGGCGATGTCATCGTGTGCGGAACGGGCCTGCGGGTGGTATTCCGGGTAGGCTGCCACCTCGATATGAAACCAATCGCCATGTTCCGTGCGAATAAACTCGACCAACTCGTTAGCGTAGCGAAACTCGCCAAACTCAACCATACCGCTGGGGATATCACCCCGCAGGGCAACAATACGGCGAATGCCATGATCGCGATAAGTGCGCAATAAGCCCGCCACATTCTCACGAGTCGAACCGACGCAGGACAAATGAGGTGCAGCTTCAAAGCCTTCCGACTTGATTTCCAACACCGTAGCGAGCGTGCCTTCTTGCGTCGTACCACCGGCGCCAAAGGTGACGGAAAAGAAAGCAGGCTTAAATTGCGCCAGTTGGCGACGAGTATTGCGCAGCTTCTCGATACCCTCCGCTGTCTTGGGCGGGAAGAATTCAAAGCTGAAGGTAGGAGATAGGCTCACGGCACGCTCGGCAGGCAAATGGGGGGATTGAATGAATCCTATCACTCCGCTTGCGCTTAGCTAATGAATTGTATGCATGCAGGGGTTGCGCCGATGCCCACAAACACCGCACAGAACGTCCTTGGCGCGGTGTTCAGTTGACGTAGGTCGTACGTAAACAGAACCTAGTCTATGTTAACTACTCGTCACTGTGCTTCCACCACCATGCCCACCCCACACTTACACTCCAGTGTACTCGACAAAGCACTGCTCCAGCTCATGGTCGAAAGAGGTGGGACGAAATCTTTCCCATCCAATGCCCTGCTCATCAACGAAGCTGATACCACGGATTCGATCTACATCATCTTGTCGGGGCGGGTAAAGGTATTCGGTGCATCAGAGTCTGGCAGAGAGGTCATCTACAACACCCTTGGCCCTGGCGAATATTTTGGTGAGTTATCGCTGGATGGCAAACCAAGATCGGCTTCGGTAATTACACTCGCGCCAACCAATTGCATTGTGGTCAGTAGCGTGCAGTTACGCGACTTCCTGGCTCAGTACCCAGATTTTGCGCTGCACTTGATCTACAAATTGATCGACCTGCTACGACGTAAAACCGCCAACATCAAGAGTTTGGCGCTGGACGATGTTCATGGCCGCATCATGCGCGTACTGGAAGCACTGGCCCAGGAACAAGACGGGCGCAGGGTGATTCGCGAGCGATTGACCCAGCAGGACTTGGCCGACCGAGTAGGGGCCTCTCGCGAGATGGTTAACCGCGTGCTGACCCAGCTAAGCCATAGTGGCCATATCTGCACAGAAGGCCGGCATATCGTACTGCTGAAGCCACTGCCCATCCTCCCACACCCAGCTAATCACGATGGCGCCAAGCGTGAATCTAAAGGCTCAAACCTGACGAATTCGGATATGCCGCCTCTTCGCCATACGCACCCACCAGCCAGCTGAAAAACCGGCCGGCGCTGGTATTTTTTTCCATGGATAGCATGCCGTAGTGCATAGAACATTCGGCACACGGCACGCTACTGTGTACCCGTCACAGAAGTCCCCCGATTCAACCATGATTATGGGGCGGCTTGGTGGGACCTCATCAGCAACCCAGTTTCAGATTGAAAACCCGTTCTTGACGCAATCAGCATCAGCCGGATGGCTGCAGATTAGCAATACAAAAAACTAATTAATAAATTCAAGGAGGTAGTATGGAAACCGTACAGCAAGCCCTTCCCAAAGCAGTCCTGATTTTCACTATCGAGAAGCCCAGCGATTTCATCTCAATCATGGACACATCGATCTGCCACACCTCCGCCTGTACCAAGGCGCGCTTGACACTGGATTCGACCACGCCCGGCGTAAGCTACGACCCGGTAACGGACATCGTGGCTGTCACACAGAAAGTCTGGTTGGAATTCTCAGTTGCGCCCGACACCACAAATAAAAAACCGCTTCTCTATCATGTCGTCGGCATGGCTTTTAAGGGAGATGGGGGTGATGTGGTGGGTTTGAAAGCCTTCCCGGTACAGCACATTACCAATCACAAACTTGAAATAGACGCCAAGGACTACAAGCTCCGCATCGTCACCGTCAAAGACGCCGACCCAGCACACGATGACTTTGATTTTCTGCTGCTTATCCAGCGCAGCAGCGACGGCGCCTTAGGCGTTATTGACCCAAAGATCGTGAATGTGACCTTCGGCGTTATTCAACCAAAGATAGTGAATGTGACTTAAATCCTATAAGGGCCGACCTACCAAGCCTGGTAGGTCGGAATTACCAAACCTGTTTATAAGCCGTAAGCAACGCCCGATGTACAGGTACCGCGTACAGAAAACGCTGCCGCGATTCTGCATTGCCCATCTTTTGTGCTCGTCCCATCAACTCTGTGTGCGCCCTAACCAATAAATCAGTTGCCCGAGAGTCCTTGGCGGCATTGAGTACTTCATAACTATTCAGCAGGATACGCATTGGCTCATCGCATCCATCCAAGCCTGCACCGGTGGACAGATGGGTCAGAATATCATCGACCAACAACTTTGCCCGGCTGACGTCCTGGCGTTGCAACGCTTCGAAGGCCAGCGCAGCAACGGCTTCCAACGCTAGATGGGGCATGTCCAGCTGTCGAAACATGTCGCAAGATGTTTCAAGCAAGCGCACCGCTGTCGTGGTTTCTCCCAGCGCGAGTTCAGACTGCCCCGCAACCCGCAAAGCAGCAGCTTCAGCCCAACGGTCACCCGCCGCGCGAAGCAACGTCAATGCTTGGCTTGCGTGTAGACGGGCTGGCTCCGCCATGGCTTGGTTCAACATCACCAAAGCAATATTGATATGGATAATGCCGGCATTCTGGCGCTGGCCTATTGCTTCACACAAAGCCAGCGCTTGCAGATATTGCGCCTCGGCCGCACTAAAATCGCCTAAGCAAAATGCAGCATAGCCAAGGTTGGCTAAAGTCCCACCTTCGTTGGTGCGATGGCCCGTTTCGCGGTGTATCTTCAGGGCCGCCTGGTAGTAACGAATTGCAGCATCATAGTCACCCGCATCAGCATGGTCCGACCCCAATTGGTTCAATATGGCTGCTTCCACAACCTTGTTGTCCGCCATCTTCGCGTACTTAAGACCCGACTCCGCCAGCGTAGCAAGCTGTTCTCGACGGCCAAGCCGGCCATTTGCCACCAGCATCATCAGGTACGCACGCGCCGCACATTCCGGTGCCGCTGCAGGTGCCCAATCCAGCGCCTGCTGGGCGTACTCCAAAGCCTGTGCTGCATCCCCTCCTTCGAATAAGAAGCTAGCGCGACGATGCGCCGCTTGGGATCGTTGCTTATCCACCTTGTTCAACTCAGCCATTCGCTCCAACTTGGCCAAGTGGATAACGAGACCGTCCCTTTCACGTAATAACTCCAAGGCGCGTACCTGGATATGGCAAAGCTCAAACTGCTGGTCATAAGCATCAGCAGGCAAGAGGTCCAGCGCACGCTCTGCAAATATCAGCGCCGAACTATTCGCATAGCGTGCCAATGCCGAATCTGCCGCCCGATACCAATACACTTGGGCCTGCACCAACTCATCACCACGCTCGTAGTGTTCAGCAATCAAATCAAAATGGGCATTACTGGATTGCGCAGCCAACCAACGCGCGACGCGGACGTGAGCTGGAGACCGATTGCGCTTAAGCACACCGGAATAGCAGACCTGATAGAGGCAGTGATGCTTGAAAGCAAACTCACGCTGCCCAGCCAGGCTGCTCTCTGAGCGCTCGACAATCAGTGCACGGTTCACCAAGCTGGTCAGCACCATATCCAAGGCGGCATCGGGCTCATATAGAGCAGCGTTCCAGAAGACCGGCCCAACCACCGCAGCCATTTGCAGCGTACGTCGCTCCAATTCAGGCAATGCATCCATGCGCGCTTGCAAAACCCCGGTCAGTGTCGTCGGCAGGGGCGCGTCCTGCATCGCCATCGCCTGCCATCGCCAGCCAGCGACATCGCGGACAATGGCGCTCTGGTCGAGCAGCATATTGACCCGTTCCTCCATAAAGAACGGATTACCGTCGGCTCCCTCTGTGATCAATGCCCGCAATTCGGCAGGGATACTGTCCAAGCGTTGCAACAAGGCTTCTGCCAGCGCGTTGCTGTCCGCATCATCAAGCTTGGCCAATGGCAATTGTGTATGCCGGGCCAGCAGGGCGCTCCATATAGGTCGGTCTTCCAACCAACTAGGGCGAACCAGACAGATCAGGCACAGGGGAAGATCGGCCTGTTCCACCAACAGGTAATGAATGAAGTCCAGCGAACCCGTATCTGCCCAATGCAGATCATCCAGCAATAACAAGGGCTGGCCTTGATCTGCCAAGGCGCGCAAAAGTCGGCTAGCGAAAAAGAAGCTGCTATCGCGAAGTTGGCGTGCATCATTGGCGAAGCCACGCAAAGCCGGGTGCTGACCGAAATCGAGCCCCAAAAGATGGCCCAGTACGGCTGCATTATCTTCACTCCGCAACCGAAGTCCCACCACTGCCAACCATTGGGTGCGCGCGGCCCCCGCTGAATGGGCGGCTTTAAGACCGAGTAGCCGAAAGAACAGCTGGCTCAGCAAGGCATAGGGCTGGCTCTGGTTACTCTCACACGCCTCGGCATATCCCAGGCAGACCACCTGCTGCTGCGCCGCCAACCAATAACGGAACTCCGCCAGCAGTCGGCTCTTTCCCATGCCGGCTTCGCCAATCACACTCAGCAAACGCAAGCTCGGAGAACGTTCGACACAGAATGCGGTAAAGGCGCATTGAAGCTGGCGCATTTCGTGCTCGCGCCCGATCAATGGGACCTGCAAACCTTCCACTCCGCGCGAAGGCTGGCTTTGAACCACCGAAGTACCTGAAACCAAATAACTGACGAGCGGCTCGTCGCAGCCCTTAACCTGCATGGGCTCCTGTACTTCCACCGTAAACAAGCCACGCACATGCCGGTATGTTTCGCGGCTGATCCGCAATCCACCTGCCGGCGCGGTCTGCTCCATGCGGGCAGCAATGTTCACTGCCAGGCCGCGGATACTGTTTTCACCATCCACGCCACCACCCAGCAAGACGCTACCCGTATGGATGCCAACTCGCACATTAAAGCCGGTCCGGCTAAACTCTGTCAGCACCCGCGCCGCCTGATATCTACCCTCTTCCAATAGCGCCAAACCAGCCTGCACAGCCAACTCCGGGGCTCGCTCACTCGCCTCCAGCCCAAATACAGCCAATAGGCTGTCCCCCGCATACTGCAACACCCGACCATGATGCTTGATGACCAAAGCGGTAAAGCGCGCCAACGCGCCATCCATTACGGTATTGATGTCCTCCGGGTCGAGATGCTGGCTCAATGCAGTCGAACCCACCACATCCAAAAAGAGCACCGTCAGCTGCCTGAGTTGCTGCTCATTGAGGTTGAGCTGCAATACAGCCAACTGCTCCCGCAAAGGTGCAAGCGCAAGATCAACGGCAGCATTGCCCAACACGTGACGATGGGAATCGAGCGTGGCAATCGCAGCTTTCAGCTCAGCAATACGCACGTTCACAACAGGGGCCTCTTCATATTCATCCAGCAAACCAATTGTCGCCGACAGGTTCCAGCGCATAGGCGAAGGCGATCGCTTATCCAAGGTTGTGCTGCGATAGGTTTTACGAATTACATCCAATGGTGGCGCCAAGTCCTCACGCCGAAAAGCGATGCGTTAACTCGTTTTACTTCCATAAGCTGTTGTGAGGCGTCTTGCTATAACACGGTAGTACCCCAAAAGGCTGCAAGTTGGGATACAAGCCGGCACCACCCAATTTATGTGAATATTCCCTCTAATAATAGACTCCTACTTCATTGTGTCTGCCGGACCATGCGCTGATGTTCTGAACGGCTGGATGTTTTCTTCTGGGTGGGCAAAAAAAACGCCCCGCAAAGCGGAGCGTCTCTTCACACCAAACCTACCCAGGAAGCAGCGCTGGAATAATTAGCCGCGCTGCAATCACCCCGGTTTAGTAACGGTAATGGTCAGCCTTGTAAGGGCCTTCCTTTTTCACACCGATATACGCAGCTTGCGCGTCCGTCAGTGCGCTTAATTGCACATTCAATTTCTTCAGCTGCAAACGGGCAACCTTCTCATCCAAATGCTTAGGCAAGGTATAGACGCCAATCGGGTAATCACCATTACGGGTAAACAACTCGATTTGGGCAATGGTCTGGTTGGCGAAACTGGACGACATTACGTAGCTGGGGTGGCCGGTACCGCACCCCAAGTTCACCAAGCGCCCCTTGGCCAGCAAGATGATACGTTTGCCGTCAGGGAAGATTACATGGTCAACCTGTGGCTTGATCTCTTCCCACTCGTATTTCTCCAGCGCAGCGACTTCGATTTCGTTGTCGAAGTGGCCAATATTGCAGACGATGGCCTGGTCCTTCATTCGTACCATATGGTCGTGGGTGATGATGTGGTAGTTACCGGTAGCGGTGACAAAGATGTCTGCCTTATCCGCGGCATATTCCATTGTCACGACACGGTAGCCTTCCATAGCCGCCTGCAAAGCACAGATCGGATCAATTTCAGTTACCCATACCTGGGCGCTCAAGGCACGCAAGGCTTGGGCCGAACCCTTACCAACATCGCCGTAACCGGCAACTACCGCCACCTTGCCAGCAACCATTACATCGGTAGCACGCTTGATGCCATCAACCAACGATTCACGGCAGCCATATAAGTTGTCGAACTTGGACTTGGTCACAGAATCATTGACATTGATGGCTGGGAACTTCAACTCCCCACGCTGGTGCATCTGGTAGAGACGATGCACACCCGTCGTAGTTTCTTCTGTTACGCCCTGAATCTTGTCCAGGCGCACCGAGTACCACGTCGGATCCGTCTTGAGTTTGGCACGGATAGCGGCGAACAGGATGGTTTCCTCTTCGCTGCTTGGGTCAGCCAGAACACTAGGATTTTTCTCAGCCCGTGCACCCAAATGCAGCAGCACCGTGGCATCGCCGCCATCGTCAAGAATCATGTTCGAGTAGCCGCCGTCAGTCCACTCAAAAATGCGGTGGGTATATTCCCAGTATTCGGCCAGTGACTCACCCTTAACAGCGAATACCGGCGTACCGCTGGCAGCAATCGCAGCCGCTGCATGATCCTGCGTCGAAAAGATATTGCACGAGGCCCAGCGGACCTGTGCACCCAAGGCCTGCAGGGTTTCGATTAACACAGCCGTTTGAATGGTCATATGCAGCGAACCCGTAATACGCGCCCCCTTAAGGGGACGTACGGCAGCGAATTCTTCACGAATCGCCATCAAACCCGGCATTTCGGTTTCAGCAATCTTGATCTCCTTGCGGCCCCAATCAGCCAGGGAAAGATCAGCAATGACATAGTCTTTGGTATCAGCCACGGTGTTCATCCTTTGAACAAAGTGGCCGGGTAAAGCGGGATGCGATTCTCACCTGCGATGCATCCCGTGCCCGGCACGGGTTGGTCAGGTGAGCGCAGTTTTGGGACACCGGGCCTGGGGTCGCAAGACCTCGCAGCGCTCCCCGGAGTAAGCGGATTCTATCTAACTACGATGCGAGGCGTCATCACTCTTTGCCCTATCAACGACCACGCAATGCAGAAACCGGAATGTAATGTAGTTCATCAGGATTCCGGACAGCACATGGGCCCGATCATGGCTGCGCAGTAAGATTGTCAACAAACTCTCAGCGTTATAAACAAAAATCCCCGCCAAATAAGCTTGGCGGGGACTTTTGTTTACTCATCTAGTAACAATTCTTACAAACCAGCATCTGCTCGTAGTACTTCTGCTTTGTCTGTCGCTTCCCAGCTGAATTCCGGTTCTTCACGGCCAAAATGACCATAAGCCGCGGTCTTGCTATAGATGGGACGCAAAAGATCGAGTGATTGAACAATACCCTTCGGCCGCAGATCGAAATGACGCTCAATCAGTTTGACGATCGCTTCATTGCTGATTTTGCCCGTATCCCAGGTATCGACCATGATCGACACCGGCTTTGCGACACCGATGGCATAGGCGACTTGCACCTGACATTGACGGGCAATGCCGGCTGCGACGATATTCTTGGCGATATAACGCCCCATATAAGCAGCCGAGCGGTCTACCTTGCTTGGGTCCTTGCCTGAAAACGCGCCGCCGCCATGCGGTGCCGCACCACCATAGGTATCAACAATGATCTTGCGGCCGGTCAGGCCACAATCGCCCTGAGGACCACCAATCACAAAACGCCCGGTAGGGTTGATGAAGAACTTGATATCACCCTTTATCAGTTCGGGTGGCAGAACCGGCTTGACGATATCTTCAATAACCGCTTCTTCGAGGATCTTATGGGCGATGTCGGGATGATGCTGGGTCGACAATACAATCGTGTCGATGCTGATCGGACGGCCGGTATCGGCGTCATAGCGCAGTGTGACCTGGCTTTTTGCATCGGGACGCAACCACGGCAGGCGGCCATCCTTGCGCAGTTCTGACTGGCGCTGCACCAAGCGATGCGACAGATAGATTGCCGCCGGCATAAAGGTGGGGGTCTCATCACAGGCATAACCGAACATCAAACCCTGGTCACCCGCCCCCTGATCCAGGTCAAGCCCCTGGCCTTCGTTTACACCCTGTGCAATATCGGGTGATTGCTTGTCGTAAGCAACCAACACGGCACAGCCTTTGTAATCGAAGCCGAGCTCCGAGCTATCGTAGCCAATCCGCTTGATGGTTTCCCGCGCCACCTGGATGTAATCCACATTGGCATGGGTGGTGACTTCGCCAGCCAGTACACATAGGCCGGTATTCACCAAGGTTTCGGCAGCTACTCGGGCGTGCTTGTCCTGCGCCAGAATAGCGTCGAGGATGGCATCCGAAATCTGATCGGCAACCTTGTCTGGATGGCCTTCCGAAACTGACTCGGAAGAGAACAGAAACTCGCGCATGGATTTTTCCTCTTGTCGCTGTACCGCAGAAAAAGCGGTGGGGTGGTCAAACCCGCTAAAATGAGCGGATTCGAATGAACTGTGATCTGGATGTTGATCTTACTATTGCGATGTATTTCGGCGTTACCCCTACTACTGCTGCACGCCATCGGCGTCATGGCTGGCTGGTTGACCTGGTTGCTAGACCGCGGCTATCGCGCACGGTTCCGCGATAACCTACGCCAAGCTTATCCGGGCAATTATAACCACTTGTTAAAAAGCAGCATCGCACAGAATGGCATGGGTGCATTAGAGCTGTTGGCGGCATGGACTCGTCCTGCTCATGCAGTCAGTCGATTGGTACGTACTTGTGAGGGCTGGCATCATGCCGCCGCCGCCCTGGCGCAGAAACGCCCGATTATTTTCGTTACCCCCCACCTGGGGAGTTTCGACATTGCGGGCCGCTATGTCAGCAACTTGTTACCCTATCCCTTGACTGCTATGTACCGCCCGCCAAAGCTCAAATGGCTTGAGCCGCTCATGCAGGCCGGCCGCGCCCGTGATAACGGGCGTACTGCACCCGCAACCGGCGCCGGCGTGCGCATTTTGATGAAGGCGCTCAAGGCAGGCGAAGCAACCGTTATCCTCCCCGACCAAGTCCCCAGTGGCGGGGAAGGTGTTTGGGCGCCTTTCTTTGGCAAACCAGCCTACACCATGAGCCTGCTGCCCAGGCTGGCCCACGCGACCGACGCGACCGTGCTGTTTTTCTTTGCCGAGCGCCTCAGCTGGGGCTGTGGTTTCAAAGTACATATCCAACCAATGCAGGGTGCTTTCACTGGCGATCGCCTCACAGATGCCTGCCTGCTCAACCAGAACATAGAGTCGCTGATACATATGGCGCCAACACAATACCTATGGAGTTATAACCGTTACAAGCATCCGGCCGGTGCACCCTTACCCGATGAGGCGCAAGCATGAAGCGGCTCGTTGCAGGCTTGATGTGGCTGATGCACTGGCTGCCGTTTCGCGCTATCGCCTGGCTTGGATATGGCATGGGGTGGCTGCTGTATCGGGTGGCCAGATCACGCCGACGAGTCGGTGAAACCAACCTCCGCCTTTGCTTTCCGACCCTGTCTGAAGCAGAGCGGCAGCTTATTCTGCAACAGCATTTCATGGCTTTGTCATGCATGTTGCTTGAATATGGCTATTGCTGGTTTTCTCCACGGGAACAGCTGAAAAAACTGGTTCAAATTGAAGGATTGCCACTCCTTCAAGCATTGGCGGGTCAGCCGGTTATCCTGGTCATGCCACACTTCACCGGGCTGGATATGGCGGGACTGCGTGTTTCCTTGGAAGTGCCGGTAGTAAGTATTTACTCCAAGCAAAAGGATGAGGGCCTTGACGCGTACGTTGAGCAAAAGCGCCTACGCTTTGACACAGGCATCGTGCTTTCCCGTCAAGCCGGGATTCGCCCTGCGTTAAAAGCACTCAAGCAGGGCTTTCGCTTCTACTATCTGCCCGACCAGGATTTTGGTATGCGTGATTCGGTGTTCGCGCCTTTCTTTGGCGTATCCGCAGCCACCATTACCGGCCTGTCCCGATTGGCCAAGGCATCAGGTGCGCAAGTACTGCCTTGTTACCCACGCCGTGAA
The DNA here is from genome assembly GCF_002735695.1 of Chitinimonas sp. BJB300. Lineage (GTDB taxonomy): Bacteria > Pseudomonadota > Gammaproteobacteria > Burkholderiales > Chitinimonadaceae > Chitinimonas. Next base: position 11,050 of record NZ_PDZH01000124.1, read on the forward strand.
CGTGACGGCTACACCTTGGTGATTCAGCCACCCTTGGCAGACTTCCCCAGCAATGACGTACAACGGGATGCGACAAGAATGAATGCGGTGATCGAAAGCCAAGTATTGCAGCATGCCGAGCAATACTTTTGGCTGCATAAACGCTTCAAGACCCGACCCGAAGGCGAACCTAGCGTTTATTAATCAGGATGTGCATCGTAATTGAAAAAGCCCGGCATTGAGTCGGGCTTTTTTATTGACTGATGTTACGCAGTAGCTGCGAGAAGCAGCTGTAACTGATCATAAGCCGCGCGGGAGGCGTTGATCAGTAACTTGCGGCAAAGTGCGAATGGGTTCTTCTGCGTCTTGATGCTCAGGCA
>NZ_PDZH01000125.1 GCF_002735695.1 Chitinimonas sp. BJB300
AATGCCTGAGCATCAAGACGCAGAAGAACCCATTCGCACTTTGCCGCAAGTTACTGATCAACGCCTCCCGCGCGGCTTATGATCAGTTACAGCTGCTTCTCGCAGCTACTGCGTAACATCAGTAACTAAAATGCTCCCCGTCTGTTGCTTTCGTCCAGTACCCAACTGGCAGTCCATTCATCCAGACATTGAGCTGCTTTAGTTTGTTTCGCCTACTCATGGTTACCAGTCACCCCGCTTCTTCACTGCGGTATTGACGCGCTTAGGGGGAGTAGACGCCGTTTTTTCCTTTAGCTGTTTCGGTGCCTCGCTAGCGGCAAAAAGCTTTTTACTTGGAGCTGCTTGAGTGGCAGCACTCGTCCCTTTTTCAGTGAATACACCAGTTTTGGCAGCGCGGCTGGCTTTGGTAGGGACGCTGTGTCTGGATTTACTGGGTAAATCCAGACGCTGATCTGTGGTTTGGGTTGCTGATACCAACCTGATATTTACATCTAGCAGGCGCAGTACTTTGAATACCCGTTCAAAACTGGCAGCTTCGGGGTTCGCTTCCAGTGCAGCGTAGCTCTGCTGGGTTATTCCCAGCTTTTGCGCTATAGCAGCCTGTGTCAGTCCTGCCTCCTTGCGAAAACCAAGCAGGATTGGACGTAGTTGACTCAGTGTCTTTATTGGGTAGCCCATTACACATTCCACTTGCGGTTTTCTCAAGAATACAGCTTATAGATTGTAATTTACAAATACAGTTTATAGCCTGTAATGTGTATTTACAGCTTTTAGGCTGTTTTCTGATGCTCGATGGCAATATGTGTAGGTGTAATGAACTGTCTGGCGCGGGGGGTTAAGGTGACTCAGACCGAGCCTCCAGCGTTTGTGCCTTGACGAGGGAAACGCGCGGTTGGAGCTTCTTATTGAGCCAGCCCGCCAGTGGCTGTTCGGCACCGCGCTGAATGGCCCAGGCGCACAAAACAGCCAATGCAGTGACGGCGATCAGCTGCAGGCTCGAAAAGCGTTCGTCCAGCTTGCCGAATAACAGTAGCTTGCCCAGTAGTTCGTGCACCAGATACAGCGGGTAGGTGAGGGCGCCGACGCCAGCCAGGCGGCCCAGCTTGATTGCAGGCACTTTACGCAGCGCAATCGCCATGAACAGCGCAAACAAGCCGAGCACCACGGCGCACACCACCCACCTGTCCATCGGTACCGCAGTCAGTTTTACCTTCAGCAACATATACCAATAGGCATGTTGAACCGCCCGTAAGGCACATAGCCCCAGCAGCAGCCAACGGTGCCAGCGTAATCCCTGAAGCCAGACCAGATAGAAGGCAGCACCTGCAATGAAGTAATGCGCCCACGGGCGTAACAACGCTTCGTCCAGCCACTGCGGGCTGCTGACGACATGCAGGTCGATAAGCAGCAAACTACCCAGCCAAAGCCACAAAAAGTATTCGATGCGGCGCATCTGGCCCAGCAACAGCACGATGAAGATCAATAAATAGAAGCGCAGTTCAACCGCCAAGGTCCAATAGATGCCGTCGATATGTTCAGCGCCCAGGAACTCCTGGAACATGGTCAGGTTCACGAGCCACGTCAGCCAGGCTTCCCCATCGTTGCGGCCTTCCAATAGGTAAAAGCCCGCAAAGGCTGCGCATACGCACAGCCAATAGGCGGGATAAAGCCGCGTAATGCGTGATGCCACAAAGCTGCTCGGGCTACGGTTCAGCGCTGTCAGCAAGATGACAAACCCGCTGATCAGGAAAAAAGCGTCGACGCCGAGGAAACCGTATTTCGCGATGTGGGCAAAGTTGGGAAAGGCCAGGTACCCCGAGGCATCTTCTATCCAGCCTCTAAAACCGAAGTGAAACAGAACGACTGCCAACGCTGCTGCGAAGCGCAGCAGGTCGAGCACGACAAAGCGCTGTTTTTCAGTGCTGGGGGCGGCAGTCATTGTGGGGTCTGACATGGACTACATCCATTGGTGGATCGACGATATTTTCATAGCAATCTGCCCGTTGTGAGAGATGGCTGACCAGAAAATACCCTATGAGGATGTCCCCTGGTCCCACCCATAGTCTCAGCTCGCCAGGGGTTTGCCGCCGTGCGCTACCCATTCGTTTACACCCCGTTCGAGCAGATCAAGCGGGAGCGGCCCATTGCGTAGCACCAAGTCATGGAAGATGCGCTGGTCGAATTGCGGCCCCAGTTTTTGTTTGGCCCGCTCACGCAACTCCAATATCTTCAGCATGCCAATCTTGTAAGCGCAGGCCTGGCCTGGGTCGACCAGATAGCGTTCGATCTCCACCACGCTGTCGCCCTCGCTCATGCCGGTGGTCTTCACCATGTAGTCAACCGCCGCTTCACGCGTCCAGCGTTTGGCATGCATGCCTGTGTCCACCACCAGCCGCACCGCGCGGAAGAGTTCGGCGCGCAGACGGCCGAGTTTGTCGTAAGGGTCGGGTTCCAGGCCCATTTCGTCGGCCAGTTTTTCAGCATACAACGCCCAGCCCTCGCGATAGGCGGTGTACCAGGTAAATCGACGGAAACTGGGCAGATCGGTCTGTTCGCGCGCCACCGCGGTTTGCAAGTGGTGCCCAGGCAGCCCTTCGTGGTAAGCCAGTGTACGCATATTCCAGCGTGAGCTGCTCTTGATGTCGTACAGATTGGCAAAGAAGACGCCAGGACGACTGCCATCCAGGGCGGCTGCCTCATAGTACGCGCCGGCCGCGGTTTTTTCCCCCAGCTTAGGTACAGGCTGTACATCAAGGGTGGCGGCAGGAAGTTTGCCAAATGCCTTGGGCAGTAGGGTATGGGCTTCAGCCAGGATGGCTTTGTAGTCAGTAATCACCTGCGCGCGCCCGGCATCGGTATCGGGGTAAAGGAAGCGTGGATCATCATTCAGCTGCATCATGGCTTGCCCTACATCCTCATTGGGGTGGCCGGTTGCTTGTAGGATGGTGCGCATCTCATTCTGGATGCGGGCGACTTCCATCAGACCCAGTTGGTGAACTGCGTCGGGTGACAGATTGGTGGTGAGATGGCCACGCAGTGCCCAGGCATAGTAGGCCGATCCATTCGGCAAGGCCCAGACGCCATCGTTACGCGGGTGCGTTTTCGCCAATGCCTCGGTTGCATCGGCCAGTTGCTGGTAAGCTGGGTACACCTGGGTGTCCAGCATATCTTTGACGCCAGCTAACAGCTTGTTCTGGTCGATATCACGTAGTTTTGTGTGCTTCAGCTTGTTGGCAAAACTGGTGTAGAGCGGGTTTTGTTCCGCCGGCATAGCCAGGAAGGCATGCATGCCGTCGATGGCTTTCTGCAATGCGAAATGCGGCGCGACGATGCCCTGCGCCGCCCGGTGTGCCTGGGCCTCTTTCACTTGCGCCAGCTTGGCGGGCACGGCGCGCAGGCGCGCCAGATAGTCATCTGCATCACGTACGTCGTTTACCTGATGGGTGCTGACCAGGAAATTGATGAGATTGAGTTGCTCGCCCCAGATTTGATTGACCGGGTAATTGTGCAGTTTAAAGCTTGCCCCCGCCATGCGTTGCTCAAGCGCCCAGCGCAGGGTGTCGTAAGACAATTGCTGCGAGGGAGTGAGACCGGTACGGTCATAGGCCAGCAGGGTGGTGAGATTTTGGCGGATGCGGGCTTGCTGGCGTTCGAACCGGGCATCGCTGGCGTCATCAAGTAAGGCGTTGTGGCGGCGGATGCCCCAGGGTTCAAACAGGCGCAAGTCGGACAAGGTTTGAGGCGATTCGAGTAGGTCTTCAAACGCAACACGTTCAAAAAAAACGCCGATGGACCACGGACGGAAGAATAAGGTGTTGGCCAACGCAACGGTGGACAGCGCTGCTACCACTGCGCCCCCGATAGCAAGATGCTTCAAACGCATGCGAAATTCCCCTGTTATTGGTCTGGATTGAGGGTGATTGTAGCGAGCAGGGGGACAACCTCGTGGTTTTACAGCCACAAATGGCGAGCAGTGTGGCTGAACTGCCCATTCGCGGGATTGCGGCAATTCGCTAAGTGGGCGTCTGCCTTCTAAGATCGAGACTTCTTCCCTTCTTGTCGTATACCACTATGTCCCAGCGCCAGTGGGTGGCCGCCGCCATCCAGAAAATCGAGGCCGACTTCAATCGCTCGGCCGATACCCATCTGATTCCACTCGATCTGCCGTCTTATCCGGGCATCACGGTATATTTCAAGGATGAGTCGAGCCACCCCACTGGCAGCCTCAAGCACCGGCTGGCCCGGTCTTTGTTCTTGTACGCCCTGACCAATGGCTGGCTGCATGAAAAAAGCACAGTCATCGAAGCATCCAGCGGTTCCACCGCAGTGTCGGAGGCCTACTTTGCCCGCTTGCTGGGCTTGCCCTTTGTGGCAGTCATGCCGGCATCCACCTCGCCGGACAAGATCGCAGCCATCGAGTTTTATGGCGGCCGTTGCCATTTGGTGGAAGACCCCGGCGCCATCAATACCGAGTCGGCCAGCTTGGCGCGGGAGACCGGTGGGCATTTCATGGACCAGTTCACCTATGCAGAACGTGCAACCGACTGGCGTGCCAATAACAACATCGCAGAATCCATTTTCAAGCAATTGGCCGATGAACCGCATCCGATCCCAAGCTGGGTGGTGTGCGGGCCCGGTACGGGCGGTACCAGCGCAACCTTGGGCCGCTATGTGCGCTACCGTCGTTACCCCACCCGTATTTTGTGCGCGGACCCAGAATTCTCCGTGTTCTTCGACTATTACCGCAGTGCATTGGCTGGCAAGCCCGACTGTAGTTTGACACTGCCCTGCGGGTCCGGTATCGAAGGTATCGGCCGGCCCCGGGTCGAGGCGAGCTTTATTCCGAGCTGTGTCGACGCCATGCTGAAGGTGCCCGATGCATTGAGCCTGGCGGCCATGCGTTATGTCAGTACCCGGCTGGGTCGCCGGGTTGGTGGGTCTACGGGGACTAATTTCGTGGGGGTACTTGAAGTAGCCAGCCGGATGCATGCAGCGGGCCAGACAGGTTCTATCGTGACGATTCTATGCGACAGCGGCGAGCGCTACGCCCACAGCTATTACCGGCCGGATTGGTATACCGAGCGTGGCATTGATACGGTTTTGGCTGATGCGATGTTGGCGTGTGCATTGGCGGGGGGGGCGATGCCTGTATTGCCGTTTCAGGAAGCCTCAGAACCTGTCTAAAATCTCGCGAGCTAGGGCAATGATAAGGCGAAAACAACCGAGGAAGCAGCGTTTACAAGTGGTAAATGCGCATTCTGAGGGTGTTTTCAACGCCATATTGCCAACGCACAGCAGACTTTAGACAGGTTCTAAGAACCTGTTTACGATCTTACTGCACAGCCGTGATCAGGGTTCTTCAGCAGTCTTGCGATGGATAGCTGTGGTCGGCTGGTATGGCGTTGCTTGGGGTACGGGACAACCCTTCCCAAGGATCAGGTCTTGAAGTAAGCCACCATGTCACGTAGTTCGGCAGCTTGGTCGGTCATCGAGGTCGCGGTGGCGGAGAGTTCTTCGGCAGCCGCGGCATTTGATTGCATGGCGAGGCTGATCTGGCCGACACCACCATGGATTTGTTCAATACCGTTGGTTTGGTCGCTGGAGGCGGCGGAGATTTCCTGCACCAGCAGCGCGGTTTTGCGAATACTGGGCACCATCACATCAAATAACTGGCCGGCCTGGTTGGCCAACACCACGCTTTCGCCCGCCAACTCGCCTATTTCCCGTGCGGCATTCTGGCTGCGCTCGGCCAGCTTGCGCACCTCCTGTGCCACGACGGCGAACCCTTTGCCATGTGCGCCAGCACGTGCTGCCTCAATGGCGGCATTGAGCGCGAGCAGGTTGGTTTGGTAGGCGATATCATCAATTACGCCAATTTTCTGGGCAATCTGGTTCATGGCCACCACCGTCTTGCGGACCGCATCGCCGCCTGATTCAGCCTGCTCGACATTTTGGTTGGCGATGGCGTCGGTTGCACGGGCGTTTTCGGTGTTCTGGGCAACCGAGGCGGTGACCTCTTCCATCGACGCGCTGGTTTCTTCCACACTTGCAGCCTGGCTGCTGCTGGAAGCGGACAGCGACATCGCCGCGCCGCTGATCTGGGCAGCCGCATCGCTCACAGTCTCGGTGGAAATACGTACCTTGCTGATCACTGCTGCCAATGTCTGGCTCATGGTCCGTGTGGCGGAGGCCAATTGGCCGAGTTCATCCTGGCTGGCGATTGCGGGCGCTGCGGTGAGGTCGCCCATGGCGACGGCGTTCAGCGTGTTGTTGATCTGCTTGAGCGGCAGCGCGATATAGTGGCGTATGGCGACCAGCAAAGCCACGACCAGCAAGATATCCAACAGCAGGATCTCTATCGCATTGAAACGAAGATTGGCGGCCAGCTCCTGCTCGATGTCTTCGTTGCTGATATGTAATTCCACCTTGCCCACGCTGCGGCTGCTGCCATTCGCCAAATAGTGCAAATCGATCTGGTGTAGCAGCCCTTGTGCCACCTGCCGTGGTTGCCCTTTTTCCACCCGGCCCTCGACGCTGCGCCGCATAGACAGAAAGGCCCGGTCTTCGGTCTTGATGACCAAGCCCAGGATGAAATTACGATTGATCTCTGATCGCACGATCTGCTCGGCCTGCGTGGTGTCGAAATTCCACACAGCGACGGGCAGTGACAGTGAAATGCGATAAAGAATACCCTTCACCGCCTCCTGGCGTTCCTTTAGCAGCCGTGTTTCAGCCTGCCGATAGTTGTAGACGCCCAAACCAGCCAGCACCACGGTGACAATGGCGACAAAAATCAAAGAAAGCCTGAGGCTGATACTTTTAAAGTCGAACACGGATCACCCTATCGAGATCTCGGAGACATTTCATCCTAGTCTAAGGATTAGCGCAGACGTAATTAATCAAGCCATTATCGACACACAATAAATATTAGATAAGTAAGAACCTGTCTAAAGTCTCGCGAGCCAAGGAAAGACAAGGCGAAAATGTCCGGGGCTGCGGCATTTACAAGTGGTAAGCGAGCATTCCGAGGGAGCAACGCCGTATTGCTAACGAGCAGCAGACTTCAGACAGGTTTTAAGGGGATGATTGATCGTGCAATTTCCGTGCATTAAGGGGACTATGACTGAGGCTGCTTGGGTGCTGAGATTGGGATCATGGAATATTCCGTCATGCTTGTCGCAAGCAGGCGGCAAAACGCCCGTCGATTGGGTTTAAAGCCAATTCGATGGGCGTTTGTGTTTGCTGGCGCTACCTAACTGGGAGTAAATCCAGTGAGAACCATTTCCTAGGCGTGCTCGCCTTCGCCACCTGCCATCAGTTTCACATTGCCGCCAACGGCAGCGGTGTTGATGGTGACTGTACGCTCGCAGGCAAAGCGCAATAGGTAATGCGGGCCGCCGGCCTTGAAGCCTGTACCGCTGAGACCTTCACCGCCAAAGGGCTGCGACCCCACGACTGCGCCAATCTGGTTGCGGTTGATATACAGATTGCCTACCTTGGCCAACCGGCGTACTGCTTCCATGGTGCTGTCGAGGCGGGTATGCACACCCATGGTCAGGCCGAAGCCCAACTTGTTGACCCGGTGGACCGCATCTTCCAAGGCATCGCTTTTGAAACGTGCGATGTGTAAGACCGGGCCGAAGGTTTCGGTAGTCGGCAATTGGTCCAGCGCCACTTCGAAAGCATGCGGTGTGAAGAAGCAACCGGTTTCCAGGCCTGCCGGCATTGGCGTCTTGCCGACCAGCTTGGCGGTCTGCGCCAGTTTGTCGCAATAGGCTTGCAAATCGCGCTGCGACAGATTGTCGATGGTTGGGCCGATGTCGGTTGCCAGTTGCAGCGGGTCGCCCAAGCGTAATTCTTGCATGGCCTTGCCGATCCGTTCGACGACAGCGTCGGCGATGTCTTCCTGCACCAGCAAGATGCGTAGCGCCGAGCAACGCTGGCCGGCTGAGTTGAAGGCACTCATCAGTACGTCGAGAATCAGCTGTTCCACATGCGCCGAGCTGTCGGCGATCATGGCATTCAAGCCGCCGGTCTCGGCGATCAGGCTGGCGATGCTGCTGTCGCGTGCCGCCAGGGTACGGTTGATCTTCCAAGCCGCGCCGGTCGAGCCGGTAAAGGCCACACCGGCAACGCGCGGGTCACCCAGAAGCTTATCGGACAAACCACCCGACTCACCGGGCAGATAGTGCAGTACATTGGCTGGAATACCCGCTTCCAGCAATGCTTCTATCGTACGCATGCCGATCAGCGGTGTGCGACGTGATGGCTTGGCGATAACGGTATTGCCGGCCGCCAGGGCTGCGGTGATCTGGCCGATGAAGATGGCCAAGGGGAAGTTCCACGGTGCGATGGCAATGAAGGGACCGCGGCCGGTCAGGCGCAGTTCGTTCGATTCGCCGGTGACACTGGGCAGGGCGATTGGGCTGCCCATCAGGCGGCGGGCTTCGTGCGCATAGAAGCGGCAGAAATCGACGGCTTCGCGTAATTCGCTCAGCGCATCGGGCAGGGTCTTACCGGATTCGCGGCTGAGCAGCCACAGAAATTCGGTTTGGCGGGCTTCCAGCAGGCTGGCGGCTTTTTCCAGCATCGCAGCTCGGGCATTGGCCGATGTGGCAGCCCATTCATCCTGGGCAGCGTCGGCGAGATTCAGGGCGCGCTCAACAGCAGCAGCATCGCTGGCGACCAATGTGCCGATCTGGCGACGGCTATCGATAGGGCTGAACCGTGGTTGCGCTGCGCCGTCGCGGCGTTGGCCGCCGATGATGGGCGTAGCGTTGAAGCTTTGCGTTTCCAGGGCGCTCAGTTGTTGGCGTAGAGGTTCGAGAACAAGCGTATCGGTCATGGCAAATCCTTGGCTATTGCGGCGCGGTGCGAAAACTTCGCTTGGGGCGATCACACCGGTGGTAATCGGGGTACGGGCAAGGCGCTCGGCCGGGTTGTCGGCAATGGCTTCGAGCGGTACGCGGGTATCGGCCAGCTGGTGGACGAATGAGGAATTTGCGCCGTTTTCCAGCAATCGGCGCACCAGATAAGGCAACAACGCGTGGAAGCGGCCTACTGGCGCATAGACGCGGCTGGCTACGCCTTCGCGCTGGTTGATCAGGGTATGAAGAGACTCGCCCATACCATGCAGGCGCTGGATTTCAAACTGGCGCTTGGTATCGCGTGTCAGTTCCATGATCCACGCTAGGGTCTGGGCATTGTGGCTGGCGAATTGCGGGTAGAAGACCGTGCAGCCATAGTCGAGCATCTTGCGCGCGCAAGCCATATAGGCCACGTCGGTGTGCGCCTTGCGGGTGTACACCGCATAACCGGGCAGGCCATTTTGCTGGGCGCGTTTGATTTCGCTATCCCAGTAAGCCCCCTTGACGAGGCGGATAGGCAGCACCCGGCCGGTATCGCGGGCCAGCTCGGCCAGCCAGTCGATCACGAAGGGCGCGCGTTTTTGGTAAGCTTGGACGACCAGCCCCAATCCTTTCCAATCCTTTAGGCTTGGCTCGCGTACCAGACGCTCATACAGGGCCAGCGAGATTTCCAGCCGTTCGCTTTCTTCGGCATCGATGCTGAACACCAGATCAGCCTTGGCGGCAGCTTGCGCCAGGTTGAGCAAACGGGTGTAAAGCTCGGTATGTACGCGCTCGGCTTGCGCGAACTCATAACGCGGGTGGATGGCGGAGAGCTTGACCGAGATGGATTGGCGCGCAAAACCCGTGTTGTGGTCAGTACGTTTGCCCAGTGCCGCGATCGCTTCGTGATAGGCGGCGAAGTAGGCTTCGGCGTCGTCATTGGTCAATGCAGCTTCGCCAAGCATGTCGTATGAATAGCGCCAGCGCGCATCGGCGTTGTCCAAGGCTTGATCGATGGTTTCGCCTACTACGAAGTGCTCGGCCATCAGCTTCATGCCGGTTTTCATGGCGGTGCGCAGCACGGGCTCACCCATCTTGCGCAAGAGTCGGTCAAACCAATGCCGCCCCTCACTGGCATCGATCCAGCCATCGGTAAACAAGAGCGCGCGGCTGGCGGCGCTGACTAACCAGGTTGCGGCCTGCGAGCGACGCCAGTCTTTGTTTTCGAGCAGGTCGCGAATCAGGCGGTCTTGGCAATCGGTGTCTGGGATCCGCAGAAGCGCTTCAGCCAGGGCCATCAGGGCCAAGCCTTCTTCGCTGCCCAGGCCATAGCTTTGCAAGAATGCTTCGAAATGGTTTTTGCTGGCTGCCTGGCGTACGCCTTGGGCTAGCGACAGTGCGCGCACATGCACGGCTTTTTCAGCCAGTTCGGAAAGGCGCGCAGCGGGCAGCATGGCCGTAACGGCCTGGACTTCATCGCGGAAGAGATTGGCTTTGATTGCAGCAAAGCTTGGCAAGCTGGGTGGAAGGTCGGAATAAAGGAGCGTCATGGGGCCTACCTTGAGCAAACGGGCAGCGGGAGGGAAATCCAACCCACGGTTAACCGGTAATACCTGCCCGCTGCTGGTTGCGGGCCGTCGTGGCTGGCTTGGTCCCCGCCGTTGGCAGGTGGAAGCAACCTTTCGCTACCCATGGAAACCTGGGTGGCGCAGCGCGGGGAATCCTACGGACTCCGCCTTCGAATGTGCTGCTGTTTTTGTGCGGGTTTACAGAATAAAATCCAGTAAAACCACTTTTTTTCACTGAAAAATTCAATGAATATCGAACTGGACCGGATTGACCGCAAGATACTGCGCGAGCTGCAAGCCGATGGGCGTATTGCGAATGTAGACCTTGCCAAGCGGGTAGGACTGTCGGCTACGGCTTGTCTGGAACGCGTCAAGCGACTGACCCGCGATGGTTTTATCCTGGGCTACGGTGCGCGGCTAAATCCTGAAAAGTTGGATGCAGGCTTGTTGGTGTTTGTGGAGGTGTTGCTCGACCGTACCACGCCCGATGTGTTTGAGCGCTTCAAGGTGGCGGTGCTGGATCGGTCTGAAGTGCAGGAGTGCCACATGGTGGCCGGTGGCTTTGACTATCTGGTGAAGGCGCGGGTTCGCGATATGAAAGCGTACCGGGATTTTCTTGGCAGCACGTTGCTCACACTGCCTGGTGTGCGTGAAACGCATACCTATGCGGTGATGGAAGAGGTGAAGGAGTCCGGCGCTATTTATATTCCGCACTGATGTTACGCAGTGCATACGATAACCTGTCGCCATGAAGAACAAAGAACTCGATTTGTACACCGACTATTTGCTGAGCACGTTTGGTGCGGCGACAGCAACGGGCTTGTCGGCGATGGTAGGT
>NZ_PDZH01000126.1 GCF_002735695.1 Chitinimonas sp. BJB300
CGCCTACTCAAATATCCCGCAGCATCCCGCGGTTTCCTCCCTGGAGGTTTATTCAACGTCTGCCCGCTGGCGCCATCTCGCGGGCACGCTCATCGCGTATGGGCAGACGTCGAACAAACCTAAACCATTACTGCCGGTGGAGGCTTGCTAGTTGAACGGCGGCAACGACGCGTATTGCCGCCGTTCGATCGTGGCCCATCCACTGCCGCCGATCATGATGCCCGTGACTGCAATCATGGCTGGCCTGTTGCTGATCATACGGCTCCACGGCACCTGCTCTGGAAACATGAGTCACATCGCCGCATCCGGTAGGCGTCATGATCTCCTCGACCGTGCTGACGCTAACGTGACCCAGGTAATTTAGCGGGGCTGGTTGTGCGATGGCTTGAGTGAAGTCTGGAACAACTTGACCGCGAGACGAACCGACATCATTCAGATCGCTTGAACTCCGCTTGCAGCACTTCCACGCTACGCCCAAGGTGGATAGCAGTGTCGGGAATCAACAGGTAACGCCAGGGTTTCCCGTCGTTTTCTGACGCATGCTGGCTGGCGTAGCCGCACCAGCGCACGGCTGCCCTTGCCTTGTCCTTCACGTCGTCTTGCTCCAACTGGTCTGCGCGTTTCGGTTCGAGAAGCAAGCAGGCGTCATCGGTTTCCACCACAAAATCTGGTTCGTAGTTCTGCCCGTTCTTGTACTCAATGCGGAACTGACCGGGTGCAGGTTTCATCCATTTCAAGACGGTCGGATCGTCTTCAAGTATCTGCGCCAGCCGCCACTCGCCCTCAACCGACTGAAATTTCTGATAGGGATAACAGCACTTCTTGAAGCCCTTGAACACCATCTGGCGAATCAGGCGTTTGTCGGCAATAGGGGCACGGAAATCGCGGGGCTGTTCGCCGGCTGCCAAGGTGAAGCTGGTGGGCTTGAGCACGGAAAAACCCTGGGTGACCTTGCCAACGTAATCCGTGGGCGTGACCCAGACATGCCGCTGCATCTGCGCCCAGACGAATTCGCCGAGTTGCCGTTGCCAGTAGATCAGCACGTTTTCGAGTTTTTCCTCATCGCCACCCAGGTGTTCGCGCAGGCGGGCGATGACTTGAGCCGCCAGCCTGTAGAGCAGGTCGGCATGCTCGTCGTAGTCGATGGCGTCCTGGTCGACCAGTTGGCGGACGATGTAATCCTCGGGGCGGGTTTCCTGAACGTCGGAACCTTCCCACTGGATGCGTGCCTGCTGGTTGTCTTCCAGATGCAGTAGCAGCAATTCCTGGCTGACTGGTTGGTAATTGATTTTTTCCAACCCCTCCAGCGCAAATTCCTGAAAGTGGTAATTGACTTCGCGCGTCGGCAAGACCGCAATCTGCGGCACGTCGATGGTCATTTCGATCAGGCGTTCGGTGACGTGGCGCACCACCTGCGAGACCAGCACTTCAGGGCTAGTGGTCTTGGCCGCCTCCATGCCCGGCAAGCTAGCTTGCGGTGGGGCGGTTTCCTCGGCCCAGCGGCGAACCTTGGCCACCAACCGTTGCTGCACATCGGCATCGTTCAGGGCCTTGCTCGACGGCAGGCTGGCCGCTTCCTGCTGCACGGCGAGCAAGGCCAGTTCCGCTAAGCGGGATTCTTCCGGGCTTACGTGCTTGCCGGGCTTTGGACCAGTGATGGTATCGCTGACGGTCTTTCCATCCTGCTCCGGCTGACGGCCCGTACAGAGAATGTCGAGTACCGACCCGGTATTCAGCAGGTGCGGCTGTTTATCCGGCACGTCGGCATCTTCGCTGGCGCCGATGTATACCGTCTTCCGAATGATTGACTCAGGGTCGTTGGCGCGGTCGACAATGTCCTGGAAGCGGTCGTGGGCGATGATGCACAGCCGGTCCACCGCCTCCAGTCCGGTACGCTTACCGAAGGGCAGACGCAAGCCCCGGCCAATGGTTTGCTCGGTCAGGATTTCCGAGGCCGAAGCGCGCAAGGGCACGATGGTGTACAGGTTGGTGACGTCCCAGCCTTCTTTCAGCTTGTTGACGTGGATCACCACCTCGGTCTTCTCGTCGTGCTCCACCGCCAGCAGGCGCTGCAACGCCTCGTCGGATTCCTCGCCGGACTGGTTGGAGTGCACCTCGATAACTCGGCCCTTGTAGTGGCCTTGGAAAAACTTGTCGGACTCGATCTTCACCTTCAGCGCCGAAGCATGGGCCGTGTCCTGCGCTACCACCAGCATGAAGGGTTTAACCACCGGCTGGTCGAAGCTACGGGCGTAGTTTTCCAGTTCGACTTTGACAAATTCGTGGTGGTGGATACCGTCCTCCAGCTTGATTTCCTCTAGCCGCTCGGCATCGTACAGCTCGGCGCGGAAATCCTTGCGAGTGGCGACCGCCGGAATCTTCACATAGCCGTCCTGCAAGGCGCGGGACAGTGGGTAGTGATAAACGATATTGGCGAACTGGCGCGGGTTGGCACCCACGGTCTTGGGCGTCGCTGTCAGTTCGATGCCCAGCACCGGCTTCAAGTCGTTGATCGCCTTGGCACCGGCACTGGCGTAGTAGCGGTGAGCTTCGTCCATCAGCACCACCAGATCGGGCAGGCCCGCGAGATAGTCGAAATAGGATTCGCCGAGATACTCCCGATAACGGCGCACCCGCGCCACGCTAGACCTTACCGCGCCCTTCTTGTTGTCGCGGGCGTTGATCTTGGAAATGTTGAAGATGTTTATGTGCGGCGCCGAATCAGCGCCGAACATGTCGCCGGTCAAGGTCGCCGGAACGGCAAAATCCAGGCGCACGCCACGCCCATCCTCGTAATCCTCGCCGGTAATGATCACAGGCGGCATCTGCGCCAGTTCGGGAACGCCGGCAAAGACATACTTCGGGTGGCCTAGGGTGAAATCGTTCTTGAGCTTTTCGTAAATGGTTAGATTGGGGGCTAGCACGAAGAAATGGCGGCTGCGCCCGGTAATGAACAGCCAAGCTATGATGGCGCCCATCAACCGGGTCTTGCCGACACCGGTGGCCAGCGCGAAGCACAGGGTGGGGAAATCACGCTCGAATTTCTCCACCGTCGGGTACTGAGCGCGGATGGTCTTCAACCAGTGTTGCAGGTCGGCATCCTTGTCCAGTGCCAGCTTTTCCAGCAGACCGGCCAGGATGTCTAGTGATTCGCGTTGCGGCCCGCGTAGGGAAAGGCGGGCAGCGATTTGTTGCACGGCCTGGCTACCGTCAACGGCCTCACTCATTGTCCGCATCCTCGGTTTCGGCGTTCAGTTCAAACTCGTCATCTTCGTCGGGCAGCGGCTCCGGCTCGGCCAGCACGTCGATGGAAAAGCTGTAATCGTCGTGGTCCCACTCACACTTGTGCAATACGGTCTTGGGAATTTTCTTCAGTGTCAGGTTCGGGAAGGCGCTGGCGTCGGCCATGAAGGCCTTGCAGCAGATCAACAGCGAACGCTTGTTGCCGACTTCCTCGCTGATGACGCGCAACTGGTCGTGCGAGAGGCTGCCGGTAGTAACATAGATGAAATCGGTTTCCGTGCTGCGGCCGTGCTGCCAGAACGTGGACTGGCTGGGTGCGTAGGTGAAGCCCATCAGCTTGCACATGGCCTCGGAGAGCATTTCGCCGTTGTATTCCGGGTTGATGACCCAGTGGCCCCATTTGTCCTTCTTGAGAAGCGACGGCGCCAGACGGTAGTAGCGAAAACCGCCGCCACCCTGCCAGCCAACGGCCTTGGTAATGCCGCCGGGGTCGTCACCATTGATGACCTTTTTCAGGCGGGGCACGATGTGGGTGTGGCAGTGCTCACCCAACTCCACCATGATCCAGCGCCGGCCCATTTTGTGAGCCACGGCGCCAGTGGTGCCGGAACCGGCGAAGGAGTCGAGGACGAGGTCGCCGGGGTTGGTGGATAGGTGCAAGACACGTTCAAGCAAACGCTCAGGTTTGGGAGTACTAAATAAATCCTCTCCGAAGATCGCACGCATTTCCTTCTTCGATTCATCGTTGTGCCCAACTTCGTCATATGGCCAAATAGTCGTGCTTGGGATGGTGTCTGTTACCTCAGAGAGAAACCGCTTGTACGCGGGGCGTGCGTCGCCATCAACACCAAACCAGATGCGGTTGTCTGCGATCAGTTCCGCGAATTTCTCCTTTGTGTATCGCCAGCTTGTTCCTGAAGGTGGCATAACTTCACGCCCGGACGGAAGCTTGACTGGAAAAATCGCGTAGTCACGGGCTTCATTGCGAAGAACGTCACTGGCCTTCCACGGGCCGCGATGATCGTTGTCGCGATTGGTGTAACGCCCAGTCTGCTTCTCTGTCTTCGGTAGACGTCTGAGGTTAAACCGATCAAGTTGCTTCGCGACCACCAAGACGAAATCGTGAGACGCAGAAAAGTACTTTGAGTCGGACTTTGGAGCATATTTCTTCTGCCAAATGACCGTTGCCACGAAATTCGCCCGTCCAAACACCTCATCGCATAACACCTTGAGGTAATGCGCCTCGTTGTCATCAATCGTGATCCACAACGAGCCATCCTCCGCCAGCAGCGTGCGGATGATTTCCAGTCGATCCCGGATCAGCGTCAGCCACATCGAATGCTCGACGCCGTCGTCGTAGTGGGTGAAGGCGCTGCCGGTGTTGTAGGGTGGGTCGATGAAAACGCATTTGACCTTGCCGGTGTATTTGCCTTCCAGCGCTTTCAGGGCCAGCAGGTTGTCGCCCTGGATCAGCAGGTTGTCGTCGAAGGGCGTCGGGCCGGATTCGGCCTGCTCCACCAGGTCGGCGACCGGCGGCGCGGCACGGTAGGAGAGCGTCTTGTCTTCGAGCAGGATGCGCGGTTCGAGCCGGGGACGGTTCTGTTTGCCGGGCCAGGTAAGTTCGAGTTTGGTCTTGGTGGTCATCAATGACTTATTCTTCTGCGGTGAACTGCGCCAGCAGGCCGTTTTTCTCCCGGCTGGCGGCGTAGATGGTGAGCTTGAGTTCGGTGTGGTCGATCTGCTCGTAGAGCGGGCGGCGTAGCGACAAACGCTCGCTGGCTCCAAGGATGGTCGGTACGCCTTCGCCGCGCCGTTCGATGAGGTTTTGCCGCTTGCTGACGGGGTCGGCCGGGTAGTAGCGGGAGAGCAGGTTCACCAGGGTTTCGTTGCGGGTGATGCTGTTGGCTTCCATGCTGTCCACGGTCAGGCTGTTGGGCAAGCCACCGGGGGTGGAGAGTTCCAGCCGGTCGGCGAACAAGTGCAGGCGGATACGGGCGCCGTGCATGGAGTAGTCGCGGTGGGCGACGGCGTTGACGATAGCTTCAAAAACGGCGGCCAGGTCGTATTGGGGAATATCGATGCGACCGGGGCGCTTGACGGCTTCGACGCGCATGTTGCGTTTGACGAAGTTGAAGGCGAGGCGAAGCTGTTCATCGACCGGGCCGTCGCAGTCCTGGGCATCCACTTGGTATTCGGCATTGCGTTCGGTGCCGAAATAGGCGACGCACTGGACGTAGGCGGAGGAGAGAAAATCGGCCGGGCGCGGGGTGAGCAGCAGCACGCCACTGACGGTGAGGCGTGTTGTGCCGCTTTCGTCGTCGCCGATCAGGTAGAGCTTCTTGAGCTGCGTCTGTTCCGGCAGGTCGCCGCGCAGGAAGCGGGCCTTGAGTTCCGGGGCGATGGCCTCCTTGTCGGCCTGGGGCACAAGCTGCTCGTCGAAACGGATGAGGCGCACCATGCTGCGCTGCTGGAACATGCGGGCCAGCAGTTCAGGCGACATTTCCCGCTTGCTGGAACCGATGCGGTGGTAGTAGCCGCTCGGGCTGCGGTGGACGAAAACGCTCTTGGCGACACGCACCCAGACGATCGGTCTGGGCTCACCTTGGCGGTTGGGGATTTCCACCAGCCGGGTTTCGATGGGTAGCGGTGGATCGACGAGTTGGCTGGCGATGTTGGCAAGCCACAGGTCTACCATATCTAGGTTCTCGCGGGCGATGCCTTCGACTTCCCGCGTTTTGTCCGCCACACCGAGCACCAGAATGCCACCGCGCGCATTGGCGAAGGCGGCGAGTTCATCGGCGATGCTGTCACGGTGCGGTTGTTCGACCTTGTTGCTCTTGGTGGTGACGCTCTTGAATTCGTAGGCAGAATCTTCGCCCAGTCTGATCTGGTAGATCAGTTCGCGAATAAGGTCGGTGGTGTCGATCATGGGGTTTTTCTCATGAGGCTTTCAGGCGCCAGCGGATGGCGAACAGGCGTTGGCGCTGCGGTGTGATTTCCAGCGTGGCTTCGATTTCGTTGAGCAACCGGTCTTCTTCCGCATCAATGCGTTTTTTCTCTTCGTGGTAATCGAGCATCACGCGGTCGCGCTCCTGCTCAAGCTGCTTGATGGCTCGCTTGACGTTGAGCTTGTCTTGCAGCGAGGTCAGCAGGCGGGCGGCTTTGCGGGCTTCCTTGATTTCCTGGTCGAGTTGCTTGATGCGGATATCGAGGGCGATGCGCCGGTCTTCGGCCCAGCCTTCGAGTTTTGCGGACTCTTCGGTGAAGTAGTGTTCGTTCAACAGCAAGGCGGCATCGAACTTCTGGCTTTCCTGTTGCGCCAGTTGTTGGGCGAGTTCGGTTTCATTGAGCGAAGCTTCCTCCACGTCGATGAGGCGGGCCGGTAAGGTAAGCAGGCGTTCGGCGGATAGCGTGTCCAGGTCTTCGCCACCATCGCTGCGGGCTGCAACCAACAGATGTTCGATGCGGCGCTTGGCGGTGGTTAGGGAGAGTTTTTCGACCAGCAGCTTGCCCGATTGACCGGTAAAGTCCCGGAGTCGGGAGTGCTGGCCCTTTGGGGTGTGGCCGAGATCGAATTCTAGCGTTGCAACGGGGAGCGTTTCCAGGGAAGCCTTGGCCTCGGCAAGCAGTGTGGCGCCCAGCCCTTCGTTGGGGCGCAGGAAACGGGCATTGGCAATTTCGGCTTCCTGCCAGCGCACATCGTACCAGTGGCCGTCATGCAGAAAGCGGTGGGAATCGAACTGCGCCTTGGGCAGCATCATACGGGCGAGCAGCAGCAACTTTTCCTGATAGTCGTTGACGTGCTGTTCAGTCTTGTCCTTGGTCAGGTTGAGGTGTTTGACGACATCGACGTCAAGATTTTCCAGCACCGAGCGTCGTGTTTCCGTGGTGCGGGCATCGAGTTCAGTTTTGAATCTGGTTTGTAGCTGATCGAATTCGGCGTTGATCTGGGCGTCGTCGCGGCAACGTTGGTAGATGTCGTGGATGTGGCGTTCAATATCGACGCCGGATTCAATGCTGCCGAGAATTTCATCAGAAGCGCCGAAGACGCCTTCGAACAACTTAAATTTCTCGCTAAGCAGTTCGAAGACCCGTTCGTCGGCCCGGTTGCCCTTGTTGATGAAATTGACCACAACGACATCGTTTTTCTGTCCGTAACGATGCACGCGCCCGATGCGCTGCTCGACCCGCTGCGGGTTCCAGGGCAGATCGTAATTGATGAGCAGCGAGCAGAACTGGAGGTTGATACCTTCGGCGCCGGCTTCGGTACAGATGAGAATTTCCGCCGCTTCTCGGAAGTGGTCGACTAGCGCGGCTTTCATGTCGGCCGTTTTGGCGCCGGAAATGCGGCCGCTGCCTTCGTGCTGTTTTAGCCAGTTCTTGAGGATGGCTTTTGAATCCGCGTCGGCATTGCTGCCATTGAGAATGGCGATTTTGCCGGCATGGCCGTTGTCCTCAAGGAGTCGCTTGAGTTGCGATTGGGTGCGGACCGATTCGGTGAATATGACGGCCTTGTGCTTGCCACCCAAACGTTCGGCAAAATCGAAGGCTTTGCCGATAACGCGCAGCAAGGCGTCGGCTTTGGCGTCGCGGGTTATGTGTTCGGCAAGGCTACGGAAGTTCTTCAGTTGATTGACTTCGGCTGCCAGGGCAGCGGGATCGACGATGTCGTCCTCATCGATTCCTTCCTCATCGGTCAGATCGGCGATGGCGTCATAATCGTTCAGCGCGTCGGCGAGCGGCAGTTTCTTTTCGAGGCGCTCGATCATCGTGGTCAGCGTGCCCTGGATGGCGAAGGAGGACGAGGCCAGAATCTTGCGGATGACCAGCGTGACCAGATGCCGGGCGCCGGGTTTGATCGACAGGATATTGTCGTCCTGGAGATATTCGGAAACCTGGCGATAGAGTTCGAGTTCGTCCGGTGACGGGCGAAAGTCCTCGGTCATCGAGTAGCGGCGGGTGAATTTGATGCCGCCAGTTTCCTGGACCTGCCGTCGCAGGGTGCGTTTGCAGATGCTTTTCAGGCGGTCGCGCAGTTGCTCGAACTCGGCACTTTCCAGTTTCGGTCGGCAGTAGCGCGCCTTGAAGGCGTCGAGGTTGCCGAAAAAGTGCGGGTCGATGATGGCGATCAGGCCGTAGAGCTCCTGCAGGTTGTTTTGCAACGGCGTCGCAGAGAGCAAAAGCTTGGGCCGGCTTTTGAGCGCAGCATCGAGCCGGCTGGCAATTTTGGCGCTTTCGCCTTTGTAGAAATTGCGCAGCTTGTGCGCTTCGTCAAAAACCACAAGATCCCAAGGTATGGCGGCCAGTTCGGTCTGCTTGCGCGAGGCGAATTCATAAGAGCAGATGACGACGGCGGGTTCGCCAAAAGCGCTTTCCGTCTGGAAGGGGTTAGCTGCGCCAGCCGCCTGCGCTTCCTTGAAGTTGCGGGCTTCGAGAATCCGGGAGGGTAGAGAGAATTTCTCGACCAGTTCTTGGCTCCATTGCTTGCGCAGGGTGGCCGGCACGACCAGCAGCAGGCGGCGTTTGTGCTCGGCCCATTTTTGCGCCAGGACCAGACTGGCTTCAATGGTTTTGCCGAGGCCCACTTCGTCGGCGAGAATGACGCCGTTGGAGAGCGGCGAAGCCAGGGCGAACAAGACTGCATCCACCTGGTGCGGATTCATGTCTACCTTGGCGCTGGCGATGGTTTGGGTAAGGGCTTCCTCGGCGACGCCCTCAAGCGACAGCACGTGGGCGATGTAGCCGCTTTGGTAGCGGGTGTACATCAACCTTGATCCTTTTCAGGGGCAGCAAGGGGATGAAAGTCTCCGCGTTTTTCCGTGCGTTCGAGAAATTCGTTGACCGCCTGGCGAACCAACCAAGCCAAGGAAAGGCTGTGTTGGTCGGCCATCTGCTGCAGCCGCTCGAGTTGCTCGACGGGGAGGGATACCGTCGTTCGTATGGTCTTCATGTTTCATCCATTTGCATCACTTTGCAGCATTTTACTTGGACAAGTGTGTCCCAGCCAAACTACATCGACACTTGCATCAATTGACTACCCAACGTCAGGTATCCTGCCCATCGGAATCACCTACAATAATCTGATGTTTTACAAACTGCCAAATCCTGATGACAAAAGTCCAAACTGAGCGACTTGGGGTTGCAGCAATCGAATACTTCTTCTCTGAACACGGATGGTTGTTTCGGGAGCAAATGAAGCACGACTATGGCATCGACGCTCACATCGAGATCGTTAATGACGGGCGTCCGACCGGCAAGCTGATTGCTCTCCAAATAAAAAGCGGTGCGAGCTACTTATCAGAAAAAACTACTGACTCCATCATATTCAGAACCGACGATAAACATGCCGCCTACTGGGTTGGACACTCAATGCCAGTTGTGGTGATCTTGTATGACCCTGAGACAAAACAAGCTTACTGGCAACAGATCAGCCGAGAGGCACTTAAGAGTACTAAGAAATCTTGGAAACTTGATATTCCTCAAATTGATATGTTTGAGGATTCAGAGCGAACTCTGCGAGAGTTCGCTTCCCTAACCCAACCGGAACCGTACCTTCGACGCCTCAATAAACTTCGAGTTGATCGAAAATGGATGGACCTAATTAAGCAAGGTAATGAAATCCGGATTTACTTCGAGGATTGGGTAAACAAGTCGCTCCCACGATATAGGATCACTATCTTTAACGGTGACAAAGAGGAGGAGACTTGGCCTACTCTATTATATGCTCCAGGCATTGGGGTTGACGCAATGCTTAGGTTCTTTTTCCCATGGGCTGACTTTATAGTTGATGAAGATGCTCATCGAGAGGGGCTAGAAGGCGATTGGGTGGCTGAATGCTATTTGGGGCGTGATTCTGATACCGGCGAACCATACTATTCACAGAAATTTAATGATTGGTACAGCCCTCCTAAGGGAATCGTTCCCATTTCTCATGATGGTGAAACCGCTGGCTACATTTTAATTTTGTCCCTTAACGACTTCGGTAAAAGCTTCTTAGAAATAGACGATTACTTAGCTGATCCGAATGCTCCCGAGAAAATTGGCTTTACATTGAAGAAACCTCCCACTACCGTCTAATGCCATAAAGGCATTAAGGTGATTCGTGAGAGGTTGCACTAAAATCTATCAAAAAATCGGTATGCATTTGAAGTCTGTGTCCGGCAGTTGCAAGAGAATTGCTGGAAGTGAGGCCAATAAATGAGTTCAATTTTGTCCGCTTTGACAACAATATGTGTGCATACCATCGGTCGTTTTTAACTTCTGCTTTTGGCTGAAAACAGCCAGTTCAGCAATAATTGGTATTGGCACTTTAGCTTGCTGTATTAAACGAAAAATATACTGCGTATAAGGGCTTAAGCTGAGACATAAATCGCAATAGTTACTTTGCTTTACCACTGTACCGTTTAACCAGCTTATGTTTTAACAATTCCGATTCATGCACCCGTAATACGAGGTCTGCATGTTCCTTGAGTCGGGAAGAAAAACTACGGCTTTTTTCATCCTCTGGAGTGCCGTTAATAAATTCGACGGAAATGACATGCTTGCCTTTGGCTTTGGCATGGGCAATTGAGGGAATGGCATCCGCATCGCCTGAAATAAGCACCGCTACATCGTAATTGTCCTGCAAGGCGACTAAATCCACCGCAATGGAAGTATCGAGCCCTTTTTCCTCTACATACTTCCTCAGGAAATTCACTTTCCAATGGCCGCATTCAATGATGTCGATTAAATCGGTAGAGCTGCGCACCGCTTGATAAAACCCTTTCATTTTTTCCAATGAATCGACTTTGGCGTTGTACCAACTTTGAAAATTGGCAAAACAAGCCTCCCACGCCAACGTTTCTAAGTCCTTGCCCTGGGTATTTTTTTGCTTGGCATATTGCCGCCAGTATTCTTTGGTATCCCGATCTTTTAAATAGGCGCTCTTTAAGGCAGCCTGGGCCTGAAATTGGGATAAATCCCAATTATCGAT
>NZ_PDZH01000127.1 GCF_002735695.1 Chitinimonas sp. BJB300
GAAGCGGGGCAGGAGCATGTATCGGGAGCTGAAAGCGCTCGGGGTGAGCGGAACGGACGCGACGAGGATAGCGAGCAATGCCAGACGCTGGTGGCGTAATGGCTACGGCGTGCTGAATCGTGCGCTGTCGATCGCCTATTTCGAGCGCTTGGGAGTTCCAAGACTCGCCTAACCTCAACTTCTCGAACCGCCCGGTGCGGACCCGCATGCCGGGTGGTGTGGCAGGGGTCGGCCAGGTAATCTAGCCGCCCCTATGCCGATTCAGCCGTTGGGTATCAGACTAAAGCTAGGTAGTTGAGGCGAAAGGGCGGGTGTCGGGTTTTCGGCGCAGCGCTTCGAATAGTGCCGGTTCCCAGGGCCGCATGGCCAGTAGCAGGCTGGTGCCGTAGCGATGCTCGCTTGGGGTGGCGAGGCCCTCCTCGTGCAGCTCGGTAAATTCCTGCAGCAGCCGTAGCAATTTTTGTTGAAAGCGGACATTGGCTGCAGAGGTCAACTTGCCATGTTGAAAGCGTAATAGATTACCGGGCTGGTCGAACCCGGAGTCAAGAAAGTCAGTGCGGGCCTGGGCATTGAAGAAATGGTGAATGGGACCGTTGGGCAGCCAGGCAAAATCCCGGGTGACCGTCAGTTTGACCCGATTTTCGGGCAAGAGCCGAATCAGTCCGAGGCGATCCAATTGGAGCAACTGGCTGATGCATTCAGCCTCGCTCAATGTATAGGTACTGACGATCTGTGCCAGGCTCCAATGATTGAGCACACATACCGCCACCAATACCCGGCGTGGGCCCTTGACCAGTTCTGCCTCCTGGCTGGCAGTCAGCTGGCGCACTTTGGCTAAGTCAGCTTCAGCGGCATAGACCAGATCACCTAACTCCATTTGCAGTAACGCGCAGATTGCTTCCAAGGTCTTCAGGCTGAAGCTTTGCTGGGAAAACTGTCGTTTGATACTGGCTTCGCTTAGCCCCAGATGCTTGCCGACCTGAGCGTAGGTAATGCCACGGGCTTTGAGCGCCTGCTTGAGGGTTGCAACCATTTGCTGGGTCTGGGACATTTGTAAGGTAGCGAATTTCGATACCACGCAGGCTAGTTTTTTCAATTCGTTGCGTCAAGGTTTTCGGTGCGGTTACAGCGCTCCAGAATTCGTTCCTTTTCAAACATAGGAATGACCCATGTCGAACAATTACTCACTTTCTGTACCTGCTGGCGGTTCTGGGTGGCCGCACTTGCCCGGTTTCGTCATAGGCTTGGCTATTGCCTTGATGGTGCAGCATAGGCCGATTGAGCAATTGGCGGATTATCACCATTTCGCGGACCAGCGCGAATGGTTGGGTTTGCCCCATGCGGCTGATGTCTTGTCCAACCTGGGCTTTGCCTTGATTGGCTGTCTGGGGCTGAATTTGCTCTGGAAGCGGCGCAGTCAGCCCTTGCTTCAAGCTGGGTGTGGTGGTTATGCCTTGTTTTTTGGCGCTTTGTTGCTGACGGCGTCTGGGTCGGCTTTTTATCATTTCGCACCAAGCAATACCCGCCTGGTTTTCGACCGCTTACCGATTGCCTTGGCTTGCGCTGGGTTGCTGGCTGCCGTTTGGAACGAAACCCGGTCGCGTCACCCTTGGCTGCCCAGTGTATTGGCATTTGCCGCTTGCCTGAGTGTCTGGTGGTGGCGGTTTACCGACTTGAATGGCGCGGGTGATTTGCGCCCCTACTTGCTGATTCAGGCACTGCCTTTGGTGTTGATACCGCTGTTGCAATGGCAGCATGCCCGACCAATGGGCGAACGGCGTTTGTTTGGCTTGGCGATAGGGTTGTATGTATTGGCCAAACTGTTTGAGCTGGAGGATCAACCGGTGTTTGCGTTGTTGGGTTTACTGAGCGGTCACACTATCAAGCATCTAATCGCCACTTTAGCTGCCGGAATGGTGCTGGTCTGCTTGAAACGGCGGGCATGTAAAACGTAATTTTTGTGAGAAGGCAGTATGGCCGATGGTTTAAATGGGTTACTGCCGTTCTCGCCTTGTTTTACCTGGAAATTATCGTGTTTAGCTGCGCACTAAATTAGGACTTTGCGTAGATTGACTATGCTTGGTAGTGGAGACGACATTGCGTTACGTTATCTTCCACTTTGTTGTTTGCCAGGAAATAGCATTTTGCGGGGGCCGATATATGACGCGGTATTTGATTAGAAACCTAGTCCTTGCCAGCATTATAAGTTTTATTGGACTGAAACAGCCTGTCTGGGCGGCTGATGCCAACTGTGGCCCATTCAATGTGGCGATGTATGAATTGGGTTCGCTGTTTTACTTCGATGAGGCTAAAGGCTATCTCGGCATCGACAAGGACATCATTGAAGCGGTGGCAAGCCGTACCGGCTGTGAATTCAAACCTTTCCTTGACTCAAGAGTACGTATTTGGACCTACCTTGCCGACGGAACCCTCGACATGTCGGTGTCAGGCATTCCCAATCCAGAGCGCGAGCAATTTGCTCGTTTCATCATTTATTTTCAAGCACGTAACTATCTGTTGGTCCGCCCAGAGCTTGCTAAACGGCTCAATTCGCTAGATGCCTTCTTTTTAGATCCGAAACTTCGCCTAGCGGTTGTTAAATCCTTTAAACACGGAAAAAACTTCGATCAATGGATCGACGATTTGCGTGCGCAAGGACGGGTTGACGAATATCCCGATATTGACGCCGTTGCACGTATATTTAGGCTTGGCCGTGTAGATGGATTACTTTCGATGCCGGTTGTATGGAGCTCGGTAATCAAGCGTAACCAATTGGAAGGCAAGGTGAGTTTTCTCGACTTTGCTCCCGACGATCGAATTCCTCATGGTTTGATTCTGTCGCGCAAGCGCATTCCCAAAGAGGCGGCAGAACGCATGCGCCAAGCAGTGAGTGCCATGCAAGAGGATGGAACACTGGAAAAGATATTCAATCGCTATCTACCGGCGGATATCGTCAAACGTATGATGCCGTCCCAATAGCAAGCGCTGACTAGGCGTATTGCTGCGCTGCCTGCGCCAATATGATTTCTTCATCGGTAGCGATAACCCATGCCGATACTGGGCTGGTAGGCTGGCTAATACATTCGGCGTGCTGCGTGTTCGCCTCATGGTCCAGGGTCAAGCCTAGCCAGCTGAGGTGTTGGCAGATCTGGGCGCGTACTGTCGTGGCATGCTCTCCAATCCCTGCGGTAAATACCAAAGCGTCTAGACCGCCAATAGCGACACAAAGACCAGCAATCTCCCGCGCGGCACTCAAACAATACAGATCGACAGCGCGCCGGGCTTGCGGTTGTTCGCTTGCAGCAAGGGTGCGCATATCGTGGCTAATGCCCGATACGCCAAGTAAGCCAGATTGCTGATAGAGCAGGTGGCTGACTTCGGACACGCTCATGCTTGATGTTTCTTGCAGGTAGATAAGCACCCCAGGATCAATTCGACCAATGCGGGTGCCCATCATTAATCCATCAAGCGCGGTAAATCCCATGCTGCTGGCAACGCTCTGGCGTTTCAGCAAGGCACAAGCGCTGGCACCGTTTCCCAGATGGGCAACAATAACGCGGCCATCCGCCCTATCGCCTAATACCGAGGGCAGTTTCCCCGCGATGTATTGATAAGACAGACCGTGAAAACCATACCGCCGTATCCCTTGTTCGAAATAGGTCTCCGGCAAGGCAAAGCGTTGCTGTATTTCAGGTTGCGTGCGGTGAAAGGCGGTATCGAAACATGCGATTTGCGGGGTGTGGGGCAACAGGGCTGCCATGCACTCGACCCCTGCCAGCCCATGTGGCTGATGTAACGGCGCAAGGGGTGTAAGCGAGGTCAGGTGGGTCAGTACTTCGCTATCGATTACCACCGCAGCGTTGTAGCGTGAACCGCCATGCACGATACGATGTGCTACCGCGGTAGGGTGTAACCCCGCTGCTTGTTTAGCCAGCCAGCCCAGCAGGTATTGCAGTGCACTACGGTGGTCGTGGCCTGCAATTTCAGTGTCGGCCAGGATGTTGCCCGTGGCAGACCTCGCGTGGAAAAGGCTATGGCTGTTGTCGCTTAAGTGGCCCAGGTTTTCAATCTGGCCTTTGCAAACCAGTTGTAGCGGCTGAGGGGTGTAGACGGCAAATTTAAGGCTGCTGGAGCCCGCATTCAACGTAAGCAAATGGCTCATGCGCCAGCCCGTTTGGCATCCAGCAGCTTGGCAATGGCGCAGGATGCCATGCGTGATTCAGCGTTGTCGGCCCGGCTGGTCAGTACGACTGGCACCTTCAAGCCCAGGACGATGCCGGCAGCGCGTGCGCCGGCGAGGTACTGCAACTGCTTGGCCAGCATATTGCCAGCTTCAAGATCGGGCACCACCAGGATATCGGCTTCGCCCGCTACGGGACTGACAATACCCTTGCTACGTGCAGCTTCTGCCGAGATGGCATTGTCGAATGCCAAGGGGCCATCCAGGATGCCACCGCTGATTTGTCCACGATCGGCCATCTTGCACAGCGAGGCCGCGTCGAGGGTGGCGCGCATGGTGGGATTAACGGTTTCGACTGCTGCAAGGATAGCCACCTTGGGTTGGCTGATCCCTAACGTCAGCAACAGATCAATAGCGTTTTGCACGATATCGCGCTTTTCGAGCAGGCCAGGCTCGATATTCACCGCGGCATCGGTAATGAACAGTGGCTTGGGGTAGGCGGGTATTTCCATCGCGAAGACATGGCTGACCCGACGCTCGGTACGCAGGCCGCTACTGCTGCTGAGTGCCGCGCGCAACAATTCGTCGGTGTGCAGGCTGCCTTTCATCAAGGAGGCTGCTTTGCCTTCGTAAGCCAGCTGCACGGCAATGGCTGCCGCGGCATGGCTATGGGGGGCATCTATGCATTCGATGCCATCCAACGATTGCCCACTCTCGGCCGCCACGGCGATCAGCTTGGCTTTGGGGGCTACGAGGATGGGTTTGATCAGCCCTCTTGCTTGGGCATCCAGTGCGCCGCGTAAGGATTCGGCATCGCAAGGGTGTACTACTGCCATGGAAATCGGCGGTAAGTCGCGGGCCAGGTCCAGCAGAAGATTGAGTGCATCCGATACCATGACGACTACCCCACAATGTTGTAACCGGCGTCGACGTAGAAGGTCGAGCCGGTGAGGACGCGTGCCGCGTCGGAAACCAGAAAGGTAGCGAGTTGGCCCACATCGTCAGGCGTGGCAAGCCGATGAAGCGGACTTTTATCGATTGCTTCGGTCATTAGCTGGTCGAAATGGGTAATGCCGGAAGCCGCCCGGGTCGGCAACGGGCCGGGCGAAATCGCATGGACGCGTATGCCTTGTCCAGCCAATTCGACCGCCAGATAGCGTGCGGTGCTTTCCAGCGCTGCCTTGACCGGGCCCATGAGCCCATAGTTGTCGATCACCTTCTCGGCACCGTAATAACTCATGGTTAACAGCGTGCCACCTTGCGTCATCAGCGGTTCGGCCAGCTTCGCCATGCGGATGAAGGAGTGGCAGGATACGCTCATGGCACGTAGGAAACCGGCCTCAGAACAATCCACAACTCGCCCGTGCAGATCCTGCATCGGTGCATAGGCAATGGCGTGGATCAGATAATCCAACCGTCCCCACTTTTGCTGGATAGCGGCAAACACGGCTTCCAATTCGCCGGCTTGCTCGACATCACAGGGTAGGATCAACGGTGCTGCAATGGACTCAGCCAAGGGGCGGACATACGGCTCAGCCTTGTGGTTCAGATAAGTGATGGCACTTGTAGCGCCTGCTGCATGTAGTTGGTGGGCACAGCCCCAGGCAATGCTTTGCGAATTGGCTACACCCACAATCAGGCCACGTTTCCCGGTAAGTTGTTGCATCGATGCGCTCGTTTCTGAAAAGGTCCTGACAGGCACTGAAGAGAATGAGACTGTACTTTGGTGTGGCAAGCGGCGATGCCTGGAGCATGCCGACTAGCGGAGAAGCCCAGTCGCTGCTCAATGGGCACGCATCAGCTTGAGATAGTCAGATTGCAATAATTCGTTCCGGCGTGATTCATCCGATTCATCCGGGCTGGCATCGACAACCACCTTCACATAGCGACCCAGCCGTTGCCAGATGGCGATTGAAAGTCGCTCGGCAAATGCACGTTCACTGTCGCCGGCAGGCAAGGCGGCTTCGGCACGCATTTCAAACAGCCACGCGCCAGCCTGCTCACGATTGGCCACCCAATAAGGACACACCCAGGCCCCACGTATGGCGGCTAAAACACGTTGTGGTTCGCTGGAACCAAGCGGGAAAACCGAGAGATGAACACGATAGCTGAGGGGCATGGCCGGCTTCTGCAAAGTGTGCTTAGCATAGGTTTTAACAAATCGACAGTTATGCTGCAATACTAGCTTGTTTCAAGCCTGTGCTAGATTGACGGTTCTACTCGATATATTCTCGCGTCATGACTCAATCTGAATTCGCCAGCGACCAGCGCCCCCGTATTCTTGTTGTTGATGATTCCCGTATCGTCCGTGCGACGGTAAAGAAGCATTTGGCAGCGAGTTTTGATGTTATAGAAGAACCGGATGGAGAGGCTGGTTGGGAGCGGCTGACTGCCGACACGGAAGTCTTGGTCTTGATGAGTGACCTAAGCATGCCCCGGCTGGATGGTTTTGGCCTGTTGGCACGTGTACGCCAGTCGTCCGATTCACGCATACGCCACACCCCGGTCATCATTATTTCGGGGGAGGAAGACCTCGAAACCAAGAACTTGGCGGTGGAACGTGGCGCGAATGATTTCGTCACCAAATCCACCGATAGAGCCGAGATGCTGGCACGGGTGGCGGCGGCGGTGAAATTGGCTAAAACCGCGCGTGACTTGCGTGCTACCGAAGTCAATCAGGCGCGTACGGCGACAACGGAAGTACAGACTGGCTTGGCGACGCCGCACTTGTTCCAGATGCATGGCGAAAAGCTGTTGGCACACGCCTTACGTGTGCATGGCGAGGCGACCCTGCTGGCATTTGAGGTCGATGCCTATCCGACGTTATGCGCACAGGTAGGGGGAGCGGTGGCCGAACAGGTTGTAAGCCTGGTTGCCAAGACGGTATCGAGCCGTCTGCGGAAGGAAGAAATCCTGGCGCGCCTTGAAGGGCCACGATTTGGCATTTTCCTGTATGCCGACCTGGTGGGTAGCCTGCGCTATGCGGAAAGGCTACGCGAGATCATTGCGGCTGCGCGGATCAACTTCAAGGGCACGCCCATCAGCGTGACAGTCAGCGCTGGTGTTGGCAGCGCCAAGGTGGATGAGGTCACTGAATTCGACAAGTTGCTGGAGCAGGCGCTGCGCCGCCTGACGACGGCAACAGACCTCGGCGGTAATCAACTCAATGCGCCATTGCATGGAAAACAGGCCCTGCCGCCGATAGAAATAAACGAAGCGCTGTCTTTGCTGGAGGCTGGGCGGCAAGAAGATGTGTTGCCGCATTTGCCGAATTTGCTGGCCAAACTTGCACCCCTGCTGGCGTTGGCGGGATACAGCAAGCAGTGAGTCGATAGTGCATAAAGTGGCGTTTACCAGTTGGGGCAGCTATGCTGGCTTCCGACTAAACCTATGGGTAAACCGCTATGAGCACAGCTCTTACAGACGCCAGTTTTGACCAACTGTTTCGTAACGCCCGTACGCACAATCATTTCAGTTCCCGGGCGGTGGACGATACAACGTTGAATGCGCTCTACGACCTGTTGAAATGGGCGCCGACCAGTGCCAATTCGTCGCCTGCCCGATTTGTCTTCGTCAAGTCCGAACAAGCGAAACAGAAGCTGTCCCCTGCCGTAGCCGAAGCCAATCGAGCCAAGACACTGGCAGCGCCGGTGACAGTCATCGTTGCGTACGACATGGCTTTCTACGACAAGCTACCCAAGCTGTTTCCACATACGGACGCACGCAGCTGGTTTACCGGGAATGATGCGTTGATTCAAAGCACCGCTTTCCGTAACGGTACGTTGCAGGGGGGGTATTTGATACTTGCTGCCCGCGCCTTGGGTTTGGATTGTGGCCCTATGTCTGGTTTTGACAACAGCATGGTTGACAATACCTTCTTTGCCGGTTCGAGCATCAAATCCAACTTCCTGATCAATCTGGGCTACGGTGATAACCAACAGCTCCATCCGCGTGGTCCGCGTTTGGCATTCGAGGAAGCCTGCCGTATCGAGTAAGTTAAGGACATGGCCGACAATAATAAACCACAATGGGATGTCTGGCGCGAGCTTGATGATCTGCGCCAGCGTCATAAAGAGCTAGGGGCAATGTTTGCCCGTATCGGGGTTGCACCCGAGTTTGCTCAAATGGCCAATAATCTCCGCCTTGACCTGCAACGTAAGCCGCCCACCACGCCCTTGGCGACGGGTGAACGCGATAAGGATGCACAGGCGCAGGAGGACTACAAGCGCGCTTTTGCGTCCCATTATGAAGAGGTGTTCTTCAAGGTTGAAAGTTTTCTGCGCATGCCCTGGCCAGAGGAGACGAAATTCCTCGTCCCAGGCATTTTGCATGAGACTGAAAACCTGCGCCGTGCGTTGGTACGCAATCCGTTGGTGTCTCCTCCGCTTGAAAAACTCGACGAATTGATCGAAGAGTATTCCCACCTCGACAACATGGATGAGCGATTGGACCGGGCTGCCATTGAAGCGCGCCGGCTTCAGTTGATCGATGTGTTGGGTTTTCCCCTCATGGTGAGGCGGCAATTGGCTCATCCGGAGTGGGATTTGTTGCCACCCTTGGCAAG
The DNA here is from genome assembly GCF_002735695.1 of Chitinimonas sp. BJB300. GTDB lineage: Bacteria > Pseudomonadota > Gammaproteobacteria > Burkholderiales > Chitinimonadaceae > Chitinimonas. The sequence continues at coordinate 8,745 of NZ_PDZH01000127.1, forward strand.
TGACGACTATCGTCAATTGCTGGCCAGCAAGATAGGCATTTATCGGCAAACGGATTGGTTGATTTCCAAGCTATTTGATAAGTGGTACGTGGCTTTGGAGTTCGATGCAATTTGGGCAAGGCTCAAGCGCGATGCGAATGACCGCGAGCGCATCATCAGTCAACTCAAATTGAATTGGCCCAAGCTGGGTAACTGGGCGCCTGACTTCCCGCATGCTGATTTGGTGTGGTACCTATTGTTGGTGCTGGGGTGTGTTATTGCCCTGTTTACAGAATGGTGGTGGACGGCGGGTGCTCTGCTAATCTGGTTGCAACTCTCGGTGATCATCGAAAAGCATCATGCTCAGTTGGTCAACAAGCGTCGCCAGGCTTTATTGCTCGAATGCGGGCGTTTCAAGCGCATACGGGACCAGATATCCTCAGGCAAGTTTGACCCAAGCTTGGTGCTACGGCAGCTCAAGCAGTTCAATTTTCGCCACTACGTATCTGATCAAGGCATGTCTTTATTGCAGTCGATGTCTATGCAGGTCTTCTAGCTGACGCAAGCCTGGTTGGCTAGGTTGCTGAAAAAGTGATGTATATCGTTTTCTTCATGCATCTTTTGGAATCCGCTTAACTGCGCCTATGGCGAAAGTGGTTTTCAACTGTAGCCAGAGGTCAGAATGAAGCCGTTTGCCACCGCCTTTCTGCTGGCACTGATGAGTGCTGCCATTGCGGACGAGACACCCAGATTCGCCATCAAACAGTTCGTTGTAAAGGGAAACACGGTACTGCCCGAGGTCAGTATCGACGCCACCTTACAGCCATTCAGCGGGCCAAGCCGTGATTTTGCGGATGTGCAGCGCGCCTTGGAGGCGTTGGAAGGGCTGTATCGCCGCGCGGGCTATGGCAGCCTGCAGGTTTTTCTGCCTGAGCAGGAGCTGGCGGATGGCCAGGTGCTGGTGCAGGTGATTGAGCCTCGGGTCGACAAGGTCCATATCGAGGGCAACCAGTATTTCGGCGCCGACAATATCCGCCGCGCCATGCCCTCGTTGCGTGATGCCGAGGTGCCCAATACCGCTGCCTTGAGCAAGGACCTGCGCCTTGCCAATGAAAGTCCGTCTCGTCGGATGACGGTGTCGCTTCAAGCGGGTGAGAAGCCGCAAACCGTGGATGCAGTCCTGCGCGTGGTGGACGAGAAGCCACAACGGGTGTTTATCGCGGCGGATAACACCGGTACCAAGGAAACGGGCCGGACGCGTTTATCGCTGGGTTACCAGCATGCCAATCTGTTCGACCGCGATCATGTTCTAACGACTCAGTTCACCACATCGCCGAAAGAATTCGACCAGGTGAAAATCTTCGGCTTGGGCTACAAGCTGCCCCTGTATGGGTGGGGTGACAGCATGAGTCTGTTTGCGGGTTACTCGAATGTCAGTTCCGCCGTGTTGCAAGGTTTGTTCAACACCAGCGGCAAGGGCACTGTAGCAGGCATTCGCTACAACCTTGGTTTGCCGACACGGGGTGCTTATCAGCAAAAGCTGGTGTTCGGGCTTGATTTGCGCCGGTTTGAAAGCGAGACCAGTTTTATCGGCACCATCCAGGGCAAGCAGCGTTACACCATCCGGCCATTAAGCATCGGTTATCAGATGCAGTCACAAAGTGCAGACTGGTCATATGACGGTAATGTTACCTACTCACGCAATCTGCCGGCGGAAGATAATCTGGCGTTGCGCTCCGGCAGGCAAGGCACCGGGCTTGAGCCTATCGACAACGACCACTACCAGATCCTGCGTTATGGATTGAATGGTTATCTGGCGTTGCCGGCAGAGTGGCTGGTGCATGCAAGTTTGAACGGCCAGAAGACGACAGATGCGCTGCCATCGGGTGAGTTTTTCGGTATCGGCGGCGCAAGCAGCGTACGTGGCTACGATGAGCGTGTGCTGTCCAATGATGAGGGTATCAATACCAGTCTTGAGCTGTACACCCCTGATCTGGCCAAGTACCTGAGTTGGGATTCGGGCCGTCTTCAGTTTCTTGGTTTTGCCGACTGGGGGCGGTTGTCACGTAAGCAGGCGCTGCCAGGCGAGCAGACCAGCGCCAAACTGTCTGGCGCAGGGATAGGCATGCGCCTAAGTGTGGGCAAGATGGCAACCATCAAAGTGGATTTTGCGAAGGCATTGAAAGATGGTGGTGGGCAGAAGAAGGGCGATAGTCAGGCCCATGCTTCAGCCATATTGACTTACTAAGCGAGCCACATGGCTGCACGGGAAATAAAGATGGTGCCGGGGGTGATAGAGAGGCTGCCGTCTTAATGTCTGATGTTACGCAGTGCATACGCTAACCTGTCGCCATGAAGAACAAAGAACTCGATTTGTACACCGACTATTTGCTGAGCACGTTTGGCGCGGCGACAGCAACGGGCTTGTCGGCGATGGTAGGTG
>NZ_PDZH01000128.1 GCF_002735695.1 Chitinimonas sp. BJB300
CTACCATCGCCGACAAGCCCGTTGCTGTCGCCGCACCAAACGTGCTCAGCAAATAGTCGGTGTACAAATCGAGTTCTTTGTTCTTCATGGCGACAGGTTATCGTATGCACTGCGTAACATCAGTCAGTAATATTTGTGCAGCCAGAGAGACGTTCAAAGAACCCATTCAAAGTCTTTAGACAGGTTCTTAGCCAACAACCCGGAACAGATGGCACACAGTCAGCAAACCGCCCCTAACGTTAACCCAGGCCAGAAAATCAATGATATCGCGTTAACTGCTATTTCATGCGCTGAAAAGACAGCTACGCATGAATGCCTGCCTCACTGAACAGCAGACGGACCCGAAAACCGTGCAAGATTAGCAGAAGCGAGTGTAGGTCTTGCCATTCGCGCTTCCCGCCAACGATCAAATTCAGCGACGGGCATCGGTTTACCAAATACAAAGCCCTGGATGCTATCGCACCCCATCTCTGCAAGAATATCCACCACGACCATGTCTTCCACGCCTTCCGCCACCACCTTCAACCCCAGGTGATGGCCAAGATCGATCGTGGAACGAACAATTTTCGCATCACCGACATTGCTAGCCAGCTCGATAATAAAGGCGCGGTCTATTTTCAGTTCGGTAATGGGCAGACGACGGATATAAGCCAGCGAAGAGTATCCCGTGCCGTAATCATCGATAGCCAGAGATAAACCAAGGGAACGCAGCTTTTGCAATACATTGAGCGCCTCGGCCGGCTCTTCCATAAAGCCGCTTTCGGTAATTTCCAGGCATAAATATTCTGGTGGCAAGCCTGCCCGGTCTATCAGGGTGGCGATCGTCGCCGGCAACCCTTGGTCCACAAGGTCTCGCGTGGAAAGATTGACAGAGACCTTGACGGGCCTACCCTCTCGCAACCATTGCCCTGCCTGCCGGATTACCTGGACCAGCACCCAGTGGGTCAGCTCCTTGATATAGCCGGTCTGTTCGGCATAGGGTATGAATTCCCCTGGTGAAACAAAACCCTTGGTCGGGTGCTTCCAGCGCACCAGCGCCTCTGCCTCATCAGCAGAATATGGGCCTAAGCCCACCTTGGGCTGGTAATAAACAATCAGTTCGTTGTGCTCAACCGCTTGCTGCAAATCACCGAGCAGCGAGAGGTGCTCTTCTCGAAACGTCTTCGTACCCGGGTCGTATAGCGCATGGTGGGAACCACTGCGTTTGGCGCGGTACAGTGCCACATCAACACAACGCATCAAGTCCGCAGCGGTATCGCCGTGCTCAGGAAAGCCCACCAGCCCAATGCTGGCACGTACGTCCAACAACCGGCCATCCAGATTGAAACGTTGTACAAAGACGGTGTGAATGCGATCAATGCTTTGCAATGCCGTATTCATCTGCAGGCCGGACAACAACAGTGCAAACTCGTCACCCGCAAGGCGCGCCACAACATCACCAACATTGATGGCCGCGGACAGACGCTGGCTCACTTCGATCAGGACACGGTCGCCATTCTGGTGGCCCAATGTATCGTTGATTTGCTGAAAGCGATCCAACCCAACCAACAGCACCGTGAAGTAGCTCTGGTTGGCTTGCGCCATCGTAATGGCTTCATCCAGGCACTGATTGAATCGCACTCGGTTGGGCAGACCGGTCAGACTATCCTGGAACGCCAGCTTGCTGATTTCCGTCTCGCGCAGTGCAATCGCCTCTTGCATATGCGTCAGGCTGCCCGCCAACTGGCCGATCTCGCTGGTATCGGTAATCGATATTTCCTGCTGGTAATCCCCTGCCTGAATATGCTGCGCCACCACGGCCAACGCCCTTAGGGGGTCAGTAATCCTGCGCGCCAGCCGCGCACCAATCAACGAACCCACCAGCAATGCAAAAGCAGTCAGCACAATGGAAATACCACGCAGCTTATAAGCAGGCTGTAAGGCGACATCCAATGAGCCTGCCAACAAAGCATAGACTTGGCCGTGCGGAGTATCAGCCAGCAGCGCCAGCCGCGTTTCAAATGTTTCCCCATTCAACTTCAGCATGCCGGCAGTAGGGAACTGCTTCAGCGTAGCCAGCAGGGATTGGCGTTGCTCTGGGGAGAAAGTCGAAGTAAGTAACTGCCAGTTGGACTGATTGTGACTCAGGAAAGACACATGCACACCAGCCAAGTTATGCAGCTCGCTCGCCCGGCGCTCGTCCATGGGGAAACCGATTGTGATCCAGGCAATGGTGGTTGGTGCACGAACAGGCACCACGACAATCCGATACAGCACGCCATCAATCAGCTCAATACTGCTTGCATTGCCGCGTTTTTCGGCCTCAGCTAACAAGGCTTTGAAGGGATAGGCTTGGTCGGATTGATCGGGATGCAGGGTATCTGCCAGTAAATGGTTATCGAGGCCCGATACCATAGCCATGGTGGCTCCGATGCGACGGCTGTGGTTATTGAGCGCCGATAGCAGCGTACCCATGTCGCCGGTGCCGATGGCTTCACGTAGCCCGTAATCCCCGGCCAATACACTGGCACCTTGGATCAGATTGCTGGTGTTGTATTCCAACAAGCGGCGAAAGACTTTTTCGTCGGATTCCAAGCTAAGCGCGGCAGTCCCACGGAAAATACTCATATTCACGACGCTGACCATCACAAACGCCACGCCAAGCATCACAGCCAACAAGCCGGTAAAGTGCAGAACAATACGAAATGCGAGTCTATGTCTCCCCCGGCGCCACCAGTTAATAATTTGCATGGGCTGCGGCAGGCGGGGGCGAGAGCTTCATATGGAATACGAAGTGGGTTTCAGCACCCGGCCCGACCCGAATCTTTTGCGCAGGGATTTCAGCACTCTGATAGGGATGCCAAACGCGCAGTGAATAGTCGCCCGATGGCAGGTTATCCAGGTTGACGAGCCCTTTGGTATTGGTCGTGTCGAACCAAGGGGTATCCACCACCAATAAGTAGCCCACCATCCAGTCATGGATGTTGCATCCCAATACAACCAAGCCAGGGGTATCGAATACCACGGGTTCGGAAGGCGTACCGGAATAGAGCCTCAGGTCAAATACCTTGGTGCGGGAAAAAGAATAGATGTTGTGACGAATATTGTCCTTATTGGGAAAGCGAATTGCTGTACCGGTCTGTACCACACTTACCAAGGGGACAAACTCCTTGTTCACCTGGTCTATCGTGCCTGTCAGTTTTCCCTTGGGCGCCTTGCCGGCAAGCGGCTCGGCATACACCACGGCATCACCCACCGCCTGCTCGCTGGGGTTAAGTATCTGGACAGTGAGCTTAGCGGCACAAAACAGCGGCAGCAAAGCCAACAGGCACGGTAATACTTGTCTCATCGCTTGATTTCCACGATGTCCCGCTTCATGGGCGCAAGTATGGCCAACAACGCATTCTTGTCTGCCTGCGCCACATGGCGAGCATCCAACACTGTGCGTAAATGCTCCACCATGCCGTTTAGCTCGGATTCCGTAATGCCCATCCCTGCATGGCTCTGCTTCATCGTGTCGCCGGAGTATTGGCAAGGGCCGCCGGTAAGCGAACAGATGTGTTCGGCTACCTTCTGCTTCAGCCGAGGCATGTTCACCTTATCAAACGTGCGGCGGGTTTGAGGTGCGCTTGCCGTAAGGTCCAGCATTTCACTCGCGATTTCGCTCACGCCGGCCTCCCCCCCCAAACGCTCATATAGGCTATCGGCCCGCGCTGGTAAAACCAGAAATAACGTACCAATACATAAGCAACACAGACGATAAAACATAAGTGGGCTCCGACTGGCGACAACATGCTGGCAGTATAGACTGCTGATATTTCGACTTTCTAAGTAGGCTAGCCATGCAACGCATCGTCTTCTACTTGTTCTTGAACCTGACATTACTTTCGTCTGCCCTAGCGGGCGGCAGACTCCCGGCAACAGGAGGGGTAACACAGATAGAAGGAGCAGGAGGTGGCGGCTTGGTGCCGTGGGCACTGATCAGCGGCTATGGCACACGCGATGAAGTCGGCGGCAGTGCTTTCTATACGCGAGTCAATACCCCAGGCTTTTCCTTGACTTCGGTGGGTGCCGCAGTAGGTGTGTTCGACAGGGTGGAGTTGTCTTTCGCCCACCAGAGTTTTGATCTGGGCGACACAGTGCCGAATACACACATTGGTCAGAATATTTTAGGCTTGAAGGTGAAGCTCTACGGTGACGCAGTATTCGACCAAGACAGACTCTGCCCGCAGATCGCAGCAGGCGTCATGGTCAAACGGAACCATGACTACGACTTCGTGCCGACCTTGCTTGGAGCCATGCATGGCAATGATGTCGAGCCCTACTTGGCTGCCACCAAGGTATGGTTGAATGGCCCTTTCGGGCGTAGCCTCTTGCTTAACGGCACCCTCCGATACACACGCGCCAACCAGTTCGGCATCTTGGGCTTTGGCGGTGACCGCGGCGACACCCGCAAGCTGCGTGCAGAAGCCAGTGCGGGGCTATTCCTCACCGATTCGGTCATCGTGGGGGTTGAATACCGGCAAAAGAATGACAACCTGTCGGTCTTCAAGGAAGACAATGCCGCCGATGCCTATGTTGCCTGGGTACCTAACAAGCACTTTTCAGTGGCTTTAGCCCATGCTGAACTAGGCAATATCGCCAACAAGAAACGCCAACGCGGCCCCTATTTATCGTTGAAGGCAGACTATTAGCCTGCCAACCATCGATCGATGCTGGACTGCGTGAGACGAGACAGCGCCATAGATGCCCACTTAGCTTGGTTTCTTTGCAAGCTGCGCCAGTACCCGTCCAGCAGCCGCCATGCCAAAGCTGGCAGTCACCGCCACAGCAGAACCATACCCCGCGCAGTTCAACCCTTGCGGCGTGCCAATGACGGGCTCGCAAGCATCCACTACCGGCCGGACGATGGGCTCGGTGGAATACACTGCCTCGATGCCAAATTTTTTGCCTTCGCGCGCAAAGCCGTGATTACGCCGCAACTCAGCACGAATCTTGGATAACAAGGCGTCCCCCGAGGTATGGGCGATATCGGCAACAGCAATGCGGGTTGGGTCGATGCGCCCCCCAGCCCCGCCCGAAACAATAAGCGGTACCTTATTCCGCTTGCAGTGCACCACCAGCGCAACCTTGACCCGCATTTGGTCGATGCAGTCGATGACATAGTCAAAACGACCCCGGGGCATCAAATCAGCCAGGTTGTCGGCAGTCAGAAAATCATCGATCTCATTGACCACGGCCCGAGGATTGATAGCGTGTATCCGCTCAGCCATGGCTGTCACCTTGGCTTTACCTAAATTGCCGTCCACCGCATGCAGTTGCCGATTCACATTTGACACCGCCACATGATCCATATCAATCAGGCTGATCTGCCCCACAGCACTACGGGCAATGGCTTCGGCAGCCCAACTGCCCACACCACCCACACCAATAATGCAAATATGCGCCGCCTCGAAACGGGTCAGCGCGCTAGCGCCATAAAGACGGGCAATGCCGCCGAAGCGGCGCGAATAATTGAGATCATCTTGGGTATCCATAGACGCGATTTTAGCGCGAGCGTCCTGTATCGCCTCATGCGGCGTTAAAATGGCGTTTTGCCAGTGGAATTATCCAAGATGAGCGACGCGCAGGAACCCCTACGCCTTTCCAAACGTATGGCTGAACTCGGCCTATGCTCCCGGCGTGAAGCCGATGAATACATAGAGCGCGGCTGGGTGAAGGTCGATGGCATCGTAATCGATGTACTCGGCAGCAGGGTATTGCCCACCCAACGTATTGAACTTGACCAACGCGCCGCCGTCGCCCAGACCCAACGCGTCACCATTCTGCTCAACAAGCCAATCGGCTTTGTCAGCGGACAGGCAGAGCAGGGCCATCGACCAGCCGATTTATTGATTCGCCCGGAAAACCGCTATGTCGGAGACCGTTCCGGTATCGAATTCTCGCGCCGGCATCTGAATGGCTTGGCACCGGCTGGCCGGCTGGATATCGACTCAACCGGGATGCTGGTGTTGACGCAGGACGGCCGCGTGGCCAAGGCACTCATTGGCGACGAAACCAAGATCGAGAAAGAATATCTGGTTCGCGTGGAGGGGCAGCTCTCCGAAGCGGACCTCAAGTTGCTGAACCATGGCCTGAGCCTGGAAGGCCAAGCACTCAAGCCCGCCAAGGTAAGCTGGCAAAACGAAAATCAGCTGCGCTTTGTGCTGCGTGAAGGCAAGAAGCGCCAGATTCGCCGCATGTGTGAATTGGTTGGCCTGAAGGTGATCGGCCTCAAGCGCATTCGTATCGGCCGGATTCCCTTATCCGATCTACCGATGGGGCAATGGCGCTATCTGGGCCCACACGAAAAATTCTAAGAACCGTTTACGATCTTACTGCGCAGCCGTGATCAGGGCTCATGTGCTGCTCGAAATCCTCATGTACAAAAGTACTTTCCGGTTTCTGTGCTGCGCTTCACCCTGCTGACAACTGCTCGCGACAGATCGTAAACAGGTTCTAACCTAAGTCAAATGCATGAGACCTGTGGTTGATGAGCCGCATCCGGCTATCTACAACCACAGCTCAACTCAGCTCTTGCCCTTTGCCGCCAAACGACTGAGTGCCTGCTCAACCGTTTTTTGGTCCAATCGGGTCAGGTGCAGCACACTCTGGCGTACATCAGGCGGCAGAACATAGCGTGACTCGGCTGCCGCCGCACGCACCGCTCCATTGAACGTGAGCTTGCTGGATTCGTCCTCACCCGCCAGCCCCGCCTTTTTAAGCGTGGCGATAAAGGTGCGGAAGATAGCGCGATCAAAAAATTCCGGTGCATTGAATTCACGCAAGAGACTTAAACGCTGGGCCAACAGATGACACAGTGCTTCCAACTCATCACTACTTACTGTACCGCTGCCCTGCTGGGTAAGTACCGATAATGAGATGAAGTAACGGATCAACGCCGGCCGCACTACCTGCCCAAGCAGGTTAAGCTGGGCATATTCATCTGCATTCATGTTTGGCGCATGGTAGACGCCTTCACGGCCCGGATTGGTAGCCAGCCAGCCCATATTCACCAGTGCTGCCAGATAAGCATCCAGTGCCACATCCAACTCTTCTGGCTGCCAACGCAAGAACAACTCGGCGCGCAGGAAGGGGTAGACGGTTCGGGTGAGACCGCCCAACTGCTCGCGACTTAAACTGGTATTGCGAGAGAATAAGCAGGCGATCAAACCGGGCAATGCCACACAATGCAGCACGTTGTTGCGCATATAGCTGCACAGCACCGCATCTTCGGGGTAGAAGTGCATCACATCGCCGAGCGCATGCGGGTGGCGTTGGATCAACCGCAGCTTTTCGCAATGCTCAACCATGGCACGGCCATCCATTGGCGTCAGCTGGGCTCTATCGGCATAAGGCACCGCCAATAGCAGCTTGCGATAGCCATCCAATTGATCGACCAACTGGTCTTCATCCATTGCATGACGTGGCGTCGCTAACAAAGCCAGACTGAGCAAGTTGACCGGATTCGCCACCGCCGCGCTATTGAGTCCATCGGCAATCTTTTGTCCCAACTGGCTCACGCTCTGGGTAAACCAAGCGGGCCGGGCATCATCAAGCGGCGGCTCACTACGCCAACCTGGATGTGACTCACCCAGCAGCTCCGCCAGCTTGATTGGTTCACCAAAATTCACATGCACCTTGCCGAAATTCTTTTTCAGTTCGCGGATGCTGAGAAGCAGATTGAGCAGTGACTCCTTCTGTTTGGGCTTGCCCATCAGCTCGCCCACGTAACTGCGGCCTTCAAACAACTTTTCGTAACCGATGTACACCGGGATAAACACAATGGGGCGATTTGAATCACGCAGATAGCTTTGCACCGTCATCGCCAGCATGCCCGGACGCGGCTGCAACAATCGACCCGTACGGCTGCGGCCACCTTCGACGAAGTATTCAATCGGATTGCCACGGGCGATCATGGTGTGCAGGTATTCATTGAATACCGCCCCGTACAGGGGGTTACCCTTAAAGGAACGCCGCAGAAAGAACGCCCCGGCCCGGCGCAGAATGCCGCCGACGATAGGTAGATTCAGATTCGCACCGGCTGCAATGTGCGGAATCATCAAGCCTTGGTGGAAGACGATATAGCTGAGCAGCAGGTAGTCGATATGGCTGCGATGGCAGGGTACATAGACAATTTCATGGTCAGGGGCGACACCCGTCACCGTATCGAAATTGTTCAACTCCACCCCATCGTACAGACGGGTCCAGACCCAGGTCAGGAAGCGATGGAATACCCGTACCACCGGATAGCTATAGTCGGCGGCAATTTCCCAGGCATATTCACGGGCTTTCTCCAGCGCCTTTTGCTCGGCGGTATAGCCACCGCCATTTTCCGTCGCCAAGGTCTCTATGGCAGCCTTGACCGATTCTGCCTCCAGAATGCCTTCAACCTGCGTGCGCCGATGCGATAAGTCAGGGCCAATCGCCATTTCGCGCTGCTGACGAAAATGCACCCGCAACACACGCGCCAGCTTACGCAAGGCGCGCTCTTCATCCTCGGCATCCGCTGTCAGCTCCTTCAGCGACAACGGTTGGCCGAAGCGCACCAAGGTTTGCCGACCGTGCAAAAAAATCGTGAAGAATTGCCGAAACGGGCCGCGCGGCGACCAGCTTTCCGAAAAGATCAGCTTCCAGATCGAGCTTTCCTTGTCAGGCGTACGCCCCCAAAGAATAGTCACCGGCACCAGCTGCACATCAAAATCCGGGTGGTTTCTTACCGCCTGGGTTAGACGTTGCAAGCGCAATGAATAGCCCACTTTGTTGGCACGGCCAAACCAGGGTTCATCACGATTGGTAAAGAAAAAAGCGCGCTTTTCCCGCCCACCCGGGATAGCGAAGCCGATCAGCGGAGACATGAGCCCAGCGGCCGTAACCTCACGATCAAGCACGAGGATATTGCTGAAAAAACGTCGCTGCAGCACATAGATGACCGGCTTTTTCGGGTCTAGTCCCAGATTCTGTGGGCCATCCGATAGCACGTGCGTCCGGACAATGCTGAACAGCAATTTACGGACGAGCAGGAGAAAAGGCCGGTCAAGGCCGAGATACTTGAGCATGTAAAGCAGACTAGCAGGGATAGGTGGGCGATTATAAACCGGCACCCACCTATCAGGCAGTTAGCTAACTTTTCTGCCGCCTTTATGAGAGCGCATTACCCTTTAGCAACAATCTGCCCCCAGTACACAAACACAATTGCGGCGCGGGTCTGATTTAAAAGACCACCATCGTGTAGCGGTATATAAATAATCAAATGTCGCCGCAGCGTCCGGACAGATCGGGCACAACGTTAATGCTTTAGGACAACCTGAAGAACCTGTCTAAAGTTTCGCGATCTAAGGTAAGACAAGGCGGAAACAGCAAAAGAGGCGGCGTTTACGCGTGGTAAATGCGCATTCCGAGAGTGTTTTCCACATCGTATTGCTGACGCACAGCAGACTTTAGACAGGTTCTACGAACCTGTTTACGATCTGTCACGAGCAGCTGTCAGCAGGGTGAAGCGCAGCACAGAAACCGGAATGTACTTTGGTACATGAGGATTTCGAGCAGCACATGAGCCCTGATCACGGCTGCGCAATAAGATCGCAAACAGGTTCTAACATCAGCTTGCAGCTGGATATAGCCACCATGTGCAGGAAATTATGGTTCTTCAGCGTACTCACCCTATTTGGCGGCCACGCGTCATCGGCTTGTCAAATTGCGTTGGCGTACAACTCAGAGCCTTCTCCTCCTTACTTTATCGGCGAAGGCTATATTGGCCCCAGCAAACCCGGCGCCGCGGTTGAACTGCTACAGCTAACGGCAGCTCAAGTCGGCTGCACCCTCAAGTTGATCCGGGTACCCAATATGCGGGTTTTGGCAGAAGCACAAGTCGGCAAACACGATGGCGTCTTCATGTATTCCTATAACGCCGAACGTGCAACATCATTCGTGTATCCAACGCGCGAGGGGAAACCCGACAGCAGCCGCCGTATAACCACCCTGTCTTATTACCTCTACAAGACGAAAGGCAGCCCGGTCAGCTGGGACGGTCAGCACTTTAGCGGCATCAATGCCCCCATCGGGGTAAACCTGGGTTGGTCGGTGGGCAAAGACCTGCTCGCGCGCGGGTTACAAATAGAAGAAGCCATCTCCACCAAACAAAACTTCGCGAAGCTGCGCAGTGGCAGAATTGCCGCTTACGCTACGCAAGACTTAGCTGGCGACTCAGAAATAGCGGACGAGAACATTACCGATGTGGAGCGTTTGCCAATACCGCTTTCGTCCAAAGACTACTTCATCATGTTCAATATGCCTTACTACCAGCAGAACCACGACCGTGTTGAGCAGTTCTGGACGACGTTAGGCACTTTAAGGGAAAGTACACTGCCGGGTATCCTGCGGAAATACGCATCTGATTAAACACCAGCTCAATGGTCTTTGCTCGTCAGCGAAAAGGCATTGAACAGGTTCTTAGAACTTGTTTACGATCTTTCGCGAGCAGTCGTCAGCGGGGTGAAGCGCAGCACAGAAAGCGGAATGTACTTTTGTACATGAGGATTTCGAGCAGCACATGAACCCGGATCACGGCTGCGCAGTAAGATCGTAAACAGGTTCTTATTCACCCGGCAACTAAGTATTGATCAGGCGGCGTACTTGATCCTGGGGTCTTCGAAATAGGAGCACACTCGTTCCGGGGTGTTTTCCAACATCTCCATATGGGCTTTGGTCGCTTGCTTGAGCTT
>NZ_PDZH01000129.1 GCF_002735695.1 Chitinimonas sp. BJB300
AACCGACCGCGCTCCAGTCGCTTGTATGCCATCCAGAAACCATGGCGGTCAAACCACAGTAGCTTGACCTTGTCGCGCGATTTATTGAAAAACACAAACATCTCGCCCGACAGCGGTGAGCGGTCGAGCACCGCTTCAACCAGTAGCGCCAGCCCATCGATAGAACGGCGCATGTCGACGGGCTGGTTGGCAACGAAAGCGCGCTGGGGGACTGCAAGCATGACTGAACTCCGATAATAAGGAGTCAATCAGCTTGGTCACTGTCCAGCGACGGCGATAGAAGCGGTAGGATTTAGGCGAACGAGATCAGGAAGGGCAGGATCGAGCAGAAAGGAACTGAACTCGAAAAGCAACTCGGCATGAGCGGGCGCTTGGGGTTCATATTGTTAAAATAATCAACGAGTTAACGCATTGATACTATGCCACTTCCCTCGCTGTAGATCAAGGGAAATGGCTTAAGTCGAGAGCATTGGCTATGTCTTGACAATCAACTCGGCCGATATTGATGACACGCCCTAGCAGTGAAGGGCTTTGAAAAAATTGCAGGCCATTTGATTCACATGACAGATGCAAATTTTTTTTTACGAAAGCTTCTTAAGGGTTAGAATTTAAGGCCGTATTTAAAGTCCAATCAGAAAGGTTTTTATGCATCCTACTGCAATGATGAACGCTCAGAATTTTTTTGATTGCTATAGTAAGAATTTCTTGGTAGGGGAAATGGAGAAAGTAAAAGTCATTGAGATTGGGAGCCAAGATGTTAATGGTAGTATCAGAGACAAATGCCCTCAAGACTTTGAATACATCGGTGTTGATTTTGTTGAAGGAAAGGGTGTTGATTTAATCTTGGACGACCCGTACAGGCTACCTTTTGATACAGGATATGCAGATATAGTAGTGTCAAGTTCCTGTTTTGAACATTCGGAAATGTTTTGGGTTCTTTTTTTAGAGATTGTGCGTATTTTGAAACCACGAGGGCTTTTGTATCTTAATGTTCCATCAAATGGTGAGTTTCATCGCTATCCAGTTGATTGCTGGAGATTTTACCCTGATAGCGGCAGAGCTCTGATTTCTTGGGCGAAGCGTAATGGAATAAATGCAGCTCTGCTGGAATCATATACAAGTACACAAATTGGAGATCGATGGAATGACTTGGACCAATGGAATGATTTCGTTGCGGTTTTTTTGAAAGATGAGAACTTTATCTCAACATTCCCAAATAGAATTATTGATAGCAAAGAAGATTTTAGTAATGGCTTAATTTACAACAATAATGACTTTTTTAATTATGGCCCAATGCCGGAAGATAAAAAGAAAATACTTGCCATTTCGCAAATTATCTCAAATCAAATAAAGGTTAAATAGCTCAATAGTTGAGTAGCTGTCGAGTTCCGAGTGGTCATACTCGCTTGGTAAATATTAATCCGGCAATGTGAATGCGCATATAAGCTTACAGTACAAAATTCCTAATGCATTGTTTTAAAAGATCTTTTGTCTTTGTTCATATGCACTATTTAATTGCCGCCTTAATACTACAGGCAACTCGCCAATCAGGCAGAGACATCAGCCTGACTTAAACTAAATAGCCTCCACGAAACCCGGGGCGGTTCAATAAATTGAAAAGGTGGGGGAGGCTGAATAGTTACTAAACAATTGCTGAACCAGTAGCACCCGAACCATCAATTCGGTCGTAAACGGCGGCCAGGCCGCCGCGGGCGTGGTTGGGTCGAGGCGCTGTTCGGTCAATGTCTGCCGCCAGTGCGGCAAAATCGACATGGGTCCCCAGGACCTTCAGCGCATCGCCCAGCTGATCAAGCTTGGCTTCACGTTCTTCACTGGCAAACAGACTGGATTTGATCATGATAGGAGGGCTGACTTTCCGATGTCAGAATCATGCCATGGATGGAAGGTTTTTCGAGGTGCCCCTATGTGAAACGTCAACAGACCCTAGCCATACCTTTCCATTATCCATCTTTCTTTTTACAAACTAAGTGGTACTGAAAAACTGCACATCCCAACAAACCATCAGTTGGCACAATACCCTCAACTTCCAAAGCATCTAACAATTGTTGTGACGGTTTCCAATCCTGAGTCACCGTTGCTGAGTCTGCAACTACCACAAAACCAGCTTTATCTAAATCTTGGACAAGTGTTCTAGCAGTAAAGAAACGTTTGTGATCTCGATCAAGCAAACCTTCATCTTGATAATCCCATCCTCCTTCCAACAAATGCTTTATTAAAGACCAATGCCGGACATTCGGGACGGACAATATTAAAGCCCCATCAGCCGCAAGGCGCTCCCTCAAAAGAAAGAGAAGACCCTGGGTATCAAGAACATGTTCCAACACATCGGCCAGGATAATTGCATCGTAATGATTTACGGGCAAGTCTGGTAATAACTCAAAAAAATCTCCACACAAAACAAAGTCCAATGCTTTTGCAGCTTCCATTGCTGCCATAACATTACGTTCTATGCCTGTAATTTGAGATTCCTGTCGCTTTTTAATACTAGCGCCAATCATACCGCCAGAACATCCCACATCTAGTATTACTTTCGCCTTAATCGGAACTAGATTCACAATTTCTGGCCTATTCCTATAAGAATAGCCAGAAGTAGTTGAACCAAGCGATATGGTTGTAGTATTAACTATTTTATTATCAAATACAGTATGTATTTCTCTTATTAAATCAGCCAATTTCTCTGAAAAATCATTCTTTCGAATTGCCAAATATCCGTTTTGAGCAATAGTAGACCTAACACCTTCATCCGCTGAAATCAACTGGATACAGCGCTCAACCAAATTATCGTAATCACAAAAAACAACTCCCCCGTCATAAGGGTCATGAGAAGAATTCTCAGATACAACTAAACATCGATTACTTAACAAGTATGAAATTCTTACAGTTTCCAGATGAGATAATACATCCCACGCATGAATGTTTAAAACTATCTTTGAGCGCCGTATCAGCTGAACCAAATCCTCCCCAACAACATAATTCTGATAATTAACACACAAGCCAGCTTCAATCAACTTATTGACGATCTTTTCTCGCCGAGGGTGAGGGGAACCGTAATATAACACATCAATTTCTGCATTAGGCAATGGCTTAAATCTTTCGAGACAACGGTGAAAACCTGGTTCTACAATACTTACTTTATTATTCCAATTTTTCCTCTTATAAAATGGCAGATTTGCTGGGGAATAATCAAATATCCAACTTGCCTTATCTAACAAGTCTAAATATTCCAACCACTCAGGTAAAAGCCCTAAAGCCTCATCCAATTGCTCTAATTGATAGACTATAAAAGGGTGACTCCCTATTTTATCGACTAAAGAATTGTATCGAGAGGCAAAAATTGTAGAACCTATTAAAATATTAACTGCATCTTTCTTTACTTCATTAGTGCTAACCGTACAAGAATATCCCAAATCAATAAAACTCCCCTTAAGTGCTAAAATAAGATCCTCAAAAATCTTATTGAATGCATTTATCGATATATTACAAATATTAAATTTGTACATAATTAAGTGTTTCTCCAGGAAGCAATTGAAAAATTTAGTATAAAATCTGATTTATTTAGATAATTGGCTAAGAGGCTACATTAATCTACTCTTACGGTCTGAACTAGTGACCAGATCTAACTTCTGTCAACAAATTGGTGGAATACTCTCTCTAACGTCATTCCCGGCCGTACTTCGTGTAATTCATGGCCAAGACTTCGCAGTAGTTCTAGAGTTGCCCATAGTTGAGTAGATCCCACCTCTAACCTCCAGCGCCGCTTGCCAAGACTAATTGCGCCAACAATGGCTTGATCACCAACGGAGACAATTACATAACCGCCATCCTGATCCAATAGCTCACTTGGTGTAAGTACTGCCTTAAGTTGACCTAGATGGATGAGTCCGAATCTATCTGCCAAGCGCTCAACATCGTGAAGAACATGCGAAGAAAAGAATAAGGTTCCACCATCTCGGTGATATTGTTCCAAGATATCTACAACTTCACGTCTACCAATTGGATCGAGGCCGGACAAAGGTTCATCAAGAATCAATAAACGTGGTTGACATGCCATTGCATGCGCTAAAGCAGTACGTTGCACCATTCCCTTTGAGAACTGACGGATACGTTTATCGGCAACGTGGGCAATATTGAAACGATCGAGCCATTCCAAACAATGCTTACGTCTATCTGAAACAGAAATCCCATGAAGCCGTATACCCATATCCAATATCTCAAGTGGTGTTAGATAATCATAAAGATATGGATTTTCAGGTACATACCCTAAACCCCTCCGGGACTCATGTTGTAGAACTGACTGGCCAAATAGCCGTACTTCTCCCTCGAAAGCTCGAATAATGCCAGTTAAAATACGAATGGTCGTACTCTTTCCTGCACCATTAGGACCAACAAATCCAAACGCCTCCCCTTGCTCCACCTTAAATGAAACGTCGTTTAGCGCTTGAAACAAACTAAAGCGTTTATCACGATATGACTTAGATACACCCTCGAGAAAAATCACTTCTGACATATTAACTTTATCGCGTTCCATTTAGAGTGACCACACCATTCTTATCCAGCAAAAACCCTAGTCCCATTGGATCAACAGGTAGCTTTTCAATATACTTTTCAGAAACTAACTCTTGCAAATTCTTTGGGGGACGATGATTGTCTAATTGAAACTTATATACTGAATCTTGAAGCTGTCTAAGCGCTTTTAAACGTTCAATTCTCCCTTGAAGAATGAAATTTAATCTAGGATTGCCACTACTCTTTGACATTCCATCAAGCATTTTTATTGCCATACTAGACTCGTACCCTTTTTCAATCCACCGAGATGCAATATTACTTAACGCGGCTCGCTGGCCAGAATCTGTACGTTCTGCAGCAATTAATATATCTTTCGCGGCACCTTTATAGTCTTTGTAGAAATAGTAACGATTAAAACCACTAAAGAAAGGGGGCAAATAATCGTTTTTCCTTGCTTTAGTTGCTCGCTCTAATATTTGTTGTGCTATTTCAGTCTGCCCATTCCAAGCTAAAATAGCCGCAGCAGTGTAGTAATTATCTTCATGCCTAGGATTTAATTGCGCAACAGCTAGCTGTACTCTAGCCAACACTAAATAGGTTTCTGGCTTTAGTTTGTCAGTACCTACTGTCTGAGCACGAAATGCACCAACATTTGCTGCAAGATGACGATCCCCCAGAGCCATTAATAATTGCACTGAAGATGGCATCACGACTTGCAAGTCTTCAATTGAACGTCTGCGTTGCTTTCCTGATAATAAATAACTAGAGAAGCTAAAAACCATTGCGGCGCCAACCAAAATAAATATTGCCAATTTATAACGGTTCGGCCACATGTTGAGTATCCTCCTTCAATGCCCTGCTCACCTTCGCAATAACACTTTCCCAATCATTTAATTCATCCTGACGAAATAATCTAACATTAGAATACCATATAGTGTCCTCTCCGCTCTGCCCCCACCGCCAATCGACTTCTTTTGACAATAGCAGCCAAACAGGCTTACCCATTATTGCGGCAAGATGTGCAACAGCAGTATCAACAGTAATAAGAAGATCAAGTTGCTTTATTACAGCAGCAGTGTCTAACCAGTCTTCACATTCTACTGCGATGTTATTTAAAACTGCTACTTCAGGCAAAAAAACAGCCTGATTGGAAGGCAGGTCTTTTTGTAAACTCATCCAAAACACGCCATCTATATTAAGCAAGGGTATCCAATATTCCAATGGACAATCTCGAAAGTTAGTATTTAGATGATTAGGATTTCCACCCCATATTATTCCCACTTTTTTCTCACAAATATCTTCAAAATACTTAAATAAATGGCTATTACTACAATCGACTTGGAGGTTACTACTTACTTTTAATGCCGTTCCCTCATTAATTCGCAACATATGCGGCAGACTCATTATCTCTATATATGTATCAAAAGGATACCCCCCTACGTCTGCTCTCAAACCAGTACGATCTACCAAAAAACAAGGTACGTCTGCACAGTTTAATAGTGGCAGTAGACCATCTTGGACAACCAATGTGACAGTGCAATCTTTTAAGTAACGTATAAAATGAAGAAAATTAAAAGTATCACCATAACCACATTCACAAAACACAAGTAAATGGCGCCCATTTAGTGATGAACCATCCCATCGAGGAATTTGCAAGTACGAAAGCTTATTTTTGACTGAATCACTATTAGGAATATCTAATCGCGACTCAAATTCAGACCAACCCCGCTCGAAATCACCAATTCCCAATAGATGTAGTGCAAACCTAAGGCGCATTTTTAAGTCATTTGGTTGTTTTTGTAAGTATTCTTCCATCAAAACACCTGCCACAGTAGGCACAGCTGCAGTTTTCGCGCTAACAAGGCGGTATTCAATATTTTCCAAAGTTGAATCAATATTGAAAGCACACTCCACCTCCTCTAAAGCTTCTTGATGTCGCCCCAATCTTTGCAATAAATTTCCACGCCAAAGACGCATCTGCCCATTTTCTGGAAACCAATCAGCCAATTCATCAAACACCAAATAAGCAGCCTTTAGCTTATTTGTTTCATAAAGAAACCAACCAAGATAAAACCACCCTGTTACATTGGTTGCATTACACATTACAGCACGTTCAAATTGCTCAAGTGCTAAATCATTATTTCCCACTTTCCAATAGGACAAACCAAGATTAATCCGGGCTTCAGCGCTGCGACGGTATATACTTAAATATGATTGGTAACCATCAATGGCAGCTTGATAGCGTTCCTGCATCCGGTCAACTTGAGCCTGCCAATACTGCCACAATACTTCTTCTGCATCTTGTAGAAGCAAAACTACAACCCTATCAGAAAGGCGATCGATATCCTTACGAGCCCATAATAATTCACAAGCTGCCCAATTAGCTAATCGCCAATATTCATTATCATTCGGAACTATTAAATACTTCTCAATCGCCGCCGTAGTATCATCACTTACTTCAAGATACTTTCCCATCCAATAAGGTTGAGTTAGAAACCATGCTTGAAATGCCGTTGGTAAATCCTCTGGTTTGAACATACGTGAAAGTGTGAACACCCAAGCAGAAGGTAGATCTGGTAGCAACTTAACTAGAGGCGAATTGTTCCAATCGATCAATTTTTCATTGTTTAAAATATAATGACGCGCACGCCATACTGATGAAGTTACAGAATCCATTTCTTCTGCACAAAAGCGTTGCTCAACTAGTTCGATAAGTGAAGCGCGAATCCGTGTAACCACCTCAGGCCAGCCCTCCCTCGCCGACGATTGCCGCCAAATACGCATTGAATCATACCAAGGTGTATCAGTTCTATTTAAAAGCCAACGCCAATCATTAAAGTAAGGTAACAATAGCCAAACCGGCTTACCAAGCGCGCCCGCAAGGTGCGCAACTGAAGTATCAACACAAATTACCAGATCAAGGTTCGCTATAATAGCAGCAGTATCAGTAAAATCTATAATACCTTCAGAAAAATCAACTAAGTTCATACCAGCCGGTGTTAGACTAGTTTGCTTTGAAAAAGGCCCTACTTGTAATCCAAAAAAAGTAATACCAGGTATATCAACCAGAGAAGAAAAATCACTGAGCGCCATTGACCTATTCTGGTCATTTAAATGCTTTGGATTTCCCGCCCAAACCAAACCTACCTTTAAACCGGGGTACATCACAATTTTTTTATTCCATCGTATGCTTTTTTCTTCCGGGGCTTCTATATACCTACGTGATGACTGTCTAATAGCTTCCTCAGTATTTCCAAATAACTTTCCCAAACTTAACAGAGAAATTTGATATTTGTAACTTAGATCAAAATTCTCAACATCATCACGTACTTCTGCTTTAGATTGTGACTTGAGTAGCTGAATTATGTCAGGATAACTTGTAAATAGAATTCGCGCTCCGAGTTCTTCCATCTTTGGAAAAAAACGCATAAATTGAATTACATCACCTAAGCCTTGTTCAGAATGAACTAATACTGCCTCACCACTTAATGTTCTACCATCCCACTCAGGTACATTTATCTCATATTTTTTCACAGGCCCACTAAGACCAGATCGCCACTCAAATTCTTTCCACCCCTCTTCAAATCGACCACTCAATAACAAAACCAATGAAAGGTTAAAATGGGCTTCGACACAATCATACTGCAATTCGATTGCCCTCTTATATGCCAATTGAGCTTCATAGCATAAAGACTGGTATTGCAGCACTGCTCCTATATCTGTAAATGCAGAAACGGATTGTTCAAGCTCCTGATTTGATAATATTTGATTTGCAGAGCTAAAAAGCCGGCCTTTGGCGAGCGCTCGAGCTAAAATTGGCTTCGATGTAATTTCTTGGAAGGGCAACTCGGACCATTCAACAGCCAACGACATGGCTTTCGCGAAACGTCCTTGATCAATAAAAACGGCTATCAAAGTCTTTCTAGCTGAATCCAGCTTAGGATTCAATTCCAGTGCGCGAGCCATTTCATTTATTACTAATAAGGGATCATCATCCAAAACACCTACGTAGCCTAAATTAACGTGCCCCTCTGCATGCTCTGGATTAAGCTCACAAGCTTTAGAAAGTAATCGCCTCGCTTCTATTATTTTACCATTCCGCAAAAACCAAAGACCTAAATTGTAATTAGCTTGCCAGTGCTCCGGATTGGTCTTAATGGTACTTTGCAGCAATGGAACAGCTTCTGCATCGTTACGCAGCAGAAGCAACGTACCAAGCAAGTAGCTCGCATCAGGATGTTCTGGAAAGTTGCTTAATATTAATCTATAAAGTTGCTCTGCCCGATCCAACATTCCATCTTGATGCAAGGCAAAAGCTTGCTGAAGCATAGATTGACTCACAGATTTTTCCATAAAGTGAAGCAACACGATTCTTGTTTACGACGCAAGACTGTACGGTTGCTTTGAAAATTGATTAGCGATACTGCCAACGTTTTTACACCGCAATACACTTCTCAATCAATGGTAGTTTTTAGTTTAATTAAAAGAAAAAATTAGCTATTGAAATTCGCGGCGATCAAATATCCAAGCAGATAAAATCAAACATACCAACCCATAGGCAATGCTTTGAGCTACACCATATCCACTTAATAAAATCGCGGCATTGTCACCGTAAAGAACGAGATCACGCAAATCTAGAAGGCTGAGATCAGGAATTAAGTAACCTATTGTCTTTACTATTGGAAGTTGAATCTCTTGCAAGTCTGCGGCTCCGCTCTGCTGATCTTGCAATAGTGCGATCACAGCGCCGTAGCTACGCGCCACAAAGGCAAATGCTAGCCCACTTGCCATAGGCATTAAACTCGTAGTAGCAAAACTGGCAATCAACATTGTGAACGCAGTTATTACAGCACTATCCAAAACACATGCTGCCAAAACGCCCAGAAAATCTGCACCGAAGTGAACTGAATAAAACTGCTGGTACTCTACACCGGATAAAGCAACCAGACCAAAAACTGCCCCACCCATCGATAGACAAGCAACAAGAAGGAGACTCACAATACCCGCATAGCGCCCAAACCAATAGGCACCTCTACCACAAGGATAAGCCAAGGTAAAAAAAACAGTCTTACGATCATTCTCTCGGCTTACAAGCTCATGTACCCAAAACACCGCCAACAAAGCCAATACTAGGCGCAGTCCAGACAAACCGACGTCTAAAGCTACAGTCTGCGGATGCCTACCCGAGAATTTACTTGCCAAGAGAGCCGCAAACATCAATAGAACTGCCAGTATAGCAATCGACTGCAACGCCCTGCTACGTATACCAGAACGCCAAGTAGTCACTAGGTGAAGCCACATAATTGCTAACTCACTGAAGTTAAATAATCTAAAATTATTATCACTCGAAAGCCTTAACGAGTCGAGAAAATGCGGTTGAATTTGACTCAATAACTGATGTTACGCAGTGCATACGATAACCTGTCGCCATGAAGAACAAAAAACTCGATTTGTACGGGCCTGTCGGCGATGGTAGATGGTGCAGTGAGCCACGACCAGGTCACGCGTTTTTTGTCCAAGACCGATTACACCTCCAAGGACTTATAGCTGCAGATTACAACGCTACCAACACGACCTATAAAAAACGGTGGGCCGTGGAGGTCTTTCACCAGTCACTCAGGTCCAATGCCAGTCTGGCCAAGTCGCCTACGCATACTGTTCGCACCCAAAGCAACCATGTGTTCATGACGATTTGCGCAGCCTTCAAACTTGAATGCCTGAGCATCAAGACGAAGAAGAAACCATTTGCGCTTTGCCGCAAGTTATTGATCAACGCCTCCCGCGCGGCTTATGAATCAGCTACAGCTGCTTCTCGCAGCCACTGCGTAACATCAGTCAATCGGCATAGGGGCGGCTAGATTACCTGGCTGACCCCTGCCACACCACCCGGCATGCGGGTCCGCACCGGGCGGTTCAAGAAGTTGAGGTTAGGCGAGTCTTGGAACTCCCAAGCGCTCGAAATAGGCGATCGGCAGCGCACGATTCAGCACGCCGTAGCCATTACGCCACCAGCGTCTGGCATTGCTCGCTATCCTCTTCGCGTCCGTTCCGCTCGCCCCGAGCGCTTTCAGCTCCCGATACATGCTCCTGCCCCGCTTCCACTGTTTCAGATGCAGGGTGCGCAATCGGTGACGCAGCCATTCGTCCAGCCCTCGAAACACCGT
>NZ_PDZH01000012.1 GCF_002735695.1 Chitinimonas sp. BJB300
ACTGACGTGATCGTAATGCCAACACATCAGTTCGTTTTCATCGGTCCAGGCTTTCTCTTGGATGGTGTCGTCGAAGATCAAAACACCCTCGTCGCGCTCGATCGAACGCACCACCGATTTGACCTGCTGCCATAAGTCCTTGGAGGTGTAATCGGTCTTGGACAAAAAACGCGTCACCTGGTCGTGGCTCACTGCACCACCTACCATCGCCGACAAGCCCGTTGCTGTCGCCGCGCCAAACGTGCTCAGCAAATAGTCGGTGTACAAATCGAGTTCTTTGTTCTTCATGGCGACAGGTTAGCGTATGCACTGCGTAACATCAGTTAGGGTTATCAAAGGGCATAGATGCAACCAAGCTTAATTATGTGAGGACCGATTAGTCAGCGACAGCAGGCAAGGGTTCACACAATATAAAATCCACATAGCGTAGGCAGTGCCGCGCGATTGAACTCACTGCGACAAAACAGTTTGTAACTATTGCGGGGTGATTCACCTGGCTGTGGAAAGCATTTGAATCAGAGGAGCGATGGCACGCCCTAAACAGAGAAAAAAGCAGCCCCGAGAAGGGGCTGCTGAGTTACAAGGAGGGAGTTATGCGCCAACAAAGCCAAGTAAAAATAGCGTTGTTGAGCACATGTAGGTAGCAGAGCAAATATTGTTCCTTTGCCAAGCGAATTTGGTGGGCATGCTGTTTGCGTGTAATTGGGAGTGGTGATTCGTTTGTGCGTGAATCGTCTATCTAAAATTGCACGGGAGAGGCAGCCATGACCAATGCAAACATTATCGATACATTGAATGACTTGATCGAAATCAGTAAAGACGGTGAATACGGGTTTAATCAGTGCGCCAAGTATGCTATTTCGACGGAATTGAAAAATATATTCCGTATCCGTGGTACAGAGTGCCATGTGGCTGCCCATGAACTTATGCGTCTTGCAAATGTACATGGTGGTAATCCCGATGAAGAAGGTAATCGCGGGTGCATTACACCGTGGCTGGGTAAGCATGCGGGGCGCGATTTTGGGCAATGACGATTTAACTATGCTGGCGGAGTGTGAGCGTGGTGAAGATCTCGCCAAGGCACACTATGCAAAAGCATTGGAACAGAACTTACCGCTTAATGTACACGATATAGTAAAGCGCCAATATGCTGGTGTACTGAGCAACCATGCCGAGATCAGATCATTACGTTATCGTTACCGCAGTAATAATTAGAAGAAGGTAGATGATTTTTCTTTGAAAATTTCTTGGACTGTAAGCGCGGTTTTGATATGGACTTCTTGGCTATGTTTGCTGTCAATATGAACCCCCTGGAGTTGATAATACGGGGCACAGCTCTCTATTGGTTTTTGATTTTTATTTTCCGTGTAGTGTTGCCCAGAAACGTGGGAGAAGTAACCATTGCAGATGTGCTTTTGCTTGTTTTGATTGCGAACGCATCGCAAAATACCATGGTGGGTGGTTATACGACTGTGACGGAAGGTTTTATACTGGTTATTACACTGGTGGGCTGGAGCGCTTTATTTGAATGGCTTACATTTCATTTTCCTGCGATACAAAAAATACTGGAGCCATTCCCATTGGTACTGGTACGCAGCGGTAGAGTAAATTATAGAAACCTGCGTAAGGAATTTCTTTCTGTTGAGGATTTAAAAGCCAAACTCCGCGAACGTGGCATTGAATATTTTATTCAAGTGAAAATTGCTTATTTGAAAAGCGACGGCCAGTTCGGCGTAATTGAAATAAAAGACAAGGGTGCAAAAAGCGGAAATGCTGCTGAAAATAAAGTTATTTGATAGCTTGAAATTCATTACTAGTGGATTGTGTTGGTAACCGGTACATGCTACTGGGTTTAGTATGAGTAATGCAGGGGTTTGGCTGTATCTTGTAAGGCTGATTTTAATAAATATATGATATATTTTTAGCGATCCTAAGGTTCAATCACCAAGGGTGAGAGCGTGATAGTCGGCTGAACTTACTCAATAAATGCTGAAATCTATCTTAAGTATTTTTAATAAATCTATTCGAAAATAATTGTACTTGTTCCTTGTCATTCTTCTGCATTGGCAAAGTCAGATAAGCTATACTCTGCGCCAGTTTCAACCTAAAGCCACGGCTAATCCATAAATCCATAAAAAGTGGCATTTCCCCGTCTTTTTCTCCAACCATCTCAATGCTGTCTTTTTTCCGACAGCTGTAGTGCTGTTTAGGGCGTAATTACCGCTTAACCCAAACAGGCATGCTTTGCAAAGGGTTTGTCAGCGCATAGACTGCGAAAAACCTAAAGTCAAAGTGTGTCTTATAATAAATTTTGGGCTTCTATTTTCGATTGTCGCTGGTGAACCTTGTCAAAATAGACTTGTCCCCGTTTTAGCACGCCTTGGTATCGCCCCGTATGGGAGCGAGGAGGAAAAATTGTTTGACCCTGCCCCTTCGTCGCATGATTCTTCTGCCGCGCATATAGTCCAGTTTTACGATGATGATGCTTTCCTCATAGAGGAAGTCGCTACTTTTTTGGAAGTGGCGCTACGTATGGGCGGGGCCGCTGTTGCGATTGCTACGCCTATTCATCGGGCTGAACTCAGTCATGCTTTGAATATGAAAGGCTTCGTTGCAGGCGGGCCGGGGTATACCAGCGAATTGATCCTGCTGGACGCCGCCGACACACTCAGCCGTTTCATGGTGCGTAATGCGGTGGACGAAGCGGCCTTCATGCGAATGGGCGAGGGGCTGATCTTGCGGGCATCGAATGGCGGCCGCCGGCCTGCGTACGTGTTTGGCGAAATGGTGGCACTGCTGTGCGCCAGACATAATATGGACGCCGCCATTCAGTTGGAGGGGTTGTGGGGGGAGTTGGGTAAGCGGCAGCCCTTTTACTTATTTTGTGGTTATCACATCAATATGTTTGCCAACGCCGCCTATAGTGATGCGCTCAAGCAGATCTGCAATGCGCATACCCATGTCCGGACAATAAAGCAGCCCTCTACTTCCTCTACCCGAGCGGAGGAGGTAATGGCAGCGTCCGACCTGCAGCAGAAGGCGATTGCCTTGCAAGGCGAAGCAACCAAACAGGCTGTGTTTGAACAAACGCTGACCCACAGAGAAAAAGAGCTGTCTGAATTCCTGGAGAATGCCACGGAAGGCATACACCGGGTGGCTGCGGATGGCACGATACTGTGGGCGAATCGCGCAGAATTGACGCTGCTTGGCTACGAGGAGAAGGAGTTCTTCGGACAGAATATTGTGAAGTTTCATGTCGACCAGGATTTGATCCGCAGCTTGCTGGAAAAACTCACCAACGGTGAGAGCCTCTTCAACCAACCTGCATCACTGCGTTGCAAGAACGGTGCCATCAAGCATGTGTTGATTAATTCCAATGGATATTTCGAACAGGGTGCCCTGAGCTATACCCGTTGCTTTACGCGCGACGTCACCGACCGTTACGCACGGGAACAAATAGAGTGGGAGCGAAATAACCTGCTGATGAAAGCGCCGGTTGCCGCGGCGCTCCTGGTCGGGCCCGATCACGTTTACAAGTTGGCGAATGCGCTGTATTGCCAGATGATGGGGCGGTCCGATCTGGTTGCGCTGTCCTATACCGAGGCTTTTCCTGAGCGGGTTTCCGCCCGTTGTCTGGAGAAGTTGGATTTCGTCTTTAAAACCGGCGAACCCTATGTGGCTTTTGAAGAGCCGATGTTGACCGATTTCCACGGCACCGGCGAATTGGAGGAGCGCTATTTCAAGTTCAATATCGAGCCGCTCAAGAAGCCGGACGGCATCGTTTATGGGCTGATGATTGTTGCAATGGATGTAACCGAGTTGGTTCAAAGCCGCCGTGTGCTGGAAAGAATCAATGACGAGCGGTCCAAATTGCTGGAAGAACTGGAAGCCGCCAACCATACGAAAGATGATTTCCTGGCCATGTTGGGCCATGAGCTAAGGAACCCGCTGGCGCCAATTGTTTCTGCCTTACAACTGATGAAGAAACGCGGGGACACCCAGAATATTCAAGAGCAGGCCATTATCCAGCGTCAAGTTGATCATATGACGCGATTGGTCGATGACCTTCTGGATGTCTCCCGGATCACCCGTGGCAAAATTGAATTGCGCCGGGAAGTATTAGAGATGGAGACTGTTCTGACCAAGGCGGTTGAGATGGTGGGGGCATTGTTGGACCAACACCAGCACACCTTGATGATGGATGTGCCATCAACAGGTTTACGCTGTGATGTTGATCCGATTCGAATGGCGCAAGTAGTGGCAAATCTGCTGACGAATGCAGCAAAGTTTACCAAGCGCGGAGGCCGGATTTATTTGGTGGCCAAACGTGTAGGCAGTGAAGTCATTGTCAGTGTCAAAGACAATGGACAAGGGATGTCGCCAGAAATGCTTGAACATGCCTTTGAACCGTTTTTCCAAGGAAAGCAGAACCGTGATCGTGCAGAGGGTGGCTTGGGCATTGGGCTGGCGTTGGTAAAAAAACTGGTAGAGCTCCATACAGGGACGGTTACAGCGATGAGTGATGGCCTCAATCAAGGGAGTGAATTTGTTATCCGCCTTCCCTTAAGCGTACCTCGGTCGGACAAGGTGTGGGCCGCACCGGGTGATGCAGAGAAAGCAATCCCGTTGGCGCGGAGTGCCCGGCGCATCTTGCTGGTCGACGACAATGTGGATGCAGCGGATTCTTTGGGGCGCTTGCTGATTGAAGAAGGGCACAGCGTTGCTGTTTTTTACGATGCAGCCAACGCATTGAAGGCATTGGATGGCTTAACCCCGGATCTGGTATTGCTCGATATCGGGCTGCCGGGTATGAATGGTTATGAACTGGCTGCCAAAATGCGAAGCCTGCTGGATTCAAAACCCTGTCAATTTATTGCATTGACGGGATATGGCCAGGAGTCTGATCGTAAAAAAAGCGAAATGGCAGGTTTCGACCACCATTTGGTCAAGCCTATTCATGTGGATGTGTTATTACGTTTGATTGCCTAAGAACCTGTCTAAAGTCTGCTACGCGTCGGCAATATGGCGTTGAAAACACCCTCGGAATGCTCATTTACCACTTGTAAAATCCGCTTCCTCGGCTGTTTTCGCCTTATCTTGCCCTAGCTCGCGAGACTTTAGACAGGTTCCAAGACGCCTACAAACGGTTTTCTACAATGATGAAAAACCGTTTATAGGCCGACCTGTTCACAAACCGAGATTTCCTACGTACACCATCTCGTCAGATAGCAGCGTGTTGTTGGTGGGATTCGTAAAGTTCTTTCAATGCGCGGGCCAGCATTGCCGTGTTGTAGGGCTTGGCCAGCACATGCAGCCCTGCCTGTTGGGCTTCTTCCAATTTCGCAGCATAGCCAGTGACAAGCAATACTGGCAGGTTTGGTCTGCACTTTTGTAGCTCAAGTGCGAGGCCAATACCGTCCAGTTCGCCCGGCATCATCACATCGCTCACTACCACGTCCCATTTGTGCTTGGATCGGGTGACTGCCAATAAGGCGTCCTTGCCGGCAGGCACTACGTCCACGGTATAGCCAAGATGTTCAAGCAATGTCTGGCTGGAACGTGCTACATCGGGGTTGTCTTCCACCAGCAAGGCTTTGCCGGCTTTTCCGATGGGTTGTTCGATGATTTGCGCCGGGTCGGCAGGTGTAATCTCGGCATCTGTGACCGGGAGGAACATCGTCACGCGCGTACCTGCATCCAGCTCGCTTTCGACGGTGATAAGGCCACCGGATTGCCGGCAGAAGCCGTACACCTGCGCCAACCCCAAGCCTGCGCCACTGCCAATAGGTTTGGTGGTGAAAAAGGGTTCGAATATCCTTTCTTTATCTTCCTCTGCAATGCCCAGGCCGTTGTCCGATACGCTGATGCAGACAAACCGTCCGGTCAGTTTTATGTCTGGTTGATCATCGGTCAGGGTGACATTGCTGGCGGTGATGGTGAGCTCTCCCCCATTGGGCAGGGCATCGCGGGCATTCAGGGTAAGGTTGAGCAACGCCAGTTCCAGCTCGGAGCCGTCTACCTTGATACGGGCAAGATTGGGCTCCAAAACCACCTTCAATGACACCCGGCCGCCCACCGAGGCTTGTAAGAGTTCGGTGAAGCCCCGCATCCGCTCTTCAAAGTGAATGACTTCCGGCCTTAGTGGTTGTTTCCGCGCAAAGGCAAGTAGCTGGCGTGTCAACCGGCGACCGGACTCCACCACGCGTTCCAGTGTTTCCAGCGTCGAGACCAGACCGGGGTCGCTGATACGCTTGCGCAGCACCATGGCACTGGTGGCGATGACCATGAGCAGATTATTGAAGTCATGGGCGACACCGCCGGTTAGCTGGCCGAGTGCTTCCAAGCGCCCCGTCTGTTTGAAGGCTGCTTCAATCGCCTCACGGGCACTTATTTCTGCCCGCCAACGACGCCACACCTCATCCTCGCTCCTTAGGCGGCGGCGAACTACGTATAGGGTGCCGGCTAAAAACAAAGTGGGAATGAAGGTAAATGCGCCGAGGATCGCAATATAGCGATACCAGTTGTGCTTCCACACCGCGCTGGGGTAACTGGCACTGACATAAAATGGGTAGCCGGGCACTTTGCGTAAAGAAGTAAAACGCTTGAAGCAGTCCGATGTGGTGCTGTCTTTGCCCGTGCATTGGGGTATCTCATTACCGCGTACTTTACCGGCCCCTGGCGAGGGATAGGCTGGGTTGGGCACATTCGCTAACACTCGTCCCTCTTCCTGCGTTAATTTGAGTGATACACCCGGATAGGTCGCGACGAGGCCGGAATAGTATTCAATGAAGTAGCTGGGCTTGAGTGACACCAGGACGGCACCGGCGAATTGGCCTTCGGCATCATGGTATGGCACGCTGACATTGAACATTGATTGGCGATTCAACCGGCCGGTCATCACCCCTGAAACATACATCGGCTTGCCGCTCTGCACAGCCTTGAAGTCTTCCCGGTCTGCGATGCTGAAATTGCCGGGCACCGGGTAGGTATTACTTGAGGCGATAAGCTGGCCATCCTTGGCGATGACGCCGATGCCGATCAGCTGCGGAATGCCACGTACATAGCCGGAAAAACGCCGGTGCAGCTCCCGCTCGTTGGTGCGCAAATCAGCTTCGCTACGCTGCCCAATCAAATCAAGGATGCGCCCCAGCACTTGCTGGTTGGTTTCCGTGGTCTTGAGCGCATGTTCTTGAATGACATCGACAAAATTGTTGACCCGGTTATGGGCAGCATCGCGTGCAACATGGTAGCTGCTGAAAAGGAGATAATCGAAGAAAGAGGTGGGCAGCAGAACGGTTAGCGATATCAAAATCAGCAATACACGTTGTGCACCCGCCAAGTTTGGGCTCTGGGGTAGACGCGATGGGTTACCCAATGATGGCGCCTCTATTTGCTTGTCTTTTGCCACAACGGCTTTCTTGCTTCGCATAGGGGAACAGATTTTCGCGGAAATAAGAATGGCATGCTATTGCGCAATAGCAATTTATTTCCGGTAGCTCATTACCGATATGACGTTGTTTATAAAAATATGACAGGTCAGAAAATCCAGCAATTAACATGCCCATATTTATCAGGCCGGTTGAAAGCGTGTGAGGGCCGTCACGGCTACTAAGTGTCGGTAAACACCTGATTGAGAATAAATCACTGGCGCAATCGCCGCTAAAAGTGTGCTGCCTTTTTACAAGGACGATGTAATTCTTACAAAATCGGATGCTTCCAAAAGCAGGTAAATCTATTCAATCTGGTTCTATGGGGGAGAATAAGGGCGGGCATGGGCTTTGCGCGTAGTTATGCGTATCAGTTAAATAACAGTAGGAGCAAAGCATGGAAAACGTCGCCCAGCATTTTAATTTAAAGAATCATGCCTTCATTGCCAACGAACCCATCAGTGAAGCGATTAACCCGAATTTTGAAGTGCATTACTGGCAATTCCATCATGATGCGCAACCCTACGCTGTCAATCAGCGTCCAATAGCGCCGCCCAGGCCCCCGAGCTATCGCCCAAGCTGGCGGCCTATGTCACACGGCAGTTGGGCTAACCCAACCGTCCTTGATGGCCTGACCTACATCAGACGGTTCAACTCATACTGCGTGAAGGCATCGTGGATTTGTTCGCGCAGCTGGCTGGCTTGCCAGGGCTTGGTAATAAAGCGGAAGATTGCGCCTTCATTGATGGCTTGCAGAATGGATTCCACGTCGGCATAGCTGCTCATGGCGATGCGCACCGTATTGGGATGCAGGGACTTCACCTGACGCAATAATTCCGCCCCGCTGGTGCCTGGCAGGCGTTGGTCGGCCAATATGACCCCCACTTCGTTGATTGCCAGGATGCGCAAGGCATCTTCTGGGCTATCGGTATTCAGGATGTCATACCCCTCGTTGCGTAGGTCTCGTAGCAGGTAGGTATGCGTGGCTGGTGTGCTGTCCACTATCAGGATGGTGCGGGTATTGCGATTGAGCACAAAGTTCGGCAGAGACAGCAGGCCGTCTTTTTCCAACAGCTGGGTGCAACTCTTGGCTGGTAGCGGCGGCGAGTAATAGTAGCCTTGGATCTGTGCGCACCCGGCCTGGAGCAGAAAGCCCAATTGCTCGGTTTTTTCCACCCCTTCTGCAATGACGACGATGCCCAGCGATTGCGCCATGCTGATGATGGCACGGGTGACAGAGGCATTCTCCATGTTCAGATGCACATCTTCGACAAAGCTGCGGTCGATTTTGAGCTGGTCGAAAGGGTATTTGCGCAGATAGCTCAGTGACGAGTAGCCCGTGCCGAAATCGTCAATCGACCACTTAAAGCCCACGGTTTTCAAGTCGATCATGATGCGTTGGGCCAGATCGATATTCTTCATCAACACGCCTTCGGTGACTTCCAGCTTGATGCATTCAGGTGGGATGGCGTGGTGGCGTTGTCTTTCGACGATGTATTCAACGATGCCGTATTCCTGCAGGCTGTAGGTGGAGACATTCAATGCCACCTCGCCGGGGTTGTAGCCGGCAGCGCGCCATTCGGCAACTTGTTGGAAGACGGCATTGATCACATAGCGGTCGATCTCGCGTATCAGGCCAGTTTCTTCTGCGATCGGGATGAACTCAAGCGGTGAGATGATGGTTCCATCGCTCAAATGCCAACGTATCAGCGATTCGAAACCGCATAAGGTGCCGGAGTGCAGGTCAAGCTGGGGTTGGTAGAACATCACCAGTTCGTGCTGGAGGATGGCGCGGCGCAGGTCGCGTTCCAATGCCACCCGCCGTTGCACCGTGTCGTTCATGGTCAGCTCGAACCGGCTGATCTGGCTCTTACCTTGCTCCTTGGCTTTATACATGGCGGTGTCGGCATTGCGCAGCAACTCGTCCACATCGGCGCCATCGGTGGGATAGAAGCAATAGCCCATGCTGCCTGAGATATAGAGTTCCACTTGGCCGGGTAAGGCAATGGGGTCGGCGAGCTGGACGTTGATACGCTTTAGTGTGTTTTCTGCCTCGAGTTCGGTACGGGTTTCTGGCAGCAGGAGTACGAATTCGTCGCCCCCTAGTCGAGCGACGGTATCGTATTCACGGACACAGCTACGAATGCGGCGTGCCACTTCAACCAGCAGCGCATCGCCCACCGAATGGCCCAGGCTGTCGTTGACATATTTGAAGTTGTCCAGGTCCAGAAAGGCCAGGGAGAAGCGCTCGTTGTGTCGGCTGGCTTGTACGATGGCCTGGCGTATGCGGTCCATCAGCAGGTTGCGATTGGGCAGGGCGGTCAGCGTGTCGAAATTGGCTTGGTGTTCCAGTTCGTCCTGATAGCGCTTGGCGTCGGTGACATCGTTGAGCACACCGACGTAATGGCTGATGCTGCGGGTGTTGTCGAGCGTTGGGGCAACCCGCAACTCGTTCCAGAACATAGAGCCATCCTTGCGGTAGTTACGCAGCAGAGCTTTGCCCTCGGTACCTTGATGGACGGCGCGGCGGATATTGTCCAGGCCGGCCTGCTCATGGTCCTCGCCTTGCAGGAAGCGGCAATTATGGCCAATCACCGCTTCACGGCGGTAACCGGTGATGCGCTCAAACGCCTGATTGACGTAGATGATGGGATTGTCGGGCAGGCGATTGTCGGTAATCATGATCGCGTTGACACTGGCTTCGATGGCGCGATTGCGAATGCGGAGTTCCAGGTCGATCACCTGTTGGGCGGTGATGTCCTGCTCGACCAGGATAGCGCCCTGGATTCGATTACGGTCGTCCGTCAACGGTACGGCTGAATTGAGCAGCGTACGTTGGGTGCCATCGTGCGATTCAATATGCAGCGGCTCGTTCAGAATGCTGTCACCTACCTCCAGTACGCGGCCGATGATATTGCGGATGGCTTGTACTGCCGCAGTGCCGGCGGGGCTCATTGTACTGTCGGTGATTTCCGAGGCTGCCGCCATGAATGGTGCGCCGCCATCCCAGATACGCAGGGCCTCGGGGTTATGCAGCAGGACCTGGCCACGGTTGTCGGTTACCCATACGCCGATTGGCAGGGTTTCCAGTACCTTGAGCATTAGCGCTTCGCTATGGCGCAGTGCGACTTCAGCCCGTTCGCGTTCGGCCATTTCTATGCGCAGGGCGCGTGTCCGTTCCTGTACCAGTGATTCCAGCCGTTCAAACAGACGTGCCCGGGTCAGTGCGATAGCTAGCTGCTGGCCGACCGAGGTCAGCGTTTGCAGTTCGGCTTCGGGCCAGTTTTCACCATCGTCACGGGCGACATTGAGGATGCCGATCAGCTCGGTGCCTAGCCAGAGCGGCGCTGTGGCATGCATGGCTTTTTCGCCTATCACCTTGCAGCTGGCCACATTGAATGCACTGAGCTGGCCATCGCTGCGTAGGGCATGCTGGCAAGGGCAGTCCTGGCCCGCCATCGCGGTAATTTGCGCCAACTCACCTTCGCCAACATTGCCACTGGCCCCCGCGAATTGTAGTTTTCCGGCCTCTGCCGGGTCGGCCAATAGCAGCCATGCGCCACGGCTATGCGGGAATCGACTGACGAGTTGCAGTGCCGAAGTAATTAACTGCTGCTCGGTCTTGGTGTCGCTCAGTTCGGATGAAAAACGAAACAAGTTATCTAGCAGGCTATGCGATTCCGACAATTCAACGTGTTTGGCCTGTAGCTGGGTATTGAGCCTTACCCCTTGTTCATAGGTGGAAATCAGCAAATCGAGGATTTGTTGGCGGGCGGCGGTAATGAAATGGCGTTCTCCTTCAAGCACCACCTCGACGCCGACAGAAACCCGTTCGTTGCTACGTAGGTCGTTATTGGCCAGCAAATACCGTAGCCGTGAGACCAGATACTTCTCGTCATACGGTTTGAGGATGAAATTATCCGCACCACATGCCAGCCCATGCACCACATCGCGCGGGTCGGCGAGGTAGGTGACCAGGATGATGGGGATATTGCTTGTCTTTGGGTCGGCCTTTAGATAGCGACAGAGTTCATAGCCATCCATTTTGGGCATGACCACGTCGGCGATGATGACGGCGGGCATCCGCTTCTTGACTTCGTCGATCGCCAATCGGCCATTGCCAGCGATTCGCACGACGCAACCGTGGCTTTCCAGCAGAATGCGCAATTGCTCCGCCTGGGTTGTACTGTCTTCCGCAATCAATATATCGAATCCACGCAGCATTTCACTGCTCTCCCTTCATGGATTGAAGATTGTGTGAAGCGGCCATGTCTAGCTCGCCTGCTGAGTGTCTGGCCGTAGCCGAAGTATGGTTTCCCCGATCTCGCCCGGTGTTTGCACAAAACACGCCGCGCCGCGTTCGATGGCGGCTTGTGGAATACCATCCACCACCGCCGAAGCGGGCTTTTGCACCAGCGTGAGTGCGCCGAGGGTTTTCAAGCGGGCAAGGCCTTCTGCACCATCGCGCCCCATGCCGGAGAGCAATACCGCGACCAGATCGCCCCCCAGATTGTTGGCGAGGCTCTCGAACAGGACATCAATGGAAGGTTGGCTACAAGAGTGGTGTGTATCGTGGCTCAGCACGACGCGAAGCTGGTTGTCGAGCAGTAGGTGATGGTTGTCAGGTGCGACGTACAGATGGCCTGGCAGGACAATCTGCCCGGCTTCGGCCAAGTGGACGGGTAGATGGGTCTGGTTGGCCAGCCATTCACAGTAACTGCCGCTGAAACCCGGTGTAATGTGTTGCACTAACAAGACGGGCCAAGGGCAGCCGGCATTGAGTTGAGGCAGCAACAACTTGAGCGCCTGGGGCCCCCCTGCCGATGCGCCGATGGCAATGACCTTGAGCGATCGTTTCTGCCAGGTAGAGAGGTTGGCGCCGTTAATGCAATGCGTGGCGACGGGTTCTGGCAGATGGACTGGGGTGGTGCCCAGTCTCCGCAAGGTTTCGGTGAGTTTATTCGCCCGGAGTTGGAAGTTCGGGTCGACTGGGCTGTTGGGTTTGTCTAATACCATCAACGCCCCGGCCTCCAGCGCGCGCATGGCGATTTGGGTGCCGGGCAGGTTGGCGCTGGCAGTAACGATGGCGATGGGGGTGGGATGCCTTTGCATGATGCGGCGGGTGGCTTCAAAGCCATCCATATCCGGCATGTTCAGGTCCATGCTGATCAAATCGGGCTGTAGCAAGGTTAGCTTGTCCAACGCCGCCTGACCGTTATCGGCTTCGCTGACCCGAAAGCCATCCGCCTCAAGCAATGCCCGTAGCAAAAGACGGCTGACGTTGGAGTCATCGACGATCAATACATGCATGGCGGCTTGTTTTCCTTTCGCTAGAGTAGACGCTTGACGGCGGACAGCACGGTGTCGGTTTCGAGCCCACCCTTGACCAGATAGGCATTGGCGCCCACCTCCAAACCACGCGCCCGGTCTTCATCCGACTGCAAGGCGGTGACCAGTACCACCGGCAGATTTGCGCGCGCGGCATCGGCACGCAGTCGGGCTGTCAGCGTAAAACCGTCCATGCGTGGCATTTCAATATCGGAAACCAGCAGGTCGAACTGGCCTTGGCGTAAGGCATTCCAGGCTTCAAGGCCATCATTGGCCGTCTGCACCGCATAGCCAGCGGTTTCCAACAGGGCACGCAACAAACCGCGTGAGGTAAACGAGTCATCGGCTACCAGAATGCGGGCCTGATGCTTGGTTGGCGCTGTGGGCAGAGGTGTGGTGATGTGGATGGCGGTGGCTTGCAGGCTATTGCGGTAAAGGTCCTGTGGGTGCAGCACGGGCACCACGTTGCCATCGCCCAGCATAGTTGCGCCCAGTAGGTTGCGCACCCGTTTGAGTTG
This sequence comes from Chitinimonas sp. BJB300, assembly GCF_002735695.1. Taxonomy (GTDB): domain Bacteria; phylum Pseudomonadota; class Gammaproteobacteria; order Burkholderiales; family Chitinimonadaceae; genus Chitinimonas. The sequence continues at coordinate 13,274 of NZ_PDZH01000012.1, forward strand.
CTTGCCCAACGACTTGAGGGTGATTTCCTGGTCACCCATCACTTCATCCACCTCTAGCGCGATTTGCTGCATGCCTTCACCCAGCAGCAATAAGTGCCGGTGTGACTGGGTTGGCGCCTGCATCGGCAGGGCGAGTACACCAGCCAGGCTGCGGACGGGCAGGTTCAGGCCTTCGACCTGCACGGTGCAGCCACTTTCATCCTGCATCAGTGCCGAAGCAGGCAGGCGCAGGATGCGGCCCACCACATTGGCGGGTATGGCAAACATTTGCTCCGCTGCGCGCACCAGGACGACGCGAAAGATGGAACGGCTGAGCGGAAGACGCAACGTAAAGCAACACCCCTTACCGAGATCGGACTGGACAGTGATGTCACCCCCGAGCTGTTCCAGCGCTTCACGTACGATGGCCAGGCCTTCACCACGGCCGGACAAGGTGGTGATCATGCGGCTGGTGGACAGGCCCGATTCGAAGATCAGCGGTAATAGCTGTGAGGGTGGCAGGGCAGGGCTGCCCGGTGCCACGAGGCCCATTTTCTCGGCTTTTTGCTGGAGCAGCGCGGGATCGATGCCACCGCCGTCGTCTTCCAATACCAGGGTGAAGTGGCTGGCCGAGTGTTGATTTAGGTGAATGCTCAGGCTACCCACCGCGGGCTTGCCAGCAGCTTGGCGACTGCCCGGCATTTCTATACCGTGGTCGATTGCGTTGCGTAGCAGATGCATCAAGGGGGTGCGCAGGGCATCCAGAATGCGCTTGTCGACCTGTAAAGGTGTATTGGGTAGTTGCAGGGCGGCTTGCTTGCCGGTTTGTGCGGCCAGTTCGCTGACCATGGGTGGCAACTCGTCCAGCAGGCTGCGACAAGGCAATTGCAGCAGTGAGTCCATCCTGCGAGTGTAGGTTTCGCTAAGGCTGCCGATCTCGCGATCCAGCACTGCACTGGTCTGGCGCAGGATATGGCTTTCAGCCTGCATGTCGGACAGCAGCGCGAGGCTCCAGTCCTGCCATTCCAACAAGGTGTGCAATGAAGTCAGGTCTGGCGTCGTGCCTTTGGCCAGTTGGGTCCGCAGACGGCTGAGCAGGCCTTCGTGACGTAGGCGGCGCTGCCACAGACGCTGAAAGTTGTTCAGCATGTCACGGCTGCGTCCGCTCAGATCGTGCATCTGCAGTCGGGTCTGGCGCAGTGCTTCGCCGTGGTAGGCCAGTTCATCGAAATGCTCGGCCCGTACGCGGGTGGTGGCAACGCGGCGTGTGGCGGTCCGTTCGATTGCAGAGGGCAAAGGCGGTTCGTGAAGGGGGGCGAGGTCGGTTTCGGTAGGCGGTGCCTGTTCGACGACAGGGGTCGGAGGCGGTACAACGGTCAGCTGGGCTGGGCCAGACAGTTCCATGCGTTTCAAGGCAGCACAGGTTTGCTGGACCTCCTCGGCCGTCAACTTCCCACCTTGCAGGCCGTGTTTGAGCAACTGAAGCGTGGTTAGCGACAAGGTCGCCATTTCAGGCTGGAATGCCCGTTTGCCATCGCGGAACACGAGCAACATGGCTTCCCATGCATGGCAGATCTGCTCGGGTTCTTCCAGCCCTACCGCGCGTGCGGCACCCTTCAGACTATGCACTTCGCGAAATACGCTTTTCATTGAGTCGGCGCTGGGTTCCCCTTGTGGCCAGTCCGACAGCTCGCTGTCCAGAACAGCCAAACGCTCAGCCGCTTCCTCCTGGAAGCTCGCCATCAGGTGCTGTAACAGCGCGCCGCGATCAAGTGGCATCTAGGCTTTCTACTTAGGCGGTTTGTCGCGAGGGCAGCTTGAACTGGCTGGCCAGGCGTTTCAGTCGGCCACCAAGGCCATGCAAGTCACGCGTTGATTGGCCGACCTGATTTGCCCCTGCCGCATTGTCGTGACTGGTCTGGCGCAAGTTGTTGATAGCCATGGCGACCTGGTCCATCCCAGCCAGCTGCTGTTGGCTGGTGGTGGCGATCTGTTGCGCCATATCGCTGGACTGCTCCAGGCTTTCCGCCAGTTGCCGCATGGCTTCGTCGCTGCTGCGAGCATGCTCGAACCCGAGGTCAACTGCCTTGCTGCCTTGTTCGGCAGCCATGGCGGCGCGGGTCATGGCGCGTTGTACATCCCCCAGAATGTTGCGTACCTGGGCGGTGGCCAATTTGGATTGCTCGGCCAGCGCCTTGACTTCCAGCGCCACCACGGCAAACCCCTTGCCGGCGTCACCAGCCTTGCCGGCCTCGATGGAGGCATTCACCCCCAGCAGGTTGGATTGCTCGGCCAATTCATTGACGGTGGCGACGATTTCGCTGATGGCCTGGCTTTGTTCGCCCAGGCGAAGAATGCTTTCGGCCATGGCATGCATCTGCTCGCGGATCTGGGCCATGGTGCTGAGCGATTGCGCCACGGCATCGCATCCGCTAAAGGCAATCTGGCGGTTGCGGGTGCTGGCTTCGTTGACCTCGGAAGCGCGTTTATGGGCCAGGTGGGCTGTCTGTTTGACCTCTTCGATCGTGGTGGCGATCTCGGTGATCGAGGCTGCGCTTTCATGCACGCTGCTGGCCACCTTACCTGCCGTGGAGAAAATCTCTTCGCTGGCACTGGCGATCACCACGATCCCTTCCTGCATTTCCTGGGTCAGTTGACACAGGCTTTCCACCATGCGCGCAAACGACAACCCCAGTACATCCTGTTCCGATTGCGCAGCGACGCTTGCGCTCAAGTCACCTTCTGCTAGTCGTTCGGCTTGGCGGGAGAGGGTCTTGAGATATTCGCCCATACGTGCAAAGGCTTGGCTGAGTTCACCCACTTCATCCCTTCGCAGGGTGAAATCAAAGCGTGTGGGAATATCACCAACGCAAATCTGTTTCGCATAATTGGTCAGCGTCAGTAATGGGATTCCAATGCTACGACTGAGCATTATGGTAAGCGTAAAGGTCAGTAGAATCAGCACACTGCCTAGCCAGAGAGCGCGGTCGAGTTGTTGGTCAATAATCTGGTTGTTGTTCTGCACAAGAAGGCGAATTTTTTGAGCTACCTCGGTGTCCAGCTGATAGGCTAACTCGCGCAGATGCTGTATTCGGTTGTGTTGTGTACTCATCGCCAGAGTGAGTGCCTCATCAAATTTGTTGGCGGTCAAAAGTTGTACCTGCTGGTCCCTAACAACGGTGTAGTCACGCCAAAGCCTGGTCACTTCATTAACCAGTTTATACTGAGCTTGGTCTTTCGCGGCATGTGCTAGCAAGGTCGTAAGTATCTTCGAGTTCTGTTCTTGAATGCTGCGTATATGGGTGGCTATCACGTTGCCCTCAGCTGCATTTTTCGATTGAAGCGCAATGAGTATCTTTTCTCGGGTGTATTGAATATTGAAACGAAAGTCCTTGAAGGCAGCTAAGTCACGACCTAACTGATTCAGATTTTCATCATTCTTTTGTATGGTACGTAGGCTGGTTTGCGCCAAGTAGAGCAGGCTGGCAAAGCCGATGATCACTAGTGAAAAAGCCAACATCAGTTTTGTGTGAGTACGTAAGTTCAACAGCCATGTCATGGCGGCTCCTTAGTCGATATCGTCTACGCACAAGGCGGGTTCGGTCAGCATCTGGGGGCCATCCAAGATAGTCCATTGCTGGTTGCTGATGCCCATGATCAGATTACGTTGCAGGCCGCTCAGCCCGGCTTGTTCGGTCTGGATCTGGCTATATGGCAGATTGCTCACGCCCAGGATGCGGTCGGCCAACAAGCCGAATTCCATCTCTTCCCCGCGCATCACCACGACATGATTTCGATCCGCCAAGCCCTGGTGCGGCAGGTTTAGCAGCACCCGTAAATCCAACACCGAGATCATTCGACCATTCAGGCTGATAATGCCGCGTACGTACGGTGGCGTACCAGGCAGCTCGGTCATGTGCTTGATGGGGCGCACGGTATCGACGCAGGCGAGTTCCACCCCGTAGGTCTTGATGCCCAGCGTAAACGCCAACACAGATAGGCTTTGCGACTCACTTTCTGTCGGCGGCTTTGCCCATTGCTGGCTGCGTGCCTGTAGCAAGCTGGTTTGCTGTTGCGGGTCCAACGCATCACCCTGCGCCAACTGGTTGGCCAGCTCGCCAAGTTGTTGATGCAGGTTGCGCCAGAGTGAGCTATCGAGTTGGGTCATTGATCTGGTACTTCCAACGCTAGGCAAAGCTGGCGCAGTTGTGCAGCGCTCAAGCCATCGCCATAGGGAATCTCCTGCCTATCCCCCATACTTTCCAATATCTGCAAACAGCGTGTGCGAGCACGAATGGCTTGGGAAACCTGCCCCAGGCGCGAGCAGATCTGGGCTTCCAGATAGGGGGCCAATACGAAATCTGGTTCCAGATAGCTCAGCTTTTTCAGCCGTTGAAGCGCGAGCGGATACTGGCCGGCGGCGTCATTGACCAGCGCCAGCAGCCAGTAAGGTGCGATGGCGAGGGGGTTGAGCTGTAGCGCTTGGAGGCAGCTTGCTTCAGCCTCGGCCAATTGGCCTTGGTCGGCTAACTGCTTGCCACGCTGCAGGCAACGCTCAAAAGCACTGGTGCTGTCCTGGATGTGGGTTGGTTCGACACGCAAGCGTTTGGGCGTTGGCCGTTGCTGGTGATGCTGGAGATGGTGGCGGCTGGCTGTCTTTACCGGTGAGGTAGAGGGGGGGCAGTGGGTATCGGTCTGGTAGCTGAAAGGGAGCTTGTGCCCCGGGAAGTCTGTCGATCTGATGGCATAGGACAAACCCAATAGTTCGCCGACAAAACCAGCGTTATTGGCCAAGCCGGCTTCGGCAGCGGACAAGAGAAGGTAACCATTCGGCGTAAGACGGCTTTGTAGCTGCCGCAATATGTGTTGCACGGCTGCTGGCGTCAGATACATCAGTACATTGCGGCACAGGATCAGGTCGTAATTGCCACCATCGGCAAGCCGATAGTCTGGATCAGCCAGATTGTGCGTGGCGAAGCAGATGCGGTCGCGCCAAGCTTGCGCCAATTTCCAGCGTTGGCCGTCGGGAATGAAGTACTGTGCGCGCCAGGCCGGGTCACTCTGGCGAAATGCATATTCGTTGTAGCGGCCTGTCTTGGCATGGGCGATGAAGTTGGGATTGATGTCGGTAGCCAATAAATCCAGCTGCCAGTTAGCCAAGTCTGTACCCAATAGGACATCAAGGCACAACAATAAGGTATAGGCTTCTTCGCCAGTGCAACAGGCGGTATTCCAACATCTGAGGCGTAGGTCTCCTGCCTGTTTGCGCTGTTGCAACAAGGGCTGCAACAGTGTCTGGCCAATCGCACCTTGTGGTGTCAGATCACGCTGGAAATAGGTTTCACCCACCACCAAGTAGGGCAGCAGTGGGGACAGTTGGGTGCCGGATTTGTCCATCAGACTCAGGGTGGGAATGGTCAGCCCATCCCGACGCGCTTGTTCCAGCGCCGCCACCAGGCGTGGCAGGCGGTCTTCCGAGAAATCCAGCCCCAGCACAGTCGCAATCCGCTCCACCAAAGCCGGCAGGGCTTGGGGAAGGGGGATTATCCGGTTGGGGGATTGGCGCCGATCAGTGATCTGCATGTTGGGCCAGTGCGTGGTTTAGCGCTTGCTCATCGGCAGGGGAGAGAAAGGACTCGATGTCATGCAACAGATAGAGTCCCTGAGCGGTTTGCAATACACCACTCACGCCCGATTGGCAGTCTTGCAGGGTGCTGACTGCGTGCAGTTCGCTATCAAGGTGGCAAACCGGCTCGGTGCGGTCTACCGGCAATAAGAGTTCACGCCGGCTGCTGCGCAGCCATATCCAATGCGACCAGATACCAAAAGGTTGTGGCGTCCAACCCAGCCGGGCGGACAAGTCGATAACAGGCACTACTTTGCCATGCAGTTGGCAGATGCCAGCCACGGAAGCAGGAGCCTGGGGTAAGGGCAGGGGAGAAAGCGCCGGGAGCACGCGCATTACCTGTTTCGCAGGCAATGCGAAGCGCAGGCCACGTAGATCGAACGGCAGTACGGTTTGTACAGCTGCCACGGTTTCCTCCCATACGCAAGAACCGGCGTAATGAGTTAGCAGTCCCGAGAGCTTGCTCAAAGTCTATCGCTGGTGTCCTTAACCGGAAAGGCGCAACCCAGAAATCGGCATGTACGTAGGTCATGGAGATTTCGAGCAGCACACGGGGGGCCCGTAAGGGACGTGCAGCGAGTCAATGAACAGGTTCTGACAATCCCTGCTGCTAACTTCAGCATTTCATCCTAGATTAGGACATGAGCTGCGCGCCTGCTGCCTTGTTGATCAAGCTATTGCAGAAAAACAATTCCCGGGGTGCAAACGGGAGGAGGAACGCAAATGTATTGGAGTGTGGGTAAGAAGATCGCCATGGGCTATCTGATGGCCCTGACTTCGTTGGTCTGCATCGGGGTGACTTCGTACCGCAGCCTGGATGGGCTTCTGGAGGCCACAAACTGGAAGGAACATACCTACAATGTGCTAGGGCACCTCGATAGTGTGACGTCTTTGCTCAAGGATGCCGAAACCGGGCAGCGGGGCTATTTGCTGACGGGACGGGACAAGTATCTCGACCCGTATCGACAGGCGGTGGAAAAGATAGACAGCGCATTTGTCACGTTACAGACGCTGATACGCGACAATCCAGAACAGTTGCGGCGTTTACAAATCTTGCAGCGTGCAGTAGCCGACAAGTTGGCGGAGCTGCAGGAAACCATTGTCTTGCGACGCGAGAAGGGATTGGACGAGGCGCTGGCCGTAGTGCTGACAGACCGTGGTAAGCAGTATATGGACGTCATCCGCGCAACGGTGAGTGAGATGGATGCTGAAGAGCGGCACCTGTTTCAATTACGCGATGCAGCACAGCGGCGCCAAGCAGGTTCTTCCATGGCGACCGTGGCGTATGGCATACCGGTAGCGATATTATTGGTGTTGGTAGTTGGGGTATTCATTACACGCGATATTTCTGGTGCTATCTCCGCTACGATCTCCGAATTGGCGCTGGCAGCCGGTCGAATTGCCATCGGCGATCTTTCCCCGAATCTATCCACCCGACCCCGTACGGATGAGCTCGGTAAGTTACGCAGTGCTTTTGCCGAAATGGCGGCTTCGTTGCGGGTCAAGGCTCAGGTAGCTACCTTGATTGCACGTGGCGACCTGCGCAACAAACCCGTACCGAAGTCGGAACAGGATGAACTGGGGTTGGCTTTTCAGAGTATGGTGGAAAACCTGCAGGCGATGATGGCTGATTTACGCAAAGGCAATACGGTGATGGAAAGTGTGGTGGACACCGTGCGCCAGGGTTCCTGCCAGGTGACAGCTGCGGCAGATGAAACGGCGACAGCAACGACCCAGCTGGCCACAACCGTTGCCGAACTACGCCAGACGACAGAGCTGACGTCACAAAGGATGACCGAGGTTTCACACAGTGCGACGAGTGCATCGGAGGTAGCGCAGACCGGGCAGGTGGCAGTCAAGGACACATCACAGGCCATGCAAGCCATCCAAGGCAGTATGGGTGTCGTGGCTGAGCGGATAGCCCAATTGACAGAGCGCAGCCTGGCAATCAGCGATGTCGTGAATGCCGTGAATGCCGTTGCCGAACAATCGGCCATATTGGCGGTGAACGCCAGTATTGAAGCCGCGCATGCCGACGAACACGGCAGTGGCTTCGCCGCAGTGGCGCAGGAGATGAAGAGCCTGGCTCTCCAGTCCAAGCAGGCAGTGGTCCAGGTACGCACCATTCTTGTTGAAATCCAGCAGCTCATCAGCGCCTTGTTATCCGCCACCGAGCAAAGCAGCATGGCGGTGGAAAGCGGCGTTGAGCAGTCGGGCCTGGCGGGTGATGCATTGGCGCGCATGGCTGAGGTGGCGGCCCATAATGCGCAGGCGGCGCAACAGATTGCTGTGACAGCCATGCAGCAAGCCATTGGTGTACAGCAGATCACCGAGGTGGTGCAGCATCTGCGCCAAGGCAATTTGGATAACCTTGCCAGCATGCGCAATATGCAGCAAGCCACCCAGGACCTACAGCAAACCAGCCAGCAGCTGGGTGGCATCATCGGGCGCTTTGTGGTTTGAATGGCATGCGGTAGCGGTAACTAGCCGTTAGAACCGGTTCAAAGTCTCGCGAGCTAAGGCAAAAGCAGCCGAAGAAGCGGAGTTTACAAGTGGTAAATGAGCATTCCGAGGGCGTTTTCAACGCCATATCGCCGACGCGCAGAAGACTTTGAGCAGGTTCTTACCGCATGCCAATTCCGGCTGCATCAACTGCACTGTGACGATAGCGCTGCCGGTGTGCTCACATACTTGTTGCCCTCGCCTTGTAGGGCTGCAATGCGCTGGTCCCTTTCCGTTTCCCATTCATCAATCGGGTAAGTCTTGGCCCATGCGCACATCAGCTGCCTATCCTGTTTGCTGATCGATAAATCGTAGCGCTCGTGCATGTAGAAGAATACCCGGGCGATGCGGCCGCGCACTTCTTCCCGCGGCTGGGCGCGCTTTAGCTTGAAGTCCACCACGGTTTTGCATTCCCCGTAGATTGGCGTTGGGTTGCGTTCCCAGGCGCTATAAGGAAAGTTGGAACGGTCGCCATTGACTTCGCCGATGGCGGGCACGAGATTGACCAGATCGCCCTCTGCCACCTGAAACACAGCGTCGTTTTCGCTGCAATTCTTCCGGCCGCCTTCCTGCCAACATTGTCGTTGGTGGCCGATGGTCCAGGCGGGCACGATGTGTTCCCACTCCAGGCGGCTTGCCCGGTTGGCGTTCTTGCGTGGGACATAGCCGCAGGAAGCCAAGTCGATGTCCTTGCCGCTGTAATCACAGCCGCAGTAAATGTCCTTTTGCAGCGGTCCGGTGAAAATATGGGGTAGAACTTTCTTTGCATTGGCGAAATTACGGTGGCCCACCACACTTTTTCCAGAGACGAGTTCTTTCTCACCCGTGTTTGACTGGGGCTTGGCAATGTCTTCCTCAGAAAATGTGCCGCTCTGTTTTTCCAGTTTGGCGAGCAGCTTGCTGCCTTCATTGAGTGCAATGGATTCGAGTTTCTGGACGTCCCTGTCTGAACAGGCAGACAGCAGAAGTGTGATAACGATCAAGGGTATACGCATGGAAGAATAACTTTGCTTAGGAGTGGAGCAACGACGGACTTGCCGGATGGGTTGCATACGACGAGCGTTCGCCCAGCAGGCTGGACGGACGGCGATCTTACTTGGTGGATAGACGTTCCCGGAAACAGGCCGGTTCCCGGTTATGCGTTACGGAAGCTTCGATTTTGTTTGCTGTGATGCACACGAGAAGATGAATTAAGCGCTAGGCCTTTGAAAACTATTGTGATTTGCGCCAATAGCCGCATTGCGATCAATTCCATTAGCATTGCGTTAATGGGTTAAAAATCCGTTTTCCTATCAGTCAATCCATCTAGCTAGCAGCCAAGGTGCTTTATGTGCGTTGGCCTATGGGGATATTTGCTATTGCGTGGTGAATTGGCTTTTTGATTTGACGAGATCGAAATAAATCGTAAAAAAGATAGTGTATATGCATAGAAAACAAGTAGCACAATTGGGTAAATGCCTCACCGCGACCGCATTGGCAGCAGGCATATGGGGATGTGGTGGGGATAATTCTAGTCCGGCAACAACGCAGTTTGTAACACCACCAACGACTACGACGGTACCCGTAGATGTCGGCATTCCGCCGGTTAGGATGGCATGTCCGGCGAATTACAAAGAAAGAAACTTGAGCGTAAATATAATTACCGAGCTGCAGTCGTTACCCCTTAAAAATGCCCATTTTGATTTCAGCAACCGTCATTTCGCTTCGATCAATCTGTGTTTTGGCGTAGCGCCAGAGGCTATTGTGGATGGCAATGTCTACATGTTGAGCGAAACATTGGAGTTGTTGGCGTTGGAATGGGATACGGCACCCAAAAAAGTGGAAACCGAATTCACAAAATTGGAAAACCGAAAGCTAGTGATGCGGTTTCCTTTGGCTAAAGTACCGGCAGGAACCAGCAGCGCTGATATGGAAAGCAAGATCACCATTTTTCGCTTGAATCCTGAAATCAAACTACTTGTGGCCCAAGAGAGGACAAGTATTGAATTTGATGAAAAGAAGGGTGAAGGTACGGTGAGTGTGTCACCGAATGAGTCTGGTCGTTTTGTGGTGGCTTATAAACCTTGATGTTGCTGTAGCTGTTGGTCAAGGCATAATGCAACGCATGTAATTAAAACACCAGCCTTGGCCTGTGTTTTTTTGACCCTATAAACATGTGCTATTGGTGAATAACATTACTGCGGAATATAAAAGTACGAATTGTATTTTCCACTGTCTCTAAGTGCTTTTAAACCTTTATTGAAGGAGGTAAGTAGTTTTTTGCTATCGGTTTTGCTTTTTGTAAGAATAAGATGATAAGTCACAACATTATATGCTCTTGGGTGATGGGTAATCTGGCTGACTTCTGCTGGTGTGAAATTCTGCTGAAGCGTCGCATAACCTACATTCATTTCTGAGGGAAATATATCAAATCGGCCTGCAAGTAGTTTTTTGAAATTGTCGACATCGTTATCAGCACGTTGTACCTGAATGGCAGGGTTTTTCTCGAACTCATAGCTATAACCTAGTGTGCCGCCTACCCGAACAGGGACCAGATCGTCAAAAGTCGTCCAATTAAACGAGAAGCTCTTTAAGTGGAAGAAAACAGACTTGCCTTCAAAAATCGGGTCGCTGAAGTGGAATTTTTCGGCACGCTCTTTCTCGTAGGTCCAGACGACTGAACCATCAAACTTGCCGTTTTCTGCCTCCAGATAAGCACGCTTCCACGGCCTGAAGACATACTGGACTTTTATGCCGGCATGTGCGAAAGCATCGGTGATGATATGGGAGGCAATGCCATAGTATTTCAAATGCTCGGACAGATAAGGTGGCCACTCTCCATTTGTCAGTGTGACGTCTGCGGCTGCCATGAAGCTTTGCAGTAGAAAGACAATAGCCAGGACTTCAATCCGTATGCGGCGCATGGTCTTTCCTCAAAGACGGTCATACCGTTTTAAAACATAGCATCTGGCGGAGCAAAAGCTTAGTGCGCGGCATAGGCTGTTGACTATCGGGCGATAGCAAGCTTTCGCGGTAGAGACCAGACGGTGACAGCATTCAGCCCTGGTTATCACTGAAACTAAATGAATTGACAGCTTAGGAAAATGGAAAATAAGGTAATTAACAAACACACGACCCATTGTGATGCCATACTGTCTTTCTTCTTGCCCAGTGTTATTTACTGCTTTTGCAGTTTGATTAAAATCCCATGTGTAGTTAGTAAATTGCATTTACATGACAATAAGTTATGTGTGTCTGCTACGCAGATAATCATTTTCGTATTAAAACGGAGTTATTGAAGTTCCATATAAACATAATAATGTCCTTGATTGGTAATGTATTGTCGCAATTCAGTATGACGAATACTGTTAGCTCTACTAAAATCCATATTAATGCCATCCATTTCAGGTGGCTTCATTCTTATGGGTTTTTTAGATATGGTTTCAGTGGTTGCGGGACAGTATGTGGGTTTATTTCAACGATGCCAGGAACCACAAACGAAAGTGATAGAGAAAATAAGTAAGGAGAGAAGGAAGAGTCTACCGGCCAATAATCTTGTGTTAGCGCGAGATGAACTATTGCTTGAGAGACAGAGACAAGTCGATACCCTGCACACCTATAACGACCAGGGGACATTGGGGGATTTTTTCGGCGGCAATCAGCAGCCTAACTATGCCGATCACCACCATCGATCCGCTCCTACTCTGGACAGCAATATCCGTTACGCCTATGACTCGAATGGACGGATGTTGTCTCGGATCGAAGTGACCTCAGACCAGTCAATGAGCGCTCCACCCCAACGGGACGCTGACCAAGCTGCCAAACGAAGCAAACGTAATACGGTTGTTGTTACCGATACGTTTTCCCGCACTTTCCACCAAACACGGCGGGCAACCTTTGCCAGCATTCATAAAGAGGCACAGCAAGATAGTCGCACTACTCGCATTTTGATAAAGGCACTGCAGCAAAGTGGGCGTATGTCGGTGGATGCGGCAAACAGAATCAATTTCTTTACCAAACTCTTTTTAGAGGGAATTGCTAAAGACTATGCTCAGTTTGCTGATGAAATGACACTAAATAAATTTATGCAGAGCCGTTTAGCCAGAGAGATGGATGGCGTTGCCGACTTTTTGAATAACAAAAACCTGATCAATCGCTGGATAAGTGCTCGCCCAAATGAGACAGACACCGATCTGATTAACTATACAGTATCTTTTTTAAACGGAACCATTGAAAGGGAAGTGCTACCCATTAATAGTTCTGAGCCTTTTGTCAGTTATTTGGATAAATTATACCAAGACCTCAATTGGATTGACTGGGGGCAGGCGAATAAGAAAATAATAACCCCAACTCAGGCTATTCATGCTTTGCATGTGCATGCAGATAATTTTGGGCTAGATAAGCTGGATGGTTTGGCCCTAGGCGAGCGCTTGGCGAAAGGCGATCGTGTAGTAACTGCAACTGCGTGGATGAGCCCTCTCGCGAAAGAACGACTGGATAAAGCAGCCATCTTGTTCTGTTTGGCACGGGAGCCTAACCTCGGGCTGGTAGAAGCGCCCCGGCATTCAATGCCGCTGGGCGAGCAATTGACAAATATTCGGAGAGCTTTTCTTTATAAGCTGCGCGAGGAATGGCAGTTGTCCCAGATGTTTTTACCGAATGCTGATCGCAGCAATGTATTTGTCGACCACAATGCTCTGGTCAATACACAAGGTAAAACCTTCAGCGAATTGGTCAATGATCCTGTTATTAACAGCATTCCTGGTATGAGTACCCTTGACCTCCAAGTCAGGGAGAGCCTGGTCAGGCGAAAGCTGGATCGCATGGGTGAATCGACAGAATATCGGTTTGGCACCTTGCAGCATGGCATGGTGACGATTTTGAAACGGTCCTTGTTAGTACAGGGCGATACGGTACCTGATTCTTTTGGCCCCGAAGCGCAGATGGTGGGGCAATTTCTCGCGCTTTGCGGCAGATGGGAAGCCAAACAATCTGTGATGCTGAATCCCAAAATGTTGCTGGCGCAATATCTGGCACAAGCCAGCGGTGAGAACATCACGGTAGGTTTGACCACTACCCAGCAAAAGATTGCTGCGTTGGAAATCTATCTTGGGGAACGCTGGCTGGCGAACTATGGGGAGCCTCCTCAACGTTTTGACCGTAATGCTGCGCTACTAAAGCTTATAAAGGCGGCGTCGCAGAATCCCGCAACAAGAGACGAACGCCTATATTCAAACGTGGGAGGGCGTCATTTTAGAGGAGCTGTGATTGGTAGTAGAGAACAATTTCAGCAAGCGGAAGACGCCTATAACCAGGCCTTGACAAGCAATGCATGGATACACGCCCGAGCCAAGGAGAATATCAGAGAGTCCGGCCGCGAATTAAATGCCGGAAACATGCAAACTGAGCGTGAGGCGATTATTGCACGTTTTCATGCGCAAACGGAGACAGAGCGGGAAAATAACGATCTATTAAGAATTATCCGTGGCATCCCTCTTATTGGCAACGTATGGCGTTTTGGGGAAGGCATTTACAACGGTAATGCGGAAGAAATCATTGGTGCGATTCCTATTGCCGGCAATGTCTATGAGTTGGAAGAAGGCATTCGGCATGGTGATGCGGGGCGTGCTGTCAGCGCCATCCCGATCATTGGTAGCGGGTATCAATTTGAAGAGGCGCTGCGTAAGGGTGATGGCATCGATATCGTCATGACAGGTGCTGCATTTATCTTTGATGTGGCTACTCTTGGTGAGGTGAGAACCGGCGCAGCTAGATCTGGCCTAAACATGGCAGAACACATGGCGCTTAAGGAAGCAGAATTGCCGACTGCCCATGCAATTGGTTTGCGTAATTATCTTTCCCTGCGGAAAGCATTGGATATTCCTTTAAAGACTGAACATATTGAATCGACGGTGGGCAATTTTGAGCACAATAATGCGGGAATCTCGCTTGGTGATCCTTATGGCATCGAGTCATTTATCACACGGCATGACTTACCACCCGTCGTTGAAGTACCGGTTCCATCGATTATGGCGTTTGGTGAAGAAATGGACAAATACCAAGTCGCTGCTCCCTCCAGCGAAATTCTGGTGAATGAATCGGGTATATTCGAGAGTGAAAATAATCGATACATTAAATCAGGCGATAAATATTATCCCGTTCGCTACGATGCCGATAATGGTACCTGGCGGGTTTTTTATCCTGACAATCCTACCAAACCTGCAATTCCTGTTCGCTATCAGGATGGGATATGGCAGATCCACAGCGATGTGGGGCTAAAAGGAGGGGGGGGATTACTTAGAGGTAGAGTGCTTCAGCCAGCAGTCTCTGGTTTGGAGGGGTTGTTTAATGACGAAATGAAGGACGTTGATCATTATTTGGTAAAAAGAAAAGAAAGCTTTGATAATTACTACGAGTTGTTGAAGTTTAGCAAAAAGCCCTATGAAGGAAGCTTCGATGTAGAAGGGCATATTGCCGGTCATCAAAAAATGGCGGAAACTCATCCTGGGACGGGCAAGACTTATTTTGATATCAGAACTCATTCAGATAGTAACAAGGCACTTTCAATTACCGGTAAAGCAGTAGGTCCTCGTGAATTCGCAAATGAGATAAAAAAATATGTTAAGTATTACAAGCCAGGTACGCCAATTCGATTGTTAGCCTGTGAAGCAGGTCGTGGTGGTGTATTTTCATTTGCGCAGCGTTTTGCCAATGCGATGAATGTACCAGTGAAAGCGTATACGGTAGAGGTGAATCTGCTCAGTAGCATGGCGGCGCTGGAAAAGTACGCCAAAGTTTTTGAGCCTTCCTAGATTGGAAGAAGGCACCGATGTGATGGTGTAGGCTCGATGCTGTGCCGGTTTTGGGGGGAGGGGATCGGCTTTTGCTGCTACCTGCATTGGTGCGTTTTTACCGCACATTCTTGTAGGGCTAAACTTTACCCTACCCCAACCGGTAAATTTATGAGCAGCTGCTTGGCTCTATGATCCTGATTGCGTTGCGTGTATGTGCAGCGCGCCTACCGAGTAAATACCTTGAAACAAGATGACCCCAGCACAATGCTCACCGTTGATGAACTGACGCACCTCGCACTGGAGGCCAGTGAACGTGAGCGCTACGACCTTTCTATTACTTATCTTAAACAGGCTATGGCATTGGCGTCGCCGCCCCGATCAGAGATTTTGTTTCTGCTGGGTGCGCAATATGCCCAGATCAAGATGTTCGATGATGCCTGTACTTGGATGCAGCGGGCTGTAGATTTAAACCCCCTATTTGATATTGCGGTGTTTCAACTCGGCTTGTTGCAATTGATGCGTGGCGATGTCGCTGCCGCAACAACTTGGCAAAAGCTGGATGTATTGCCCAATGGCCATGCGTTGAAGCTGTTTCGAGATGGACTGCTGGCCTTGAACCAAACTGATCTGGATGATGCCGCGGAAAAATTACGCGCCGGGCTGGCGTGTGATTACTCAAACGCACCGCTCTTGGCCGAAATGCGCCGGGTGCTGGGCAATGTCGAGCAGATGCAACAGGCACCCCAGTCTTCTGCTGGGGAAAGGCAATCCGTTGGGGAACCAATGGACGACCATATCTTTCTCTCTGCGTATAAGGAGTAGGCTGGGGGATGAGGGCTGGCCGTTTTGATTTACGCCAATGCTGCTGTGCGCCATCGTTTGTTTATTTGTTATTGCGTCCGCTTTTTCGCACTTATTTTTTTGATTAGATATTTATTGTGACTGCTTCTGATTCCGCCAAGCTGACCCGCTATTTGGGCTTTCTCGAACAAGACCCTGACAACAGCAAGTTGTTGTTGGATACGGTTGAGCTATCCATCGCCTGCCAACAATTTGATCAAGCCGAAATGCTGATTGATCGTGGCTTGGCGCGTTGGCCTGCCCATCCTGGGCTTTGCCATCACCGTGGCTTGCTGGCGCTGCGGCAAGGCCATACGGCGGCGGCGTCTGCGTTGTTCCAGTCCTTGATCGACATGGGTTATCAAGTCCCGGCTGTACGCTACAACCTGGCGTATGCGCACTACCTGCAAGGAGACTTTGAAGCAGTGTATGCATTGCTCGAGCCCATGCTGCAGGAGAGCGACGCTGTGCCGGGCTTCTTATACCTGTTGATCTTGAGCTTGCATCAGCTGGGTGAGCTCACACAGGCCCGTACCTTGGCAGAGCAGGGCCTCGCCCGTGAACCGGATGATGCAGAATTGGCCGGGTTGCTTTCGATGGTTTGCCTGGATGATGATGATATCGACGGGGCAATACGGTGGGCTACTTATGGTTTGGCTCGCTCGCCAGACCAACACTATGCGCTGGTCACCCTCGGCACGGCAGAGATGGGCCTGGGTAAAATCGATGCGGCCATCGCCAAGTTTGAGCATGTCCTTAGCTTGAACCCTATCAATGGTCGGGCTTGGTCTGGCTTGGCCATTGCACGGTTCTACCAAAAGGATTTTGGCGCGGCGGAGCAGGCTTTCCTGCAAGCAACCGAGTTTATGTCCAACCATATCGGTACTTGGCATGCTTACGGATGGATGTGTTTATTGCAGGGGCGCTTGGACGACGCCGAGCGTTGCTTCCAGCGTGGTTTGGATCTGGACAGGAATTTTGGGGAGAGCTATGGCGCGATGGCAGCGGTAGCATTGCTGCGAGGTCAGCCCGAGAGTGCGGAGCCCCTATTGGTGCGGGCTCGTCGTCTGGCGCCGGAAGGCCTTTCGGCGCGCTATGCCGAGCTCTTGCAGGCGCAGGCCAACGGTGACCAGGCGGAGGTTGAACGCATTATCAATACCGTGCTGGCAACCATGCCACTGGCGAAAAACTTCCTGCCCCCTTCTGTGGAAAAAAAGTGATACGAAGTTTTGGTGTAAAGGTATTGGGCCATGATGATTAGGTTTAAATGTTGGTTCAATACCTGCTGTGCATCCACAAGGTAATATGGGCAGGTTCATTTACCTTTGTCAGCACTGGTTGCTCCGTTGTTCTTGCTTTGTCCTCAACTGTATCGTGGGACGTTGAATAGGTTTTCAGGCATGAGTATTGATTCGATCAATCAACTTTCCAATATTGCTGCGCTCATCCGCAGTCAAGTGGGAAGCCGTGGCGCGACCACCAGCAGGCGCAGTGCGATAACCGAGTCGAAGCAGAGCAAGACGGGTAAGCGGGAGGCGGATTCCACATTGGAACAAAAGCTGATCACCCGCCTGGGGGCTGTATTGCCGGATGACCCTCAAAGACGGCGCAAGGCATTCCTGGCGTTTATCGAGGCGGTATTGCTCGATGAGCTGGGCGACCGGTTGGTAAACGACCCAGGTTTTTATCAGCTGGCCGAAACCGTAGGAGAACGTATGTTGGCGGAGCCTTCGCTATCCGAGCCCATTGCAAGTGCGATAGACCGCATGCTGATGGCTTCGGATTGATTGCGTGCCTACCAAGCGAGATTACCTTGGTTCAGTTGGGCAATCTCGCTGCGTAATTTAGCCAGTGCAGCTTGGTGGAGCTGGGAGATGCGCCCCTTGCTGATACCCAGCAGTTTGGCGATCTCGCTGAAGTCGAGCTGTTGCAGATAGTGGTAACGGATAACCTGGGCGTGACGTTCGGGCAGGCATTCAATCATTTCGCTTAACTGCCGGCTGAGTTGCCGTAATTCAAGCGAGGTATAGGCTGGGGCGATGACGGCATCCGGTTCTTCATTAAGGCATAGCCCCTCGTCTTCCAACATCATGCCAATGGCCATACCGATGGCAACCGCTGCCAGACGTTCGAACACCTTGTCCGGGTCTGTACTCATGGCGGTATTGTCCATGGACTTGATCCGTTCCTTTATGCGCCGCTGCAATCCATGTTGTTTCTGCCGTTCGGTGTAATGTTCGAGTTCGTTCAGTACGCTGCCTTGTATTCGGTAGTGGGCGTAAGTGGTAAACGCAGTACCTTGAGATGCATCGAATCGGTCGATGGCATCCAGCAGCCCTACCGAAGCAAGCTGCATATAATCACCGAACTCAATCTCATCATTCGGCCGCTTGCCATAAAGTTTGGCTGCCACCATGCGGGCGAAAGGCAGATAGAGTTCAGCAAGACGGCACCGAGCCTTGCTCCCGGTTTGCGCGCGCTTGGCCCACAGCCCGGCTTCTTCAGACGGATCGAGCTTTTGCCATGCGTAAGCCTTCGACTGAGACATTCTGGAACGACTAGGTCTAGTTGAAAGAGCTGAGCAGCGACCGGACGACGATGCCCCAACCGTCGATCATTACAAACATGAGTATCTTGAGCGGCAGTGAAATCGTGACCGGTGGCACCATCATCATGCCCAACCCCATAAGAATGGCCGAGACTATCAGGTCGACCAGTAGAAAAGGTAGGAAGATGACGAAACCAATCTGAAAGGCTGTACGCAACTCGGACAGCATGAACGCCGGAATCAATTGCAGGTTGCCAATATCATCCACCGTACGTGGCGCAGGGCTTTTGGATATTTCAACCATCAGCGCCAAGTCTTCTTCACGAGTCTGTCGCACCATGAAATCACGGAAGGGCGCGAACCCTTTTTCCACAGCTTGTTCGGTACTGTACTTTCCCTTTAGATAAGGTTGGAAGGCTTGTTCGTTCGCCTGCTTTAGCGCGGGCGACATCGTGAATAAGGTCAGGAATAGCGCCAAGCTCAGCAGCACGGTATTGGGAGGGGTTTCCTGCATGCCCAGTGCATGCCGGAGCAATGAAAGCACAATGACGATGCGCACAAAGGCCGTGATCGAGACCAATATGGCAGGCACCAGGCTTAACACCGTGAGCGCCAGCAGCAGCTTGAGCCCTGTAGATGTCTGGTTGGCGCTCGATCCGCTGGCGCTAAGCTGCAGACCTGGGAGTACCAGGTCGGCAGTGGCGAATGCTTGCTGCAGACTCACCAGCACAAGTAGCCCGAAAGCCAACAGCGGCAACCGGTAATACCTAGTCATTGCCCTGCTCCCCGGATTCTGGCGTAAGCGGGGTAGTGCGGAGCAATTGCACGCCTTGCGGCCCTTCAACCAGCAGTAACTCTTCCTGGCGATAGGCCACGACAATCAATTGGGAGCTTGGTGTAAGGCGCATGCGGTGTTTGACTTGCAGCGCTTCGCCGGGCTTACCCACGGCAGCGGCGAAACCGGGTAGGAAACGGCGGATCAGTACGGCGATGGCGATACCAATCAGGGCGACCAATACCAGTGCGCCAATGATGCGTCCTACCAGGTTGTCTACTTCTGTAGCCTGCTTGAAGGGGATGGCAGTGCCTTCTGCCGCGCCTGTTGCAGCCATGGCGGTACCCGCCAGCAGGCATAGTACGAGGCAGAGTAAGCCGGAACGACGCATTATTGGCCGTCCAACTTGGGTAATTCGGTAACGCGAATACCAAAGGAGTCGCCCACCGCAACCAATTGCCCACGCGCAACCACATGGCCATCCAATAAGAGGTCGACAGGGTCGTCGAGCAGGCGGTCAAGTGGCAACACCGCGTTTTCTTTCATGTCCATCAGTTCGCCGACTGACAACTCGGTACCGCCCAGGCGCGCCATCAGCTTGACCTTGACGTTACGTATCACCTGTAGGTTTGCACCCACCACGGCGGCACCCGCTTTTGTTGCATTGAGTTCCGGCAGCTCGATGAGCTGGGTGACTTCTTCTGTGTGCGTTTCGTTCTGCGTAGATTGTGTCTTCACGATATAGGTCCTTACTTACTTTAATTTATGTACTTCAATGGCACGCCATCCAAGGCGTTGCCCCGGCTGCCCATGGCAAACCAGCCGGCCTTGCGTGTCATGGATATTCAGTGCATCACCCAGATGTCGATCGAGCCGGACGACATCGCCCACTTGCAGGCTTTGCAGCTGTCCCAGCGATAACTCGGCTTCGCCTAGGTCAACCTGCAGATGAATACGCTGGTGTTTGACGGCTGTGTGAAAGGAAGTCAGCACGTTGGTCGAGCGGCGCAGCCTGCGAGGACGCACAAGGCAGGGATAGATGACCTGCAAGGGCTCTCCTGGCACCAGAGACCATTCCAGCCATATCGCACCACTTCCTGTATTGAAGAGAGAGGCGGGTGGTGTGACGACGGAGCCCGGAACAGGTTTATCGGCCGCGGCGACACCTGTTAGGGCAAGCAGCAATGCGTCGCCGGCCAATGCTGCTACGGGGGGGGCGAGATGGGAGTCGTTGTGTTGAGCGAGTTCCGGGATAGCACGCTGCTCGGCAAACAGCAGCTGTTCGCAACTACGGGCCAAGCCCTTTGGCGCACGTACCCAGGCGATATCCTTGCCATCGGCGCTGTAAAGTCGCCAGCTGGTTGGGTACTGTTCAATGACTGTTGGGCTGGCAGGGCGCAGCTGCAGTGTCTGCAGCGGCAATGCGCCCCCCCACTGTGACTGCCAGAATTGCAGTGCCGTTATGACCATGCCCTTGGCGGCTTCCAGTGCGGCCTCGCCAAGCAGGCAATATTCCCGTACTTCCACTTTAACGGCGTCCCTTCATTTCAAACAGTTCCTGAATCATCTCGTTGGCTGTGCTCACGATTTGCGAGGAAGCCTGGTAACCGCGCTGGTTCAGAATCAGGTCGCTGAATTCCTGCGAGAGGTCGACGTTGGAGATTTCCACTGCACGGCTGCGTATAGCGTCCTGTCCTTTGCTGGCGACGGTGTAGCTGACGGCATTGGCATCCTTGGCCTGGAACTGATTACTACCCATCTGCTCCAGGCTATCGAGGTTGCTGAAGCGCGCCATGGCAAGCTGGTAGCGTTTGTCGCTTTGTCCATTCGAATAGTTCAGGACCAAATGCCCTTCGTCATCAAAGGCCTGCTTGGCAAGGGTGCCTACCCCGTAGCCATCCTTGCTATCCACTTCCAGCGATGAGGTGGTGCCCAGGTTGAATGCCTGGACATTGGGGCCCAGCTTCATGGTGACTGTCGAAGCCGCTGCCCCTGCGGGATTAAAGGAGAAACTCAAAGCGTCGCTACCGCCAACGGCGAGGCTATTCTTGAACTTGTAGTCACCCGTGGTCAGCGTGGTGGCGTTTTCCTTGACGGTAACGGTCCACGACACCTCCCCTGTGGTTGCATCCAGTTTCTTGTCAGTGAATGCAACCGTCAGGTTGTGTTGTTTGCCCGCGCTATCAAATACCGCCACGTTGTTGATGCTATGCTGGGTTCCCTCTGGGGAAAGGTTGCCTTTCAGCACAATCTCGCTGGTTGCTTTTGGTGGATTGCTTTGCATGCCCTGAAGCGTGATTTCGCGCAAATTGCCCGCGTCATAAGCCATGACCTTCTCGCTCCCATTGCGGTTCACCAGCACGCCGTTGCCGTTGAATTCAAACTGGCCGGCTTTGGTGTAGCGCAGATTGCTCTGCTCATCGCGCAGTACAAAAAAGCCTTGCCCGTTTACCGCGACATCCAGCTCATTGCCTGTCGAACGGAAGTCGCCCGCCATGAAATTGAGGTTGGTGCCATTAGTACCCACGCCATTGCCGAAGCGGCCAGCGCCGGTACCGTTCTGGCTGCCTTGATAGAAGAGATCGGTAAATTGCAATTGCGAGGTCTTGAAGCCGGGGGTGTTCAAGTTGGTCACGTTATTGCTGATGGCCTTCAGCCCTTTGGAATAGCTGGACAGCCCAGACATCCCGATAAAAACAGTGTCGATCATGATTGTTCCAATTAATTTTAGTTACTTAGCATCTGTTCAAAGTCTGTGCAGAGGGTGCCTAGCGCACAGCGGCTATCTGTGAGAAGGCAATGCCTGCCACGACCTGGCCATCTGCTTTTTTAATCGTCAAATTCGG
This sequence comes from Chitinimonas sp. BJB300, assembly GCF_002735695.1. Taxonomy (GTDB): domain Bacteria; phylum Pseudomonadota; class Gammaproteobacteria; order Burkholderiales; family Chitinimonadaceae; genus Chitinimonas. The sequence continues at coordinate 35,163 of NZ_PDZH01000012.1, forward strand.
GCTGCCATCTTTGAGGGATAAGCCTGTTACCTGCCCGCTGACAGCGCCCGAGGGCAGTTCGATATCGACCGTTTTGCCCAACAGGCCGATGGACTGGCTCGTTGCCAGAATCGATATCTGCTGGTCCGTCTTGTCGTTCAATTGCCGTGTCGCCTCAAGGGAGGAGAACTGCGCAATCTGCGCCACGAACTCCTGGTTATCCATGGGTTTCAATGGGTCTTGGTAGGTCAGCTGCGTCAGCAGAATTTTCAATAAATCCTGCAAGCCCAATCCCGCACCCTGTAGTGCGGAGGAAGCTCCAATCGAATCGAGCGCCATGGTTATCTTTGCCTTTGCGAGCGTGTCGAGTAAGTGAAGTAGCCGGAAGCCGGCTCGTCGGTTTGTAACTGAGCTGCAGCGCCGGCTTGTCCAGGCACGGAGCGGGTTTGGTCCTGCTCACGCCATACGGGTTTGCCATTGACCATCAGGCTGCCCAGTTGCAAGCCTGCGCCGCCAAGTTCCTGGCGAAGTTGTTGCAGCAGTACGGCGCGTAGCGCTGTATTCATCTGGGCATCACGTAACCAGACTTGAACATGGCCTTGCTCATCCTGTGTCATATGGACGTTACGGGCCTGCCAGGTTTCCCCAGTGTTGAAAGTCTTGCTTTCGGGTGTGCGGGCAGCTGTCAGTGTTGACGTTGGCGCGGTCAGAGACCGGACTAGGCTGGATGAAGGTTGCAGCGACAAAAGAGGCGCTGCTACCTCCATAGGATGTTGGTTGTAACCCGGCACGATAGGCGTCGCGTCATGCCCAGACTGTCCTCTACCCATATGGTTGAAAACAGGCGCAGCAGAAAATGCCGGTGTCAGCGCCGCGGCATTGGGTGTTGAGTAGGGCAGGGCCGATGCGGCACCCGTATCCGATGGCTCGTCAGCCGGGGTCAGGTCGATTTCAGCGTATTCCGTCTGAGCCGGCGATGCATAGGCCCGCATTGCATCCGGCATCGGGCGGCAGGTTACGGCGCCCAATGAAGAAGACGATGTGGCTTGTACCGCAGCAGCTTGAAACGCGGTTTGCGTCGCCATAGGTTTCTCGTCTGGCGCTGCCTGCTTACGCAGCACGGCATTCATACCGGACAATAAGCCTGCGCTGGCTTGTTCCAGCTCCCGGCTCCAGGCATCACGGCGCTGATGGGCTTCGCGTTCCATCAGCGGGGGTTGTTCGAACCCGACTTTTTCAGTTACCCGCATCTTGGTTCCTTTTCCAATGACTTGTTTGCAGCCAGCTTTCATCGACGCTGGCAAATACCGCTGCGCCCTGGATACGTTTGTATTCAAGCAAGGCGTTCTCACGGTGTGATTCCAAGCCTTGATGCTGCTGGTGGCGTGCTTTATAGCGATCAGCAGCTTGTTGCCTGACTGCGGCTGCATCCTCAACCTGCTGCGCTGCCTGTTGGCAGTGCTGGTCAAGGCGGTGCAGATAACCAAGCCACATGGCCCGGGCAGCGGGGTCGATAGGGGCGTCCAGGCCAGCCTGGACGCCCAGCAAAGCGACGGCATCGCTTAACCGGCGTTGGCTCGTTGCCATTGTTTGGCGTTTGTCGGTTTCATTGGCCACTTCTTCCGCCAGTTCAAGTCGCCGCCGTTCCAATTCCCATGCGCTGAGCTTGCACAGCGGCGCCAGCGGATAAATGAATCCACGTTGCGAGTTCATGGTTTATCCTCGGCCAGAATCTGGCTCAAATACTGGATTACAGCGCTGCGCGGCGCGTATTCTTTGGCGTCCTGCTGTAAAAAGCGTTTCAGCGCTGGCATCACGGCAACGGCACGGTCAATCTCGTTGTTGCTGCCCGTACGGTAGGCCCCTATGTCGATCATCTCGCGGTTACGTTCATAGGTTGCGAGGTGGAGAACAACCTTACGGATCAAGCTGATTTCGGCATCGGCAGCCAGATCGGTAATTAGGCGGCTGGCGCTTTGCAGCACATCAATTGCTGGAAAGTGCCCCGCGTGGGCCAGCTTGCGGTTGAGCACGACATGCCCGTCAAGCGTGGCGCGCAGGATGTCGGAGATCGGCTCATTGAAGTCGTCGCCTTCCACCAAGACCGTATACAAGGCGGTAATTGAACCACCGGTGTCGGCCGTACCGCAGCGCTCGCAAAGCTCGGGTAGTTCGGTAAATACCGAGGGTGTATAGCCGCGCGCCGTCGGCGGCTCGCCGGCTGCGAGGCCGATTTCCCGTTTAGCCATGGCGAATCGGGTTATCGAATCCATGGTCAGCATGACCTGCTTGCCCTGGTCACGGAAATATTCGGCAATGGCCGTCGCAGCATAGGCAGCTCGTGCCCTTGCCAGGGCGGGCATATCGGCGGTTGCAACAATCACCACCGAGTGCGCCAAGCCTGCTTCGCCCAGGTGCTTTTCTATGAATTCCTTCACTTCGCGGCCACGTTCGCCAATCAGGGCGATGACGTTGATATCGGCCACGGCGCGTTGCGCGATCATACCTAGCAGCGTACTTTTCCCCACACCGCTACCGGCGAAAATACCGATGCGCTGGCCGCGACCCAGCGTCAGCAAGGCATCTATGGCGCGCACGCCGGTTTCTGCAATCTGGCTGATGCGCGGGCGGCGTAGCGGATTCATCGGGCTGGCGCGCAACGGGCGGGACTGGGTATAGACGGGTGCGGTGCGTTCGTCCAATGGCGCGCCGAAGGCATCGATAACCCTTCCAAGCAATGACGCGCCGACTCCGATTTCGGGGCTCCGGCCGGTGGCGAGAACATCGCAACCGATGGCGATGCCCCGGGTATCGCCATAAGGCATCAACACAATGCAGTCTTCACGCAGGCCGATAACCTCGGCACGCAGCGCGATGCCACCATGCCGGGGCATGATTTCGCAAATGGCGCCGATCGGTGCATCCGGCCCCCGGCTTTCAATGCAGAGGCCTGCGAGCCGGGCGACATGTCCTGTCCGTTGGTAGGGGGCCATTTGGCGTATGGCCTGTAGATACGGAGAACTCACGTTGTCCTCGACGCTCTAGCGCTAATCAGCGTATGGCAAGTCTTTGTCAGCAGCACTTCCAAGCGGGCGTCCAGCTCGCCCATCACGGTTTCCACAATGCAGCCACCTGCCTTGATACGATCATCCGGCACCCACTCCAATAGTGTTGAGTGGGGGGGCGAATCGTCCGCATCTTTCAGTAGGGTGAAGTCGGGCGGCGACACATGCACCTTGAGTACACGTTGTTGCCCAAGTGTTGCGATAGCACTTTGTGCAATGGCCAGTACGCCATCTGCGGTTATCAGCTGTTCGCCAGCAATCTTGCACACGGTTTCGTAGGCAATTTGCGCGGCGAGTTCCTCGGTATGGACCAATGCCTGCTGACAATGTTGCTCGATGGTTTCGATCAGCGTCTGAGTCGATGCAGTACGTTGCGCATTTTCCTCGGCCAGCTGTTGGGCCGCCTTTTTTAGCCCGTCTTCGTAACCACGTGCCTGCGCTGCCTGCGCCAAGGCTTCTACCTCTGCTTGCATTTCCTCGCGAGCCTGTCGCAGCGCTTCTTCGCGCAATGGCCTCAGGTCGACGGGCACCGGTTGTACAGGCTGCACAACAGCATCAGCAGGGGCAACCGCTCGGGGCTGTATATCGGCGGTCGATGAGGGTTGCATCGATTCAGCATGTGGCAATCGGTCATCAGTCTGTGGCCGTAATGCACGCTTATCGCCCAGCACCTGAGGTTTGCGGATTATCGGCGCCATTGCATTGCCCGATCGAAGAATGAAGGCCGTTTCGCTGCGGTCTGGCGGGCGGCCATGTCAACGGTAGACCGGACATGGTCAGCCAGACGAGCATGGCTGGCATGCAACAGTGCATCGGCCAATGCCGGTGGCAGCGCTTGGCTTTCTTGTTGGCGTAGTTCGTCAATAATGGCAGCCCGGCGCTTTGCATCCAGGCTGGCCAACAATGCACGCTCCCACGGCCAGCTGCGCAACCGCAACAGCTGTACCAACATCCAAGCTGGTTCCGTATCGAAGATGGCGCAAATATGGGTGGGTTCGGCGGTTATTAACGCACCCAAAGGTGAGCTGTCTACCTTGGGTTGCTGCAAGGATTGCGGTGGAATGCCCAGCCTATCGAGCTCTTCCAGATAGACATATAGCCTTGCCCGCGCGGACTCACCCAGTTGGGAAAGTATCCACTCGCGGTCTGTGTTTTCCATGCCGTGAAGCTTCAGCGCTGCGTGCCGTTCGTTCATCGCGTGTGCTCCTCCGCGGCGATCGACGGTTCATTCAGCCAAGCCTGGACCTGATGCAGCGCTTGTTCGCGTTCAGCGTCGCTCAGCGTGCGTTTGGCAACCAAGGGCGTGGCGTAGCGCTGGCGTAGGAAACCCAGCATGAGCAAACCCACTACCATCAAGCCCAGCAACAGAGCCCCACTAATTATCCAGTCCGTCATACGGTTGACCGCCGGCTGTTCGCTGACGGCCATCGGTGTTGCTTCACCGGGTGTTGGCTCTGGCGCGATGGGGGTATCCACCAGCGCTGCGGCGACGTTGCCGGCTGCCAGTTGCGCCATGCTATATACCGCAATGCCATCACCGCGGCTGGGCACAAGGCCCACTGTGTTGGCGACGATGTCCTTCAACCTGGCCTGCTCGTCCTCGTTCATCGGCGCACGCAATACGACGGCGACGCTGATGCGTTCGGTACCGCCTGGATTACGCTCCGTCTGTTCGACACGTCGACCTATCTGGTAATCGAACTCGCTTTGCGTGGTTTCGTCCTTGCCATGTTCGGCAGCGCCGGTTGGGCGCGAAGTCTGCCGCTCGCGCACGATTACGCCGGTACCGCGTTCCTTGTCGGTTGGCAGCATGTCCTCGGTGGTCTGCTTGATCACCTTGTCGTTGAGTTCGACATCCACGCTGGCGACGACTTTGCCCGCCCCGAAGCTGCGTTCGAGCACGCTGTCGAGTTTTCGGCCCAGATAACTTTCTACGGCGCGCTTTCGGTCCAGCATGTCACTGCTGAAGGCGTCGTTGGTGGCCAAACCGCTGGCCCGGCTCAGGGCAACGCCATGCTGGTCGATCACGGTCACGTCTTCGGCGCGTACTTCCGCTACCGATGCTGATACCAACCGCTGGATGCCACGAACTTGCTCGGCTGACAGCTGACGGTCTGGTTTCAATGTCAGCGTGACTGATGCCTTGGGCTGTGCGCCAGCCCGTATGAATAGGCCTTGTTCCGGCAGCGCCAGATGGACCCGGGCGGATTGGATGACATCAATGGCCAGGATGGTGCGGGTGATTTCACCTTGCAATGCGCGCTGATAATTCACCTTCTGTGCGAATTCGGTCATGCCAAAGTCGCTATTGTTGAATAGCTCAAACCCCACGGTGCCATGCAATGGGATGTCCTTGCCTAACACCTGCAACCGTGTCTTATGCACGGTATCTGCCGCAACCAGTATGGTGCCGCCATCCTGGTCGAGCTGGTAAGGCACTTTCATGCGGTCGAGCTCGGCCACCATGGCGGATGCATCCTGCGCAGATAAACCCGCAAACAGGACCCGGTTGTCCTGGCGGAATACCCACCAAGCCAATGCACTGGTTAATATGATGACCGCCAGCACGGCGGTGACCAAACCCGCGCGTGCCTTTGAATCCAATTTATTCCAAAGCTGTGAAAACATGCGTGTGCGCCTTTATTTCTACATCTGCATGCGCATCACGTCTTGATACGCTTCAAGTAAACGGTTACGAACTTGGAGGACCAGCTGGACAGAGAGCTTGGCTTCTTCCATCTGGATCATCACTTGGTGCAAGTTGCTGGCGTCACCCATTGCCAGTTTCTGCATACCTTGGTCTGCTACAGCCAACTGTTGATTCACTGTGGTCATCTGGTTATCGAACCAAGCGGTGAAGTTCCCTTGCGGTGCATTGGTCAGCGCGCTGGGTTCCAGCGAAATGGTGTTGACCGCGGCAATGGCGTCGACACTCATGCTGCACCGCCAATATCCAGCGCACGCTGCGCCATCGTCTTGGCGGCATTCAATGCGACGACGTTGGCCTCGTAGGCGCGTAGGGCGCTCATCATGTTGACCATTTCGCCCAGGTGATTAACACCGGGAAGTTTCACCCTGCCTTGTTCGTCTGCATCGGGGTGACCGGGGTCGTGCACTACCCGTGGTGCTACGTCCATTGCCTCAATCCGACCTGCTGGTAGCAACGAGGTGAGTGACGAAGCAGAGGCTTCGAACTGGCTGGCGAAGTTAGCGCCGCCCAGTGTGGCGACCACGCGCATAGGCTTGAACAGTTGGCCATCGGCCCCTTGGGTGCTGTTCATATTCGCGAGGTTGAGCGCCGTCACATCGAGACGGAGTTTCTCCACGCTCATTCCTGCGGCACTGATGGCGAAAGCGCTTCGATAATCCATTAACGTTTCCCTTCGTTGATGATGGTGCCCATCATGGCGAAATGATGAGACAGGCCTTTCAGCAAGGCTTGGTACTGAATGGCATTGCGCGCCAATTCGGCAGTCTGCATATCCAGGTTGGCGGTACTGTCGCCTGCTACGGTTTCACCCGTCTCCACCAAGCGGGGTTGAAGGCCCGACAAGGCCGATGCATCAAGCTTTCCGCCGGTATTCAGTTGGCTGCGGGCGGCCTGGAGCTGATCCTCGAAACTGACGCGTACAGGGCGATAGCCTGCCGTCGAAACGTTGGCAATATTTGCTGCGATAGCCTGTTGACGCAGGCTGGCTGCATCGAGTGCCTTCGAAACCAATTGCAGCGTTACGGATTCAGTAGCTTCCATCCTGTTCATTACCTTTTCAATTCAAATGCAGACCGAGTTTGAGCAAAACTTCGCCACAGCAACCCTGTCTGGACGGTTGCTGGGACGAGTGAGTGGATGAGTGTTGGTTGCTCTCCGCCATTAGACGTATCCGCCAAGCGATGGTGGGGAACAAGCCAGGCTTATTTTTGGGTGTTTACTGCACCACCAGCTCCGCATGTAGTGCGCCTGCTGCTTTGACGGCGCGCAGGATGGAGATGATGTCGCGCGTACTGGTCTTGATTCGCGTCAATGCCTGAACCAGATCAGCCACGGTATTCCCTGATGCGCCCAGATAATTGCCGGCACCCTCGCTGACATCAATGCGTGAGTTGGCGACCACCTCGGTACGGACATTCGGGCCGGTCTGGCGTACCAATGTCGGCTGGGACACCGAGTTTTCTGTGACGATCGATACTTTCAATTCGCCATGGGAAATCGATACCTTGGAGATACGGACATCGCCACCGGCGACCAAAGTGCCCGTGCGTTCGTTAATCACAACGCGCGAGCGGACATCGGGCTCGACCGTCAGCCGTTCAATCCTGGTTACCAAATCCACCAGGCGTGCACCAGGGGTGGTTGGTAGGTCGATTTCAACTGCCGAAGCATCACGAGCCTGCGCAAGCTGATGGCCCATGGCGGTGTTGATGGCGCTGGCCACGCGCGAAGCGGTAGTGAAGTCCGGGTCGGAAAGTACAAACGTGAGCCGGTTTTCCTGATCGACCAGATCCGCCTTGACGCTCTGTTCCACCGTCGCACCACCGGGCACCGAACCCACCGTTGGGTGGTTCTTCTGCACCACGTTGCCATTCAGGTCGTATTTGTACCCCCCTACCGATAGCGTACCTTGCGCAAGGGCATAGATGCGGCTGTTGGCGCCTTTCAATGGTGTCAGCAACAGGCTGCCGCCTAGCAAACTGCGTGCATCACCCAGCGAGGTGACGGTGACATCAAGCTTATCGCCTGACCTTGCATAGGCAGGCAGGCTGGCGTTGACGATGACCACGGCAGCGTTGCGACTCATCACATCGGTGGGCGGTAGATTGACCCCGAATTGGGACAGCACGTTGGCAATGGATTGGCGTGTGGCTTTGTTTGCCTGCGAGTCACCGGTGCCGGCAAGACCGGTAACCAATCCATAACCCACAAGGGCGTTTTCGCGCCAACCGGACAGGCGACCCAGGTCCTTGATGCGTACACCATCAGCCAAGACCGATGAAGCCATCAAGCATAGTGGCAAAAGTATCTTCAGTCGTTTCATCATTACCACCCGAGCACGTGTAGCAGTCGGTTCCACCAGCCCGGCTTCTGTCTGTCTGCCAGCTCTCCTTGGCCTGCGTAGCGTATGGATGCTTCGGCAAGGCGCGACGACGGTACGGTGTTGTCGTCACCAATATCGATTGGCCGCACCACACCGCTAAGGAATATCTCTTGTTTTTCATCATTGATATCTAAAATCTGCCGGCCACTGATGACCAAGTCACCGTTGGGACGCACCATGACGACGGCCGCACTGATCTGTGCAAGCAGTCGGCCGGAGCGTTGGGCGCGGCCATTGGCGTCATAACCGTTTTCGGTACTCAGGTTCGCACCAAACTTACGTCTGCCGGTAATGTCGGCACTTAGTCCCACATCCTGGTCTCTTTGGGCTGAAGCCCCCGTGGCGGTGGCGGCACTCGAGTTTTCGAGCACGGTTACCATCACCAGGTCACCTGGGCGACGCGCACGATGGTCTGCAGCCAATGGCTGAAAAGTCGACTCGTTGTAGAGGGTTTCGGCATAGGCTACTGGCAGCAACGCCAATAAAAAAATTTGGCACATAAGTGCCAGGCTTATCTTCACTTTCATTACCTTCCTATCGCTTGCAACTGCCCGATTCCGACCACACGCGCCTTGATTGACGCTGTGGAGAGTGTCGGACGTACCGGTATGGCTTCACCAATGCGGCCATCGGCCAATGCCGTAGCGCGTGATTCGAGTTGAATGCCACCAAAATCCGCCACCAGACTGACCGCCGAACCTTGTTCAACATCAGGCACGGGTTCTATGGCCGCTGTCGTGACGGCATCGCCGGCAGCCACGGGTTTTCTCAAGCGCCAGGTCTGGCTGCACACTGCCTGCGTGGCCAAGCCGGCTTGTTTGGCGATATCGGTCGTACGTAGTTGTGCGTACTCACAGCTGAACCTGCTGCCAGTCGTTAGGTCGCGGCTGGCGATCAAGACCGGTGCAAGCAACGTCAACTGCATCGGTACCGCTATGGTGCGGTAGAAGCGGTTGTCGATCGAGACGGCTACCGTCACGACGGTGTGGTCACGTGCTGGGAAGTCCGGCATGCGAGCATTCAGCGAGACCGCACCGACGGGCAGTTTGATATATGTTTCCTTGTACTGTGAATTGGCAGTCAGTCCGGTGTCGCCATAGGCTGAAGCCAATGCTGCCTGGGCAGCATCGACGACCTTGGCCGCCGGCAGGCTTTGTGTTGCAACCGTCAACGCCACCGCATCTGAACCCTGCCATTCGAACTGCTGCGCCAGCCGAGGCTCAAGGCGACGGAGCAGTCGGGCAAGCTGAGGCTGGGTCAGGCGCACTTGTGCATCGATACGCGGCGCATTCCCGATAGACAAACCTGCCAACGTTCTGCAGTCCGCTGCTTGTTCGCATTGCAGTGTCGCGATATCGGCCAGCGTAAAGCGGGGCTGCGATAATGCGACCTCGGCGCGTAGCGACACGACGACGCTGCCCGCATGCGTTGTGGCGCACACCAGCACTGCGATTAGGAAACAAGCTTGGCGTAGAAGCATGGTCTTAACGCCGCAAGCTGTTGGTCATGCCCATCATTTCATCGGCAGCCTGTACAACCTTGCTGCCGATCTCGTAGGCGCGTTGGGCTAGCATGAGTTTCGTCATTTCATCGATCAGCTTGACGTTGGCGCCTTCCAGGAATCCTTGGGCAAGCATGCCGCTTCCATCCTGACCTGGTGATAGCGTCTTCGCTTCGCCTGAGTCTTCCGTTGCATGGTAGAGCCCGCCGCCTGTACTTTTCAGCGCATCGGGCCGGGCAAAGGTGGATAGCTCCAATCGGCCCAGCTCCATAGGCGGGCGCGCATCAGCGAACAGTGCTTCTACTCGGCCATCGGAGTGCAACTTAAAGCTTTGCGCATCGGATGGCAGTTGGATTTGCGGCTGTAGTGGATGGCCGTCGGTTGTGCCCAGTACGCCGTTGGCATCGACTGTCAGCTTGCCCCCGCGCGTATAACCCGTGCTGCCATCGGGCAACGCTACCGCAAGAAAGCCGGCCCCCTGGATGGCGATATCAGCGGCTGACCCCGTTTGTTTGAGCTCGCCCAGGCTAAAGTCAAAGCTCATGCCAGTGTGCATCAGCCCTGCGAGGTGGGTTTGCGGTGGGTTGGGATTGGTCGCATTCGCAGCGCCACGGTCTATCAACTCGGCGAACTGAACACGCGTTGCCTTGAATGCCGGCGTGTTCATATTGGTGAGATTGTGCGCGACGGCATCGAGTTGTTTTTGCTGCGACTGCATGCCGCTAGCGCTGATATAAAGTGCATTATTCATGGTTCTACTAATTCTTTCTTAAACTTCGCCAAGCTTCTGGATGGCACGACTCATTGCATCGTCGTAACCTTGGATCAGGCGCTGGCCAGCTTCAAAATGGCGCATGGTTTCCATCAGGGAGACCATCTCCTGCATCGGTACCACGTTGGATGACTCAACAAAGCCAGACCGGACCGTGGAATGCAATTCATTGGGTTGCTGCACCCCTTCCAGTCCTGTGTATTGCGCATCACCGAGTGCTTGGAGTGAAGCACCCTTGCCCGGTTCGACTAGCAGTAATTGGCCTACGATGCTGCCGTTTACGCTGATCTGCCCGGTAGTGTCGACGCGATATTCACCGGCTTCGAGATGCAATTCTCCCTGCGTGCCGAGTACGGGTTCGCCCTTGGCTGTGACGAGGCGGCCGTCCGCAGCAATCTGAAAATCACCACGGCGTGTGTAGGCAGGGCCTTGGGGAGTGTTCACAACAAAGAAGGCCTCTCCCTGGATGGCAAGGTCCAGCGGCCGGTTTGTCGCCTGAAGCGGCCCTGCGCGCATATCGGTACGATGTAGGCCAGGGGCGGCAGTTGATGGACTCAATGACAGTTGTTCGCTATCAAATACCGTTGAGAAAGGGGCCGACTTGCTGATTTGTCGGCGATAGCCAGCTGTCGTCGTGTTACTCAGGTTGTGCGAAACCGTTTCCAACTTGCGCATATCACTTTGCAAGCTTTGGATGGAGATCGAAAAGGCGTCAGACATGACCAGGGTGCTTCCTTATTGAATCGTTACAGAGGCAAAGGCGCGTAGTTCTACCGTGCTGGGAACTTCCAGCAGCGAGATCACGCGCAGGTGCGGCATCATGCGTTCGGACAAAGTACGAATGTGTCGACGCAGTTCTGGCGCGCACAGTAGAACTGGCATCAAATTGCTCTTCATCATTCGCTCAACCTGCTGCGCTAATTGGCGCATCACGGTCTCCGTCAGCTTGGGGTCAATGGTTGGCTGCCTACCTTCTGCAGCTTGCAAGCCTTGCGAGAGTTGAAACTCAATTGAGGGATCGAGCATGAGTACTTGCAGGACGTTCTGCGGGTTGACCAGGGCTTGGCAGATCATCGGCCCCAGGCGTTGGCGCACGGCTTCGGTCAGGTAAGCGAGGTCTTTGCTGACTTTTGCGGCATCCGCCAGTGTTTCGAGCACAGCCTGGAGATGTCGTACCGAGACCTTTTCCTTGAGTAGGCTCTGCATGACGCGTTGGATTTCACCGATCGACAATAGTGTCGGTACGATTTCCTCAACCAAGCCGACCTGCTTTTGTCTTACTCGCTCAATTAACCGTTCAGTTTCAGCGCGTGTTAGCAAGGTTGCGGACTGCTGGCGCAATGTTTCGCACAGATGCGTGATGAATACCGTAGCGGCGTCAACCAAGGTGTACTTACCCAGCCGTGCCGATTCCTTCTCGTCATCTTCGATCCAAACCGCAGCCAGGCCATAGGTCGGGTCTTTGGTTTCGATGCCATTGAGTTTGCGCGGATTGCCACCGGCATGAATCGCCATTGTGTGACCGGGCATCAGTTCTCCACGCGCAACCACTACACCGAAGATGGCGATCTCATAAAGGTTCTGGCCCAACCGGCCTGCTTCGCGAATCTTCAAGCTGGGCAAGACCAAGCCCGACTCACCGGCGTATTGGGTGCGGAAGGCAGCAATGCGTTCCATCATCACCGGCTGCTCTTCGCTCAATAGACTGCCCAGGTTGCTGGCGACATAAATCTCGATGGGCTCTACGTCCAATTCGGCATACGCATCTTGCTGCCCGACTTCTTCCGCCAGGTCTTCGGTGTCCTTCAACGGGGCGGAAAGTTTGTTTTGGCGAGATAGCCAGGCAAGAAACACAAATAGCAGCGCTAATGCAGCCCCGGGAATGACGGGGATACCGGGCAGCATCAAGAGGCCGCCCAAGGCTGCGGCGACCAGGAGCAGCGTCTTGGGGAAAGAGCCCAGTTGCTTGAGTACTTCCTGGCCAAGGTTGGCATCGGAGGCGGAACGCGTAACGATAATGCCTGTACCAACAGAGATAACCAGCGCCGGCACCTGGGTGACAATGCCGTCACCAATCGTCAACAGGGTAAAGGTTTGCAGAGCTTGGCCCCATGGCATGCCCATCTGCATGACGCCAATCACCAAACCGCCGATGATGTTGATGAGCATGATGATGATGCCTGCAATGGCATCGCCCTTGACGAACTTGCTGGCGCCATCCATGGCCCCGTAAAAGCCCGCTTCTTTTTCCAGGTTCTTGCGGCGGCGTTTGGCCTCCTCCTGGTCAATGAACCCCATATTGAGGTCTGCGTCGATGCTCATCTGCTGGCCCGGCATGCTATCGAGCGTGAAGCGCGCGGCAACTTCGGAAACCCGCTGGGCTCCATTGGTAACCACGACATACTGCACAACAATCAGAATCAGAAAGACGATAAGGCCAATGGCGTAATTGCCACCAATCACATAGTTACCTACCGCCCCGATTACCCGGCCAGCATCTCCCGAGCCTAAGATAAGCCGCGTTGCCGCGACATTCAGTGACAGCCGAAATAGCGTGGCGATCAGCAGCAAGGCCGGAAAAGTCGAAAATTCGACCGGTTTGGGCATGTAGAACGTTAGTACCAAGATCAGCAAGGCGAAGCTGAAGTTGGCCAGAATCAGGAAATCCAGAAGCTGTGACGGAATAGGGGTGAACAGTACGATCAATACGCCTACAACCAGCAGCACGATCGCGATATCAGCGTTCTGCTGGAAAATCTTACGCAAGCTATTCATGCTGCCCCCTGTGTGCGGGCAGCACGCATTGCGTAGATCCAGACCAAGATCTTTGCAACGTCTGGATAGAGCGATTCTGGAACGTATTGGTCGCTATCGACCTGTTTGAACAAGGCACGTGCAAGGGGTGGGTTCTGCACGACGACCACATCGTGGCGATAGGCAGCTTCACGAAGTTTGGCGGCCAATTTGCCGGCTCCCTTGGCGATGACGAGTGGTGCAGCCATCTCGCCATGTTTGTATTTGACGGCAATGGCGAAGTGCACGGGATTGGTTATCAGCACATCGGCTTCTGCAACACGCGCTACGCCCTGTGTTCGCTTAAGCACTTCCATTCTCAGTTCACGCAATCGAGCCCGTATGCGAGGGTCGCCCTCACGCTGCTTGTGCTCTTCTTTCAATTCACGGGCGCTCATACGCATCTGACGTCCGAACTCCCAGCGTGTATAAGCCATATCCAGAATCGCCAATATCAACGCAACCAGCGCCAGCTTGAAAAGCAGGGCTGCACTGGTGTCCAGCAGCACGGCGGCATAGTGGCGTGCATCCATATTGGGTAGCGCCATGAACAGCGGTAGCAGCTCGGACAAAGCCAAGGTGAGTACTATCCCGATCAAGGTAAGCTTCACGACGCTTTTGAACCCTTCGTAGATTACCTTGATAGAAAACAACCGCTTGAAGCCGGCAGCCGGGTTGAGCCGGTTGAAATCAGGCTTGATGGGATGGGTACTAAAGACAGGCCCTGTCTGCGCCAAGCTGGCCAGAATGGCTGCAATCATCAATGCGAGCAGCAAGGGCAGGAATGGTTGCAGGCAAGCCAATAATGCTGCGCACAGCCACGCGACGACGCCCCCTTGCGACCAGTCATTGCGGCCAGCATGGCCTAGGGTGATCTGCGCTACGGATAAGAAGCGGTTGATGGCTTGCCAGCCAAAAGAATAGAGAAAGATCACCAGGGCGCATAGTACGGCTACGTACACGGCATCCTGGCTCTTCGCCACAGAGCCTTTTTTGCGCGCCTGTTCAAGCTTGAACGGCGTCGCCTGTTCATTACGGTCGAGTTCTTGTTCTGCCATCGCGCTACGCCAACAAGGCGCTCCAGTAAGGGAAAATGGCGTTGAGCGCGCGTGACACGGTAGGTGCCATATAACGGATGACAACGGCCAACATGGCGATTCCCACCAATGTTTTGATGGGCAGGCTGATGACAAATATATTGAATTGAGGAATATTTCGGGACAGCGTCGCCAACCCGATATCGACGAGCAGCAGGCAGATCACCACCGGTGCTGCCAGCTTTAAACCATTCACAAACATGACTGTCATCTGTTGGCTGAGTAAAAGCGGTGATACAAAAGGATTTGCGGTGCCGAGGGGCACGTTCTCCAGCGTCGTTACAAAACCGCGCAACAGGGTATGGTGCAAATTGGCAATGAAAAATGAGACGACGGCAAACAGGTCGAATAACGCTGCAAGAATCGGCGATTGCCGCCGTGTCACAGGGTCAAACAGCCCACCGACAGAGAAGCCGATTTGTAAATCGAGCATGCGCCCGGCAAGGGAAAACGAACTGAATGCAGCGAAGACCCCAAATGCCAAGGCGGCGCCAAAGCCCAGCTCGCACAGCGCGGCCAATGCCAAGTCAAGCACATCACCCGGTTTAGGCATGGCGGTGATATTGGCTGGCCCCACCATACAGACGGACAATGCCAATAAGAGCAGCACACGCAGTCTGCCTGGAATGGAAAAGCCACTTAATATCGGAGTGAGGGCGATCGCTGCAGCGAGTCGCAACGAGCAAAGCAAGACCGCCGCCACCCAGGCGAGATCGAAATCAATACGCATGTTGCGACTGACTAGAGAAACTTGGGGGCGGAAAGAATGAGCTTGGTCGCATAGTTGAGCAGCTCACGCAGCATCCACGGACCAAATATGACCAAGGCCGCGATGGCCGCAACGAGCTTCGGAACGAAGCTAAGCGACATATCCTGTACTTGGGTCACAACTTGCAACACGCTGATCAAAAGACCTACCGCCATAGCAACGCCTAGGACGGGCGCGCAAACAGCAAGCCCGGTCCAGAGCATTTGTGATAACAGTTGATGAGCCTGATCTAAGTGCATAATAATTTACTTAATAAATAATATTTTTAATATCTAGAGTGAATGCTACCACAAACGATTCCTCATTACATTATCCGTTTATCTTTTGGTCGCTAATAAGTCACTGAAATCATTAGCGCTGCATCTCCATCTGGCGCTTTCCGTAACGCATATCGTCTTTCCACTGACCCTGAAATTTGTCGCCACTAGGCCAGAAGTAAGCGCCATAACCCTGGCGTTTATCTTGGACGAATTCGCCCTCAAAGACTTCATTTGGCCACTTGGACATAGGTCCCCATACATAGCGCCCCCAGCCCTGGCGAAAGTCACTGTCGAAGTGGCCTCGGTATTCGTCGCCTGATGCTGCCCAGGTCTTTACGCCCAGTCCGTGCTTTCGTCCTGCGTGAAACTCACCTTCGTAGCGGGCGATATCACTTTCGGTCACACCATATCCTTCAGCCCAGCCATCGCGATTACAGCCCCCGGTGTATGTCCCCTGCAATTCGAGATCATGAATCTTGCATTCGGCAGCAAGCGTTGTGATGCAGACAGCTATCAGCGTAGGCAATAATAAGTAACGGAACATAGTGCTTCTCAGAAAATGGCGACAATGCCGACCAATGTATCTGGTTGGGCTCGGCGAATGTTTAGCGATGAATGGACACCCGGAAGGTGCGGACAGATTTTAGCCCAGTTTTGCGCCAAAACCTGTCAGCAGGGCGCGAGAGGCATGCTCCACCAAGGTGGGAAGGGGCTTGAGATTGACCCAGGGCTCGTCACCCAAGGTGAGATGCAGGGCGATAAGTCCATGCAAGGTACCCCAGAACATTTGCAGCAGCATGTCTGCATCTTGTTCGGTAATCGTGGGTGTGGATTCGATCAGCGCAACAAACAGCATTCTGGCGAAGGCATAGGCGTCTTCGTTGGGGTTGCCGTGCTCTGCGGCAGACTCTTCCACGCTGACTGGTGGGGGAGGACTGATAAAAATACGGCGATAGTGTTCAGGCTGTTGCTGGGCAAAGTTGGCAAAACGCGCCGCCATGTTGAGAATACGTTGGCTAGGTCGGGCATCTGGTGCGTCTTGTTCAAGTAGTTGCCGAGTGAGTTCGGCAAAATCCTCGTCCGTTATGGCGCGTAAAAGGGCCGCTTTATCTTCAAATTGGCTGTAAATAACGCTGGTTGAATAGTCGATTCGGCTGGCGATGCTGCGCACGGTCAGTGCCTCGTAGCCACCTTCGGCACAGAGTGTGCGAGCAGCATCAATGATCTTGCGGCGGAGCGCATCGCGTTCGCGTTGCCGGCGTTCGGTAATGGACATGGTGCTGCCTGTAATACAGAAGATGCTATTTGAGCATTGCCGGGGCTGGCCCGTAAATCAGGGACTAGGCAAAACCGATATAAAGTGACTGATGTTACGCAGTGCATACGATAACCTGTCGCCATGAAGAACAAAGAACTCGATTTGTACACCGACTATTTGCTGAGCACGTTTGGTGCGGCGACAGCAACGGGCTTCTCCAAGGACTTATGGCTGCAGGTCAAATCGGTGGTGCGTTCGATCGAGCGCGACGAGGGTGTTTTGATCTTCGACGACACCATCCAAGAGAAAGCCTGGACCGATGAAAACGAACTGATGTGTTGGCATTACGATCACGTCAGT
>NZ_PDZH01000130.1 GCF_002735695.1 Chitinimonas sp. BJB300
TTGAATGCCTGAGCATCAAGACGCAGAAGAACCCATTCGCACTTTGCCGCAAGTTACTGATCAACGCCTCTCGCGCGGCTTATGATCAGTTACAGCTGCTTCTCGCAGCTACTGCGTAACATCAGTTTGTATCGAGCTGTGGCAGCCATAGCTCGATACGGTATCGAAGTGCGGCCAAAAAGTATCAAGCTGTGACATACGGCTATCGAGCTGTGACTAACGCATTTGCCAATTAACTAGGCAATACAAGCAACGTAGAACTTTGTCCACAGACCCCTAATCTTATTTCTAATCTTTCTTAATGCTTTTGGGGAGGCTATGCAAAAACCACCGATGAGAACAGCTTTAAGCCACGCGAGAGCACTAGCAGAAGCTGCTAGACAAAAGAGTATAGAGACCGGCCAGCTCTCTCTGTTTCCATGGCGCCAAGACCAACGAGGACTATCCAACGTTTTGGCTAGATCAAGTCTCTTCAATACCGTTAGCGAATTCAACACGTCTACACAAGAACGAAAATTCCTGCGTGATGTAGTAGTTGCAACCATGGGTGATGACGTAATCATGTATCGCGGCGAAGAACTACGCCAAGATGACCATGATGTATTCATCAACTTAGTTCAGCTAGTAAAGTACTCAAACTTGAACGAAGTTATTCGCTTCAAGCCGTTCCCATTCATGAACAAGTTTCTTGGCTGGTCAAAATCACCACACAACTACCAACGCTTAAAAGAATGTGTGTCACGGCTCAATGCGACAGGCCTAACTATCATTACACGGCGTAATGCCAACCAAGAAAAAACAAACCTCTTTGACGGCCAATCACTGGTTCGTAAGTTCCGCCATGAAGATAGCGGCACATCTGAACCGCTAAGCGAATGGGAAATCACCATGGAACCAGACATAGTTGAATTGTTTGGTACGTACATGGCAACCTACTTACAAGCGGCAGAAGCTATAGCCGTGAGTAAGCTACGCAGCCCTCTAGCAAGGTGGTTATATCGCTTCTACAGCACCCATGAGGTGCCATTACCAATGAAAATAGAAACGCTACAACGGTTATCTGGAAGCCAAGTAAAGCAGATGAAACACTTCCGCCAAAAATTACGTGAAGCACTGGTGAAACTGGAAAAGGTTGGTTTTCTAGCATCGTGGTTAATGGCTGAGAACGATGACAAACTACATATCATCAGAACTGGGCAAAAACGTATTCGTGGGTAGTATCGAGCTATGACTAGAAAAAGCTATCCAGGTTTGAGTTCAAAACCATGTAATTGCATGCCTAGAGTGCATCAAAACGCATGATTTTTTGCACCCTTCCGACAGCTTCCCCCTCCAGTACTGACGCGGATTTAGCCTAGTTTTGCAAGTGCATAAAAACCGCGCTATTAAGTGCGCGGGCGTGGTGGGGATACGAGCGCGCGCCAACGGTCTTTAACATCATGTTTGACCCGGGCAACGCTGCTGAACCAAAACCCCATCGGGACTAATACCCTGCCCAGAGTATCGTTGTTGACGTAACGTTCTAGCCACTTACACTAGAACCCTACACAACAAAACGTCCTCGGCATTCGCCTGGAGGGTCGTCGGGAGGAAACCCCATGTCTCTGTCACCTATTGGCCTGCCCAAGGCGTTGGTCCAGCTATTCGACCCGACCGCCCTCTTTGACTCGTACACGCGGCTTTACGCTATCCAGGTTGCCGGCTTGCCTGACGACAAGCTACTGGTCGAATCCTTTTGCGGGGTGGAGGCGCTGTCGACGATGCCGGTGATGGCCGTCACCTGTCTGTCGACGGATGCTTATCTGGACATCGGGGAGTTGCTGGGGCGGCAGGTGGCATTACACATCAGCCTGTCCGATGGTTCACGCTGTACTCGAACCGGTTACATCGCAGGCACCAATGACGATTCAGGCGATGGCGGCTTGGCCCGCTACAAACTGTCCATCGTGCCCGGACTTTGGTATGCCCATCGCAATGTACAGAGCCGGGTGTTTCAACAGCGCACTATTTTGAATATCGTCGAAACGGTACTCGCCGCTTATTCACCCTATGTGAGATGGCAAATCACGTCCGATGCCGCCGCTGCGGAACTCGCCACCACCCCGCTGCACTACTGTGTGCAATACCGCGAAAGCGACTATGTGTTTATCCGCCGCCTGTTGGCCGATGCCGGGTTGGGCTTTGTCATCGAGGAATCCGAAGAGGGCGAGCTAGGCGTGGGTGCGCAACATCGCCTTTTGATCTTCGCGGACTCGAAACAACTGCCCGAAGACAGCAGCGCCCAGCAAAGCTTAGGCGGGCGGGGCATCCGCTTTCACCGTGGCAGCGGCGCGGAAGAACAGGACACGCTGTACGAGATCCTGCAGGGCATGGACTTTCTTGGCCCACAGGTCATCACCGCACAAGCCTGGCATGACACAGGACGGTATTCCGTGACGGCCAGCGCCGGCAGCAGTACAACCGGGCTGGAACAGTTCTACCCGCTTTCAGGCAGTCATTTCACCAACCAGTCCTTGCTGCAAGCCCGTGTGGACCTGATTGAAGAAGTGGTGGCCTGCCGTAAGGAAACCATTCGCGCCACCGGCAACATCCGCAGCCTGCGCCCAGGTCGGCGCTTTACCCTGACCCAGTATGATCGGCTGTTCTTCAGCCAGGGCCGCGACGGCAACCCGCAACTGCTGCACCGCGCCCAGCGCTTTGCCGGCGTCAATAACCTGCCCAAGGCCGCCAAGGAAAGCATTGCAGCAAAGCTGGGCAAGGATAGGCAGTTTGCCCAGCACTTCGATAAAGTCATGGCCGACTTGAACCTGAAGGATGAGATCAGCGGGACCGTCGGGCGGGATTCATCGGTGGACTTCAGCGGGTTTGCCGAGGTGGCGGAAGCGAAAGGGTATCTTCATGTCAGCCAGCTGCAACGGCTGGAACTGCCCTGGCGGCCACTGTTCCACGCCAAGTGCGCCGTACCGGGCCCGCTGACGGCCGTGGTGGTGGGTGACGGCCCGATCCATACCGACCGACTGGGTCGGGTGAAGGTACGCTTCCCCTGGCAGCGAGGCGAAAACCCCGATGACACCGATACCTGCTGGATGCGGGTCGTACAACGCAGTGCCGGCCCCAGCCGGGGGATGCAGTTCACGCCGCGCCCAGGTCATACCGTGTGGGTGGACTTCCTTCATGGCGATATCGACCAGCCGATCGTGGTGGGCAGCCAATACACGGGCGTGGGCGAAGGCGATGCCACCTACTCACCGGCCCGCACGACGCGCGACAGCAACACCCCATTTACGCCACCCGACACTAAGGTGTTCGCCCAGGCCAACGACCGCCATGCGGCGGGGCAAGGCAACTTACAGGGTGGCAACAGTCCGGTCTGGCATGGTGCCGCCCCCGGTGACGATGGGCACCGCCATGCGGGTGCGTTGCTGGGCATTCGCAGCCAGTCACTGGATGGCGAGGGCCACAATCAGCTGTTGTTTGACGACAGCGATGGGCAGTTGGCGGTACAACTCGCCACCACGCAGGCAACCAGCCAGCTCAACCTGGGCCACCTGATCCATCGTGCCGACAACTACCGGGGCAGCTTCAGAGGCGAAGGGGCGGAGCTGCGCACCGACGCCTATGGCGCACTGCGTGCCGGCCGTGGCTGGTTGATGACCAGCTATCGCATCCGCCACGATAACAACACCCACGAACCGGCCGGCGAGCTGGCCGGGCCATTAGCCTTGGTCAAGCAGGCGCAGCAGCTATCCCAAGCACTAAGTCAGACCACGGCCACCCACAAAGGCATTACGGCCGCCAGCCAAGTTGGCGTCAATAAGGCCGACCAATCCTACCTCGACCCCAAGCGCAGCCCACTGCCGGCCTTCCTGCACGCAGTGCAAGGCCAAGTCGATGCCGAAGACGTGAACCAAGCCCTGAGTGATGCCACAGCCAAGAACATCAAGGCCAAGCCCAACAGCGCCAAGACACCGGGCACGATCCCCGCGATCACTGACCCGCTGATTGTGATCGCAGCGCGGGGCGGCATGGTCGCCGCCAGTGAAGATGCGTTCATCCTTGCCAAAGAAACCCAGTCCTGGCTGGCCGGGCAGCACTTCAATCTACTGTCGGGCAATCAGCTGCGCATTGATGCCAACCAGGGCGTCAGTGTTGTTGGGGGACTGGCGGATGGAGAGAAAGACCAGCAGCAAGGGCTGAGCCTCATTGTGGGTGAGGGTGACCTGCTGATGCAGGCGCACGACGGCGCGATGCAGATCGCGTCCAAGGGCAAGCTCACGCTGGAGTCAGTGAATGGCGAAACCACGCTGGCGGCGGGGAAGAAGATTGTGATCTGCAACGCGCATGGTTCCAGTATCACCATTGAAAACGGCAGCATCACCACCGCGTGCCCGGGCACATTGCGGGTGCAGGCCAGCCATAAGGCGTGGGTTGGGTCTGCCAGAATGACTTTTCCTCTACCGACCTGGGGTACATCGGAGCTATCGCGTAAGTGCAACAAAACCGCGACAGCCATTAGCGCCGCTTTTATCCCCTTGAGTTAATGCCATGACCCAGCCAACCAGCCAGCAACCCGAGACAAATATCGCTGCCGAACCTGCCAAGGAGACGCTTACCGTACCAAGTTCTCGTAGTTCAGCTCTAAGAGTGGTAAGTACTGAGTGCTTACTGAGGGCATCTGCACAAGGCGCTCCCTTTATCCCCCTCCATGTGAAGAGCCATGACCCACTCCACCAAGACACAGATACAAACGGCCGCTGAACTCGCCCAATGGCTACGCACTGCCTGCCAGGACAAGACCGGTGCAGAACCCTCATCGGAATCACGCCTGTTTCTGCTAGTAGACTTGGCCAAGCTGCCGAACTGGGCCGAACACGAGACAACGCTGATCGCCAAGGGGTTATTGAAGGGCGAGTCCATCAACCTGTACGACGATTTGTCTGGACTGGCTATCGAAAACAGCGGCCCAGCACTGATCGAGGTGGAACGGCATGTCGAGGCATTGCAGGCTTTGGCGGAATTCGTGCTCCAGCAGGATGCGTTCAGCTATCTGCTGGCCGCCAATGTTGATCTAGCCGAACTTGCCAACCATTTGCGGGAGATTCGTGAAGTGGTCATGCCCGACGGTACGGGGGCGCTTTTCCGGTTCCAGGATATCAATGTGACGACGGCGCTCTGGCCGATGGCGACCCCTGGCCAGATCCACCGTTTGCTTGGTCCAGCCCGAGTATGGGCGGTACGCGACGTTTGTGGGGACATGCTCTCCATCGTGCGCCAGCGGACAGATCTACTGGCAGGGGCCATCCAATTCACCAAAGAGAATGTCAAAGCACTCGAAGATGCGCTATTCCCTTGGACAGTGATTCACCAAATCGACGAAATCGACATCGTCTTGCTGGATGGTATGAGCGGTTGTGAACGCCGTAAACTGGTCAATGAGCGGATCACCCAGGCAAGGCAATTGGGTTTGAAACTGCCGTCCGATCTTGCCTTATACAGCGCCTTGAGCCTGCAATTACCCGAGGGGTTTATCAAGAAAGCCCCCTTTGCCGATGCCCTTGCCAAGGCCCGGGCTGGTCATGCCAGTTTTGGGTCGGCATTGGAACACGTCTCGTCAGATGAATGGCTTGCGGTGAGTGAAGATGACTAAAGGACAACCGTCATGTTTTAACTGGCAATGGTTGCGTGGGGGACGTGCAGGCTTACAAGGCTTGGTCCTTGCACTGCTGGTCACAGCTTGTCAGGCGCAAGAGCCAAAGATGGTCGGTGGTATAACCGGCGTAGCGTACAACTACTCCCAGGAATATGTGGTGTTTGTAAAAGTGAATGGGAAAACAGTCGCAACCGGTTTGGATGAGGTAAAAGTTGGCGGGGTAAAAGGGGGCGGGGGCATGTGTTGTATTGAGTTACCGCTTGGTGCAAAAACAGCAGAAGTGACACTTGTATTTCCCAAAGGCAAGGAGTCCAAAGTAGTAGCACCCATTGAAAAATGGTGGCCAGACTTAGCAGAGAGTGCAATCGTGCATATTTTGCCTGGGCATAAAGTTGTCATGGAGGTTCGATCCATTGACCTTGTACCAAGGTCGGACTTGTTAGATGCCAGGATTAAAGAGTTAGGATTGAAGCGAGAAACAAAAATCAAAGGCATTTATAACACTGGACCTAATGCCAGAGCGGACGGAGTTGAATAGGAATGGTTAATGCAATCCCGCCAAAGATTAAATCCATCGAGAATATGGTGAAACGGAGTATTGCGAAGACAAAAAGACAAACCTCTCCCGCATGCCCAACATGTTTTGTCACTTTATGGATGAGCTTCTTCTTCGATGGAACTGGGAATCATCGAGAGCGCGATTTCCCAAAGAGTCACTCTAACATTGCGGCGTTGTACGATGCACATCTCGATGACGAAGACGATGGCGTTATCAGGCGGTATTACGAAGGCTTAGGTACGCCCTTTGAATTCCAGGACCGATATGAAAAGCGCCGCGTCCGCATAGATCATGGTATCTATACCGAAGTCGAAGACATTGGATACAAGGAAGATGGCAATAGTGTTCTTGGATCGGCCGTGGCAGCTGGCATTACAGAGCGACTGGAAAAAGCAACATTTGATTTGTTACGTGCAATTGAACTGTTCAGGACAAGAAACAAGCTGCATGAAATTAATCTAGCTGCATTTGGGTTTTCTCGCGGTGCGACTGAGGCCCGTGTATTTATGCACTGGCTGGCTGGGTCGGAAAAAATCACCAAAGAAGGCAACAAGCTGCGCTACGAAGGCATCCCACTCAATATCAAATTTCTGGGGATATTTGACACAGTCGAATCGGTTGGTTTGCCCGCCGACAATAAGATGCCGGAGTTAATCAAAACTACGATTCCGCCCTATGTCGAGCGCTGTACCCATATCGTGGCGGCCAATGAACTGCGGCATGCGTTTTCGTTAACGGTGGGGGACGGTAAAACCCGACATATTGTGTATCCCGGTTCCCATGCCGATGTGGGTGGCGGCTACGGCCGCCTGGAACAAGGTAGGCCCAATACCTTGGCGCGGGTTGCACTGCTGCAGATGCTCCACGAAGCACGTGGTGCGGGCTTAAAAATGCGATCTGTAGATGAAATGAAAGCATCTAAGGGTTGGGAAGATTTGTTTGCACTATCCTTTGATGTTCCCGAGGCAGCAATCAAAACCCTTACCCAGTACATTGCCGCTGTGAAGCCCTCCGGTTCTGTGCAGACCCACTTTGAAGCTCACAGCAAGCAGTATTGGGCCTGGATAGATTCAGGGCTGGCCAAGTCAGATGCAGACACCAAAGCAAAGTCCCCGCAATATGCAACAAATGCAAAATCATTGCAGACAATGTCGCTACTGCTGGGCCTGCAAGCCCGGACTTCAACTGGTAAAGGTGAGATTGGCACAACGCCGAATGCCAATATGGTGCTACCGGCTACACGAGAGTTGTTTTCAAATTACGTTCACGATTCGTTTGAGCATTTCTCTGCAGCTGGTGGACCACTGCAAATGGATACATCTACGGCCGACTACTACAAAATTCGGCCGTTATTAAAGCCGACGGCGTGATGTGAACTCAGTATTGGGTCGGCCGACCATGTGGTAAGGGGGAAGGTGCGCAAGTTCGCGCGTAGATAGATTGCGCACCTTCCCTTCAAGAAGCATGTCGATTCAATTCGTAGCGGCGGTCCAAGTTCAACCCGAAGCGGCCGTATCTCACGTCGCCCGCTGCTGTTAGCTTGTTACGATGACAATTGACAATGAACAATGCAGAAATGTTGTTAATGGGCGGTCGCGTTACCGCCAATGTAGTACGGGTTGGTGATACCGTTAGGCGACCGATCACAGCAGATCGGACGCAGATACACGATCTACTTGTCCACCTGGAAGAAAGAGGATTTGGGGGAACGCCACGGTACTTGGGCGTTGATGATCAAAATCGCGAAATCCTGAGTTTCCTCCCCGGCAGTGTGCCAAGCGACCTTGGTCACTTCCATGATGCTCAACTCGTCGCCGCCGCGGCTCTCCTAAGACGCTTTCATGACGCAACGGCAGATTTTCCTCTTGTCCGAAATAGCGGTGCAGAGGTCATATGCCACAACGATTGGGGGCCACCCAACGCAGTTTTCCTTGATGACTTACCTTGCGGACTAATTGACTTCGACACGATCGCACCGGGCCTTCGCCTGTGGGACTTAGGCTATTCAGCATTCGCTTGGCTTGATCTTGGTAATGCCGACTATACGGGAGATGAGCAAATCCGCCGTCTATGTCTCTTAGCTGGCGCATATGGCGTGCCGGGTTGTTCGGCTGCACAAATCGCAATCTATGCTGTCGCGCGGCAGTCTGCCCTTGCTGTATCTGGGCGCGTTCAGGGTAAGACTGAAATGGCCGATTGGGCGTTGTCCGCCGCATCTTGGACCATCCTCAATGTCACCGAGCGATTAAGCCCGACTGGCTACGCTCTGTGTTCGTGCGTGTAGGTGGGATTCAACCAAGGCCGGGTTAAAACCCGAAACTTGGAGTCCGGTTTAGGAAAAGTAAATTAGTTGCGTTTTTTTGCATCTGGCGGTTGTACCAATCCAGCAGCGATTAACAGCAATCGCCAAGCACTGTAAGGTATCCGCGAAGAATTGGAGACACTGACCGGTGCGCACCATGCGGGAATCAACGCCAAGCAGTTGTGCAACATCGCTACCTGAGAATGTACTTCCATCCGGTCTGAAACATGATTTGATGGCGGACCTAACGTTGCTCTCGCTGGGTGATTTGTAGCTGGTCGAGTAGCCCGAGGGAATCTCACCCTCAGGCTACTCGACCAACTAAGCAGCTGCACCGCCTACACCCATTGATTAACACCATCCCATGGGGGCCGAGGGGATCGCCTTGCCTGAAACCCAGAAAGGGAACCGCCATGAAAACCACCGTGTCGGTGTTATCTGCCATGACGGCGCTAGACAACGAACCGCGACTAATGATGGCTATGCGTCTTCTACTCAGCAACATAGCGTTGCAAGGCGAGCGGTCAAGTGCTTATTGCGATGGGTTGGCCCGCTTCACCCATATCGTCAACACCCGCTATGGCACTGAAGCGTTTTCGGTCGAGGATGAGTCGATAGGCAATGACCCGAGGCAAGCGGCCGCCTGTTTGACAGTCACCGAAGCGTCGAGCATCAATGTAAGATCGGTGACATTTTTGTCACCCCGAATCGGGGAAGCCGTTGCGCGACAGGCCATTACCTTGGTGCGCAGGACCGGTGAGCCCATCACGATTCATGCTGACCGTACTGCCTTGGGTGAGCTGTTCACGCCGGTATGAATATAAGTGTCCTGCGGTTTTGTATGGGATTCTCCCAGGCCATACCGCTGCATATTCATTCCTCGCCAGGGTATTTTGTCGAGTGGCACGCGAGTGAGATTCGCTCGGCTATTCGATCACCTACACCACCTTTAGCAAGGTGTAGCGTTCTCCCGTTTCCAGCCCTTCGAACAATTTTGGGCCAAGCTTCTTCAGCATCTCACCTTTTACAATCATGAAACGCTGGCTACTGGGACGTTCAACAGCAGGACCATTATCCGGTTTTTGGGTCACCATCGTGGTGACTTCTAAAAGTATGTGCTCAGTATTGTCTGTATCTACTACCGGCATTTCTCTCTCGACTTCACGCATTTGCAATATCCTCAAATATTATTTCCTTAAAGATCTCGCTAGCGCCTGTGCTAGGTTAACCGTATCCACAAGCTTACGAGATGCACTTATGTTAAAGTCATATTTATTCTTGTCTATGTTAACTTTACCCATTCAATCGGCATATTGGCTTTGTATTCAAGAAGATATACAAATAACATAACGATATTTGTTGAACTCCTTCTTGAGCAGAGACCACGCAATCGATTGGGTCATTGGAAAGACCAAAGTTTCACCATTGCGTTGGGCCAAACGAAAATGCAAACGATTAGGTAAGGGTGTCTCAAGGGCGACAATATGGTTGAAACATGTGATTGCGCAGTGGCCCCGGCTTTTTTTGCTCACTGGTTTTTCACCCATACCGGATTGTCAGAACGATAGGAGCCGGATGAATCGAGAGACTCACGTCTGGTTGCGAAAATGCCTGAGGGTGAGATTCCCTTTGACCACCTACTCACTAACTGATGTTACGCAGTAGCTGCGAGAAGCAGCTGTAACTGATCATAAGCCGCGCGGGAGGCGTTGATCAGTAACTTGCGGCAAAGTGCGAATGGGTTCTTCTGCGTCTTGATGCTCAGGCATT
>NZ_PDZH01000131.1 GCF_002735695.1 Chitinimonas sp. BJB300
GCGGGTTTCAAGGTAACGCGAAGGGCTAGGGAGCCCGTTGCTGTGGGATAAGGCGTCAAGGCATTCGCTGCCCCTTCTGCGTAACAGAACGGTGCCCCCTCAATCCCGTCGAGCCAGTCGGGATGCTCAGCATCCATGGCGGCATCGCATTTAGAGATCAGCGGGTAGCCATTGAATCTGGCCGACTGGATACCCACCAACGCCGCGCCAGCAGGCAGCGGAATCGGCGTAGCCACTTGGCCAGCCGTCACGGGCATCACGATAGGCGCCCGCCAAATCCCCGACTCTGTACAGAGCTTGGCGGCACTCTCGCGCAACCAGTGCAGCGCAACCGGTTCGGGGCAATCCGGCACGGCGGGCAGCAGGCCGGTCAAGAGACGATCTAGCGGTGTCATGGGGTGTTCAGCTTGTTATTCACGGTGGTGGTGCTTTCCACTTGGTTCAGCGTGCCAACCTGGCTTTCGAAGGCGTTGAAATACGCTTCGGCCAAGCCGGCATTGGCGGCATAGGCCGCGTCCTTGGCGTAACCGCGATACAGCAGGTAATCGACAATTGCGGTCAGATAGAGGCGGTCGAGCACCAAGGCATCAGACAAACGCTCGATGTCAGGCGGCGTATCGGAATAAGTCAGTTCGATCCGGCTGCCGGCTAACGCAGGCGGATAGACATAGAACGATTTGGGATCACCCATGTTGTACATGGCATGCACGATGCGGGTTGCCGCTGGCATGGCATGCCAATCCGGCATCTGCTCATCGAGCGTGCGCCGATCCACCATGCGGATGGCGCGGCCTGGCGTGATGCCATCGGCTTCCACATTACGGATCACATCGAGCAGGCTGATGGCCCCGGCAGGCAGGCTTTGCTTGCTGCCCGCCACCAAGGCATGCGCCACCGTGCGCGGGTTGGCGCTCGGTCGGCGTACCACAATGGCGATTTGGGCATCGCTGATCCAGCGCAGCAACTCGGGCTCGGTCCAGCGAATATGCTCGCTGTCCTGCACCACATAGCCAAAGCGCTGGGTGACTGCCAGGGCCGTCAGCATGCTTATTGGCCTTCCGGCTTGCCAGCGCCCGAAGCGTCTGACTCACTGTTGGACATGGCCGGCTTCTTGGACGCTTCCGTTTCGTCCTTAGCAGATTCGATTGCCCGATTGACCTTAGCCGGCTTCTTGGGCGCTTCTGCCACGTCCGCAGCAGGTTCGGCTACCCAATTGACCTTGGCCAAGCGCTTAAACGCTTCTGCTTCAATGACCGGCTCAGCGACCGTCCGGTACAGGTCGGCATGTTTCAACAGGCATGCGATGGCCTCGTCGTCGGTTACTTCCGTGGTGTAACGCCCTTGGGCATCTCGGGTGAAGGCATAAGTCTGCCCATGCACGGTAATGTTGCGCACCTTGCCGTTGCTCGGTTTGATGAGGGATTGGATTTGCATGATGGATTTCCTGTTAAGCCAGCGTGTACCAAAGCAACAGGCTGATACGGCCTGTGGGTGCGCCGGTTGCGATGGCATTGACCTTGACGCCGATAGACCGGTCAGCCTGTGCTTTGGGGAGGGTAAAGCCCGATTTGAGGGACATGCGGGATGCGCCGCCCGCCTTGCCTACCGGGTCAGCCGCGAAGCATTCCGCGCCGATAGCGCGATTGCCGGTATCACCAACCGAACCGGACATCAGACCGACATCCAGCGCCACGGTAGGTGTGGCATGACTGTCGAGCTTGTCCGTGACCAGGGTCATATCGAGGATGCGGGCACCGGCTGGCAGAATGCCCAGCTCGATCACATCGCCGGCAGCCAAGGCGGCCTTCAGGTCATAGTCAAACGGGGCACAGGTCGCGCCGGCATCGCTCGGGGTCGTGTATTGCACGCGGCCTTGTGCGGCCAAAGATTGATACAGCATGGAATTGCTCCTAAGCCACCCAGCCCGTTACCGAGCCAGGTTGGCGGTAATGAGTGATTAGTTCGGGTTGGCGGCGTAGGTATCGAGGGCAATCACCGCGAAGTCGCGGCCTTGGAAGCGGGCTTTCTTGACGCCAAAGATGCTGGAGGTATCGATGATGGGTTCGTTACCCAGGTCAACAGTTTCCTCATGCCAGTCAAAGCGGCGGCCGCTGCTGGAGCCATAGGCCACCAGACCGGCGCCCGCCCCCAGGAACAAGGCTCGCGCTGCGGGTTGCTTGCCATCAGCGCCATAATCACCAAAGGTAATCACCCCCTCGTACTTGTGCAGGATGACGTTGTTCAACATCCCCATATTGCCCTTGAAGATTGGGTTACTGCGTCCCTCGGCCGCTGCTGCGGCCTTCTGTACATCCGCCCAGTCGTTGGTGGTCGCGCTGGTGCGCAGGTTGTACGCCTGGTATTCGCTCATCACACAGACATAGTGGTCCTCGCCATCGATCTTGAGCGGCTGGACGCGGATATTGTCGGTATTGATGGCATTGAGCGTCGCCGCCCGGGTGGCAGCACGTTCAATCAAGGTGCGGTTCATCACATCATCGTTGCCGATGCTGGCCTTGTTGGTGGCATTGCCGCCGTACAGGATATGGTCCGAGTCTGGCGCCTCGACATCATTGTTCGCAAAGCCGTTGAAATCGGTTTCCCAAATAAAATCGGGGTTATTGCCGCGTGCGCCGGACAAGTAGATGGAAAACAGTTCATCCTGTAATTGTGACCAGTAGTCACTGGCGCGGTCCTTGGCCACCTGGCGCAGGTTGTGCAAGGTGCGCTTACGGGTCATGCGCCCGCCTGCGGATACCGGCTTGCGCAGTTGATCGATCTTGATCTCATCCGTATAGAAACGCAGGCTTTCCTGCTTGCCTTCGGCTCGATCATCCCCTTGTATCGGTGCGCCACGCAGCCGCATCGACAGGTCAAACGTAATCTTGTCGCCCGAATCCGATTCCAGCTCGTCCTTACGTAAAATCAATGCGCCGTTGGCCTGGTTCTTACCGACGAATTTGCGGCTGTAGTAGGACTTACGGGCGGTGTCGGCAGCGAGGCCAACGGAATAACGCTTGACGGCCTTGGGGTCGTTCAAGCCAATGATGGTTCGTGGCATGCGGCAATGCTCCTTGCAGGGTTAATGGGCGCATCTGCGCCACAGAGGGGGTAATGTAGGGCTTGTCCCCGGTGTGTCAGGCTCATAGGGATCGGTAATAACGCTCTTGCTGGCTCTCGGACATCCGCCCAATGGCGTCTTCCAAGGCCGTGCCGTCGAGCTTGTCCAGGGCACTGAATTCATCGCCGGTATCGATATTGCCGGCACTGGGCAAGCCGCCTATCGTGGGCGGCATGACAGGTCGCTTAGCCGGTGTCTTCGGTTTCACGCTGGGGACGGCTTGCTCCTTGACGGCATCCGGGTTGAACAGCTTGGCCATGCGGTTGAATTGCGCCTGGGCCTGCTGCAACGCCGTGGCGTGGGCTTTTTCCAGCATTTGCCAGCCATTGAGGCCGGCATTCTCGGGGTCGTTGGCTACCTGGATCACTGCCTGATTCAAGATGGCGGTCATTTCCGGGCTATCGGCGTAGGTCGCCTTGTTGGCGGTCAGAAACGCCTCACACGTTTGGGACCACGCCGCTTGTTCTGCCGCTTGGGCATTCTGTGCATTGAGGGCGCGCGCATTGTCGGCATCGCGCATGGCTAAGCGCAGGTCCAGCGCCTTGTCGTTCAGCGCATCAAGCTGTGACTGGTACGTGGCCGCATCGACTTCGTAGTTCTCCAACTGGGTGTTAAGGGCTTTTTTTTGCGCCAGGATGTCGGCGAGCTGTTGTTCGGCATCCTCGGGCACCGCTGGCACGTCGTATTGGACGGGCTGCGGCTTGTAAGCAGGTGCTTCGACGGCTTTGGGTGCGACAGGCTCGGGTGTTGCCGATGCCTCAACAGGCGCTGGGTCCGTCTGCGTGCCATCTGAATCATCCGATGCCTCCGCTTCTGGATCACCCTCGTCCTCTTCAGCATCTCCTTCTTCATCACCCGCTTCATCGTCCATCCCGGCATCCATCATTTCGCCAATGGTGCGGCTGTCTTCGTCTTCCTCATCGGTTTCCGCCAGAATGGCGCGTTCTTCGTCGGTCAGGCCGTCGTCGTGGTCGTCGTGTGTATGGATCGTCATGGCTTACTTGGCCCTCCTGGCCGGTTTGGATTGGGATAGTCGTTGCTGCGCCTGGTTGTCGCGCACAGCCGCCTTGATGCTGTCGAGTTGGGTGTTGAACTTGGCTTCCAACTGGTCCACGGCCAGGGCGTATTCCTTGCCCTGTAGCTTCATGAGGTGTTCCAGTTGATCGATGACGGGCTGGAGCTGGGCGGTATTGCGCGCCTGTTCGGCCAAGGCTTCTTTCTGTTCCACCTCGGCAATGGCGTTGCGCTTGGCCAGCTCGTTTTGCTCTGCCTGTTCTTTCTGCTTGGCTTCCTGCTCAGCGATCTCTTCCGGGGTTTGCTCAGCATCCGGGTCGCGCTGGCCGGTGAGCTTGCGCACGCGCTGCACCAGTTCGTCCTTATTGGGCACATCCATCAGGTCAATGATCAGGTCCAACATGCCCATGGCGACATCGGGCGGCAGCTTGGCAGCCAGTTCAAACAGCATCTGGGTCTGCGCTTGCCGGATCGTGGCGTGGTAATCCTGCTCGCTGACGATGAAATCGGCCTTGGTGCGCACCAGGTTGTTCTCAGGCAGGCCGTCGTTGATGGGCTGGAACTCGAAGCCACCCTTCGCGTTGGTGACGCGGATTTGTTTTTGCTCGGTGGCAAACTGTTCCATCAGGCTCAGTTGCAATTCACCGTGGAATTGGAAGGCCAGACGCAGGTTGTCGAATAGCTCCGACGTGGCCATGCTGCCTTGGTCCTGCCTTGCCTCAATGGCGACGCCACTGGTGGCATTGGTCTTACGCCCCAGGTTCTCGTCGGTGACGCCCGAGACATCCTGAATCATGCGGGCATCGACATCGGCCAGTTGCAGGTGGGCGGCTGCCAGGTCACGGTCTACGTTCAGTTCAAGATGTTTACCCTCCTCGTACTCGATAATGGCGTCTGGCCGGGCAATCTCTTCGCGTAACCGTTCCTTGTCTTTAACAGCACCCCGCTCCATCACAACCTTGTTGGTCGAAAGGACATACAACGCTTTGGACATGCGCTTGTTGAACGCATCCTGTGGGTCACGAATCCCACGCACCATGCCGTAATACGCCCCATCGCGATTGCGCTGGTAGGCGGCCATCAAGGTATACGGGAAGCGGTTGTGCCTATAGGGGCTACGGCCTTCGTACAGCAAGCTCGCTGTCGTGAAGATCGCCAAGCGGACCTGCATTTGCTGCTGTTCGGCGATATGGCATAGCTCGCCCTCAACGGCGGCACGCATCACTGCATCGGTCGGGTCGTATTCCTGGCCATCAAACTCGCCACCCTGCACCTTCTTGATCCTGGCCGGCACGCGGTACCACATCTCGAAAACACGCACGCGCTGGCGGGCAAAGATGCCATCGCCCAAATGCCCCGCTTGCTCGTCCTGATCGGGGAAGTCATCGGAAAACCACAGACTGCTACCCAAGGCATCGGCATCAGGGGTGCTCTTATGAACGATGAAGGCCCGGCTCGGATTGATGAGTTCGGCGACATCGGTATCCAGCCACTTCTGCCGGATCACATAGCGCCAGTCACTCATGTCCACACGGCGTGAAGCACTGTCGTGGAGCATTTCGCGCCAGGGGGCATGCCGCGAGTACTGCATTTCGCCGTCGTCGTTGTTCTGCGCCCCATCTTCGAGCCAACCCATGCCGCCCTTGACCATATCGGCAAAGGCCCGCGAGCGCTCGAACGCGGCTTTGTTCACGTCAGCAACGTATTTGAGGTACTGGGTCTTACGTTCAGCCGCTTTGGCACCCTCACTGTTGCGCGGCAGTATCTTCCAGTCCACGCGGGTGCGCCGCTCGGTACCCAGCACCCAATTCACTGCCGTGGCGATCTTGTTGTAGACCGCCGGCAATTGCCCCCGCGACTCAAGCGTGACCGCGTCATCAACCGCCCATTGAATGTGGTCGTAATAGTCGTGGTCGATAGCCATCTGAACCCGGTTCTCGGCCTGTAAATCCATTTCGCGCCGGGTAAAATCCATCAATCGACGGAACAGCGCCTGCATCGGTGGGCTATCGAGCGGGTCATGGTCGGGTTGTGCCTGGTCATCACCCCGGCCCAGAAAGGACCGGCCAGCCTCGGCCGCAATCGGGTCGACGCGCTTGTGCACCTTGACGTTGACCAGACGGTCATCTGCCATGTCAGTCACTGGTAGATGTCCTTGCTGAAACGCCGCCCATTGGCAATCACTTCAAGCGCGCCGACAACCTGGCGTTTCTCCTTGGGGGCAGGCGGCATGGTGTGCAATTCATCGAGACCGTCCTGAATCACGGTGATGATTTGCGTCCAGGTCTGCGGGGTGGGATCGAGACGTAGGACGTTGGCCGCCTTGATGGCGGCATGGGCCACCATGCGCACGTCTTCTACGTCGGTACGCCAGCGCCAGATATCGTCTTGGCGCACAGCGAAGGCAGTGGCGCCCAGCCTTGGCACGGCAGGCCGAATAACGAGGCAGGGATCACCATTGAGGTAGGTGTAGTGGCGAATCAGCCCGTATTGCCGCTGGGCCTTGCCGGTGTCTTGGATTTGGTCGGTACTACCCTGCATGTCTGGCCATCCTGAAGGTCTGGAATGGCAGCAATGTAGGGGTCGTTACCGGTGTTTGTTTCGGGAAAAAGTAAGAAATGTAGGCGTCTTGCGCGTAGTGGCGAGACGGGCCATCGGTTTGGATTGGATCGGGAGCATTCATGGGCGCAAATCTATAGCGCGCCCCCGGTGTTTCAATTTGCTAGGCCTACTCTCACATATAGATCGACTAAGCAATTCGCCTGCAAAGTGACGTCACTTCAGGCACTTCTAGAAGGAATGGCAAAAGGTCTCGAGCACTATTAATTGTCCATAAAAATCTGACTTCACGCTGCACTGAATATGGATCAGCCGGTTTTACAAATCCGAGCGGACCAGGTGGATCTTCAAGGCCAGAATAATTCCGCTTTCTGTAGATCACCTTACCCCAAGCAGCCTGCCGTATTTGATGTAGTTCCCTCAATTTCATGGTCAGCAATTGAAAAAACTTATTCGGGTTAGAAATTTCAACGCAGTACATTCCAAATGTTTGGTTTAACTCTTTAGGGTTGAAAAATTCTGTAGCACATAAAACGAATGCATCGGGTATACGATGCACACTAGTATTGTTATTCAAAGTGATATTGGGGCAACCAGGTCCAATGTTAATACTGCATCGAGCTGCCACAACCATAAGTGAAGGGTCATCACTTCCGCCCATAATATAACCTGAGTTATACCGGTGTACCGCTTCTTCCTCATCTCCTTGCAATGGGTCTTCATAAGCTCGGCACTTTTCTAGTGTGTTAATCCAAACGTTACCGTTTACCAACGCATTAGCATGGGATTCCTCTTTAATAAAACGATACACCTTTGCAGCATTTCGTTCTCGTTTCAGCCTACTTGCTTTTCCCATGTCGGCAATTCAAATTAAATAAAACTGGCTTGATGCGCCTGAATTTCGAGAACAATAATCCTTTCGTTTAACAAATTGTCTTATCGTAAAAATACTAGACCACTTTGTACCCGAGTGAACTACGAGATTTTGGCCGACACCCACTCTCCGTCCGCTCTACACCAGGATTGCCAATGTGCCCCAACGCCACATACTGCAATGCATCGTGCGGGTGTAAATACCAGTTCTAACCAAATGAGATGCGCTACTCACAGTCTGCACTGCTATCTTGAGAGCGGACAAATTCAGGGGGCGACATGAGGCGGCATCGCGGGTTTACGCTAGCTGAAATAGCTACGGTCATGGTGATTGTGGGGCTGATTATCCCTATGGTATGGGGCTTTTTAACGGCTCAGTTGCTTCAAAGTCGGGTTGATGCCACAAAGGGTAACCAAGAACTCATTAAGCAAGCACTTCAGCGCTATGCGGCTGCGAATGGTCGTTTACCTTGCCCTGCACCCGTAAACCTCGCATCTACCGCTGCAAATTTTGGTGCCGCATCTCGTGAGCCACCTGTAGACGCTGGTGTTACTTGTAACCTTGGTGGTGTTACAAATATCGCTGGGAATACTGTTTACCGTGGTCTTGTGCCCTGGGCAACGCTCGGCATCCCAGAATCGCAAGCATTAGATGGATTCGATGGTTACTACACGTACTACGTCAGTCGTGCCGCAATTCGTAACCCTTCCGCTTTACTCACACCAGCACAACGGCTAAGCCCTGGCAGCAGCATTAA
This sequence comes from Chitinimonas sp. BJB300, assembly GCF_002735695.1. Classification (GTDB taxonomy): domain Bacteria; phylum Pseudomonadota; class Gammaproteobacteria; order Burkholderiales; family Chitinimonadaceae; genus Chitinimonas. The sequence continues at coordinate 8,326 of NZ_PDZH01000131.1, forward strand.
TGGGCCCATTATTGTTAATAATGGTGTCACGAATATTGCAACAGGCGTTGTAGCCGCAATTATTTCCCATGGTATCAATGGATATGGGGCATACACCTACCACGGTGCTGGAGCCCAAAAGCCTGCTGCAAACGGAGGCGCGCGCGAGCAGGAAAACACCAACAACAATGTTACTTTGACTAAAGCAGATTATGCAGAAAGTGGTACGAACCAATTCGACGATATCGTCATTTGGTTAAGCGCTGACGATGCGCTGGCACTATCGGCAACTACAGACGGTGGCGCTAAACCTGCATCTCAAGCGGTACGCGAACGTGCCTTTAACTTAGTGACAGTAATGGCGCGAGATACAAAGATTAATGGCGGTGCTCTCCAATCGGTTCGAGGAGGTATTGGGCCATTTACAGTGAATTACTTTCCTGTCAATGCGGCATGTGACACAGGAGCACGAACGATTAGTTCATTTGATACTTCCAACCTTGGTATCACCGCTGCTGATGTACTTGACCCATGGAGTTTGCCTTACAGATTTTCACGTGGGAGAACTGACCTTAACTCCAGTGGCACTTGTTCCTATGTCATTACTATTGTTTCAGCAGGGCCTGATGGCGCATTCAACACAGCCGATGATGTACAACTACCTTATTCAACGACAACCTACACAGGGCTAGTGGCAAAGTTCTAAATGCTTTCCCCATTTATAAGGAGGACGGTAAGAAAATCGGGCTGTTTGTCTTTTTGCTTACCATTGTTCGTGGTTTCTTACTTTTTGCGATTCGTGTTCAATGTTTACGAATTAGGCTACGTACAACATTTATCACGCCGTCTTATAGCTCCCTGAATTGCGGGACTTGGCTCTACCGCTTTCTGTCTTCTCTGCACCAGGATTGCCGTTGTGACCCAGTGCCACATACTGCAAGGCATCGTGCGGGTGCGAAAAACGGTTCTTGTCCGGCTTCTCGGTGTATCGCTCTTCCCCTGCTACCTGCATCTTGCGTAGCTGGTAGCCACCATTGAAGCCCTTGCGCAGTGTCTTGCACGATGGGTCGAGCAACAGTGCAGGCTCACCATCAACCATACGCACCAGAAAGCTTTCCACGGCACCAATCCGCGCTATCGGGGCATTGGTTCGGGTTGGCGTGATGTCCAAGCCTTCGTCTCGCAGGATCGAGAAACAGGTTTTCTCATCAGTATCGGATGCGGCCACGCCTGCCGGGTCACCCCAGCCGGTGATTTGCTCCCATTCGGCTTGGTCTTCATCCCATTCCAATGTCCACTCCGGGTAAAGCGCTCGAAGCTGGGGTTTCACCACATCGCGGGTGAACTGCTCTACACCCATCCGTTCGGCAATGAACTCCCGCAGGATGCGAAGTTGCCCGCGTGGGGTGAGCTGGGTGACGATACAGGCGGGTGTTAAGCCAAAGTCCCAGCCCAAGCGAATTGCTACACCCCGCTTCGCCTTCAATGGCTTGTCACTGACATGCAGACGGTCATTAAACTGCGGATAGACTGGCTTACCTGTCATCAAGCTACCGTACTCGGCCCGCACATAAACCTTGATCCAGTCCTCGCGCTTGCCCGCACACGAAAACGTGTAGTAACCGGTACGCAGGTTCTGCACATTCTCTGCTTCTGGCGACAGGCCGCTTGGTTGGCTGAAGAATTCAATCAGCGGCTGGTCGGGCCCAAGCACACCTG
>NZ_PDZH01000132.1 GCF_002735695.1 Chitinimonas sp. BJB300
CTCGGCAGCGCCTTCTATCCGGTTCTTGTCCATCGGCTCGCGGTTTACGATCCACGCTTCCTTCCCACGCTCGGTCGCCCTCACGCAGTTGCGCTTCACTTCGTTCGCTGTGATCAACTTACGGCGGAACTTCCACCCGCAGGAGTGCGCCCATGCTGGGCGCACATAAAAAAGAGGTGCTCTATGAGCACCTCTTTTTATTGATCAAAAGCCATCAAGCCAATAGATTGGTTTCTGTCTTGCCAAATTTCAGGGTTTTTTCCTCTGGCAGGAAAACACCGATGTGCTCGTTGCGCCCTTGCAAGATAAAGCGTGCGTGGGATTGCCCTATGGCTTCTGCCGCTTTCTTGCTATTGGCACCAATTTCGCCACCTTTCAGACGATTCACAATAATGCCTAATTTGGTATCGGCAAAGTCACGCATCATCCAAGCATCACCATCGCTATCGCCCATCACCATAAGGGGGCCATATCCCTTGGCGGCAACCAAAACATTCTTGATACCTTCCGTCTTGCCGGGACCCCAATTGAATTGCCAACCCTTGCGATAAACGTTGTCGTATTTCCCGGCTTTCATTTCCAACCGCAAGCCAATCACATTCTCGGGTGGCACGCCATAACCGTATTTTGGGTTCCCGGCAAATACGCGAACAACATCATCAATCGAAGCCGTGGAAACATAAACATCAATACCATTGGCACGTAACGTGGTCATCAGGTTACGCATTTCCTCGTGGATGCGAATTCCGGTGAAATGGGTTGTCGCAACAACGCCGGCTTTACCGGGTAATTGTTGCGGGCTGGTGAGCTTTACTTTGTGCAAAGCATCGCCCAAACCATAGTCGTTCGACGCCTCTGCCATTGCCTGTAATTCAGCCGGGGTGAAGTTCTTGTAGAAATAGATAATCCATTTGTAGCCAACCTCAATGGGGTAAACATCGCAGACAGCTTCATAGGTGAAGAACATTTTGGCGCGGAAGTCATTGAACTGATCACTTTGACGTATCTGTTCCAGGGTCATTGCACCGCCCCAACCCTGGTAGTTGGCGTACATCCAGCGATAGTCAGCTTCCAGATCAGCCGCAATATCCTCCATCAGCACCGGCTTGCCATCAACCGTGAGATACGTCTTGCCGAAGGCGCCATCAGGTATGTCCTGGCGCACGACTTCTGCAAACTCATCCGGTGTCAGCTTGTAATTCAGGTTGCGGATTTGATACATCATCAACACTTCTTCACAGTCGTTCATGATGCAGGTGTTATCCCAATCAAACACCGCGTAAGGCTTTTTCTTGGCGTTGTAGTGCGGACTGCCCTTACCTGCTTCCTTCAACACTTGGTTGATGGTGTTCAGATTGAAATCAGACCAACGCGCCAAATCAAGGGTTTGAGTCAATGTATTACGGGATTTCGCTGCTTCACTCGCCATGGGTACCCCCAATACAGTTGTAGCGCCTATTGCTTTTAGTAGAGTACGACGTTGCATTATTTCCCCTAAAAATTATTTGCCGAATGAGAAGGCTTCTCAGCATAGAGGAACAGGCTAACGCCCGTCCAAAGCCGGATTCCCCCAATTCCTATCGATGCAGGACATAGATAGCTGTCGAGTTAATCCATCGACTCAGTATCAGAACCTGTCTAAATTCTCGCGAGCTAGGGCAAGATAAGGCGAAAACAGCTGAGGAAGCGGAGTTTACAAGTGGTAAATGAGCATTCCGAGGGTGTTTTCAACGCCATATTGCCGACGCACAGCAGACTTTAGACAGGTTCTCAGGGGAAAATACGATATGGATATGCCCGCCACTCTGCTTGATAAGGCATAGGAAGTGGCCGAAAAGGGTGACTTCAAGCGGGCAGGGCAAGTTTGCGTTCAAGTACGCGCTGTAGGCGCTCGAGGCCCACACTCAATACCCAGTAGATCGCCGCTGCTGCCAAATATAGCGGCAGGGGCTGGAAGGTCGTGGAAATCAGTTCTTTGGTTGCCAACATCAATTCGGTCACCGCAATCACCGACACCAACGATGTGTCCTTGATCAAGCTGACCAAGGTGTTCCCCAGGCTGGGCACCGCCAAGCGCAATGCCTGGGGCGCAATTATGTAGTGCAACGCCTGGTTACGTTGCATACCCAGACTGGCTGCTGCCTCCCATTGACCCTGCGACACCCCAGCAATGGCACCGCGCAGGCTTTCCGCCAGATAAGCGCCTGCATTCAAGCTCAGCGCCAATACCCCTGCCGGCAGGGGTTCGAGTTGAAAACCAATACTGGGCAAGCCGTAATAGATGACAAAAACCTGCACCAGCAATGGCGTGCCACGAAAAGCGCTGACATAAACACCCAGGATATGCGCCAGCCAACTTGGCCCCAGTAAGCGAAGGCTTGCAACCAGCGCAGCCACAATCACTCCGCCTCCCATGGAGGCAAGAGCGAAGACCAATGTCCAACCTGTTCCGGTAAGCAGAATAGGTAAGGCATCGCGCAGGAGTGGGAGCAAATCGGGCATGAAGTCTTAAATACAAAACAGACTTAGAACCTGTTTACAATCTGTCACGAACAGCGGTCAGCAGGGTGAAGCGTAGCGCAGAAACCGGCATGTACTTTTGTACATGAGGATTTCGAACAGCACATGAGCCCTGATCACAGTTGCACAGTAAGATCGTAAACATGTTCTTAGGCGACCTGGGGTATAAACATCCCGGCAACCCAAGTCGTACGGCAATACGGAAAGCGGCATCGTCGCAGGTATGAAATCTCAAACACCCTGCAATGGCTTGCTCACGTCACGATCAAAATACTTCTTTGAGATACGGGCAAAGCTGCCATCAGCCTTGGCCTCAGCTAATGCTTTATCGAGCGCTGCGCCAAAGGCAGGATTACCTTTCAAGTAGGGAATAGCACTACCTTCCACACTACCTACTACTGCGCCACCCTTAAGCGGCAGTTTGGCTTGCTTGATCAGATACGGGATCAGCAAACTATCGTTCAATGCAGCATCCAATCGGCCCAATGCCAAATCCTGTAAGTATTCAGGTGCGCCTGGGTAGGTCTTTACCTCTACGCCATCCACAGCCTTGGCCAGATCTGCGTAGTTGCTGCCTTGCCCCACCCCCAGCTTTTTGCCTTTCAAGTCAGCCAGGCCCTTGTAGTTATGACTTACATCCTTACGCAGAATTAACTGTGCACTCGACAATGTATAAGGCTGGGTGAAATCGAATACTTCCTTGCGCTTGTCAGTTGCAGCCACCTGATTAACGATGATGTCGTACTTGCCCGTCTGCAAACCCGCCAGAATCCCACCCCACTCGATCGTCACGAACTCGGGTTTCAAGTTCAGCTTTTTGGCCAGCAACTTGGCAGTCTCAACATCAAATCCATCCAGCTCACCCTTGGTATTCTTGAAGCTGAATGGTGGATAGGTCCCTTCAAGGGCTATCTTCAGCGTACCGCGGGCCTTGACGGTGTCGAGCAAATCGGCCGCGGAAGCGGTTGTAAACAAGCCAATTGCCAGCAGGACCTTCAGAAAAATTCGCTTATGCATAGGGTTCTCTTTCGCAGATCAAATGAGGGGACTATTCAAACGGCTGCAAAACCTGCACGCAGGTCTGCAATCAGATCATCTATGTGCTCCACCCCCACCGACAGGCGCAGCAATTTGGGTGTAATGCCGCGGCGGATACGATCAGGCTCGGGTATGGACGCATGCGTCATTGCCCAGGGTAGATTCAGCAGGCTTTCCACGCCACCCAGGCTTTCTGCCAGCGTGAAAACCTTGAGCGCCGCAATAAAGCGTCGCACGCCGGCATCATCCGCCTTCAGCCACACGCTGACGACGCCTCCAAACCCACGTGGAAACTGGCGTTTGGCCAGTGCATGCTGCGGATGGCTGGGCAGCCCAGGATAAGCGACATACTCCACCCCACCCTGTGCTGCCAACCACTCAGCTACGCTTTGGGCATTGCTGCTGTGCCTTTGCATGCGCAAAGCCAATGTACGCAGGCCACGCATCGCCAGGAAACTGGAAAACGGGTCGAGCACTCCGCCCACTGCGTTTTGCAGATAGCCCAAACGCTCAGCCAACTCAGGCGTACGGACGATGGCAGCGCCGCCAATCACATCCGAATGACCATTCAGATATTTGGTGACAGAGTGGATTACGATATCCACGCCGTAATCGAGGGGGCGTAGCAAATAAGGGGTTGCAAAGGTCGCATCCACTACCACCAGCGCACTGACGGCGTGGGCGACTTTCACAACCGCCGCCAAATCCGCCACCTTGAGCAGCGGATTGGTCGGCAACTCCAGCCAGACCAAACGTGTAGCCGGCGTCACTGCTTCACGCAAGGCGTTCAGGTCGTCCGGTGCAACGTAGCGGGTTTTGAGCCCGGCAGTGCGCTTACGCACCCCTTCAAATAACCGCCATGCTCCACCGTACAGATCATCCAACGCCACAATCTCGCTGCCGGCATCCAGCAGTTCCAACACCGTGGACATCGCGGCAAGACCCGATGCAAAGGCAAAACCGGCGCTGCCACCTTCCAACTCGGCCAGCGCTTTTTCAAACGCTCCCCGCGTAGGGTTGCCGCTACGGGCATACTCATAACCGCTATGTTCACCGGGAGCACGCTGAGCATAGGTCGAACTGGTATAGATAGGCGGCATCACCGCGCCCGTCGCGTCTGGCACATAGCCGGCGTGAACACTAAGGGTATCGAATTGGTGTGACATGCTGGACATCCTTACAGGGCATCAACGCAAGCGCTGCCGCCAGTGGTTAATCAGGTCCGACTGGGTAATCAGGCCCAGGAATCGGCCGTGGTCGACAACGATGGCCACCAAGCCGTTGTTGAAGATACTCAGTAGCTTTTCGGTAGAGTCGCTCGGAGACAAGGTTTCCAGCGCGGTGATCATCGCTTTGTGTACAGGCAAGTGGAAATTCTCAGGTTTGTCATGCACCGCCCGTAGCAGATCCCACTCATCGATAATGCCCAGTACCTCGGCTGCCCCGCTCAGCACCGGCAGTTGTGATACATCGTGTCGCCGCATTCGGGCATACACGTCGGCCAGGGTTTCATCAGGTTTAGCTGTCACCGTGGCGCCCAAATCATGCCGGCGGGTAATCAAGTCAGTGAGGTTGCCCTTCTGCGGCAGCTGCATCAGCCCTTGGTCAATCAACCAGCCATCATTGAATTGCTTCGACAGATACTTGTTACCGCTATCGCAAATAAACGTGACTACCCGCTTGGGCGTCGTCTGGGCACGGCAGTAACGTAAAGCAGCTGCTACCAGTGCACCACTGGATGAACCCGCCAGCACGCCCTCTACTTCCAACAAGCTACGGGCGGTCTGGATGCTCTCACTGTCTGATACCCGCAGCGCTTGCCGTACCGCACTAAAGTCCGCCAGCGGTGGTACGAAATCCTCGCCGATGCCTTCCACCCGCCAACTACCCGCCGCGCCAAAGCTGCCGGTTTCAACATAGTCAGCCAAAATCGAACCCTCAGGATCGGCCAACACAAATTCCACTTGGGGTGCTGCACGCTTGAAGAAACGACTCAGGCCTGTAAGCGTACCGCTAGACCCCACACCCACCACAACCGCATCAACTTCATGCCCCATCTGCTGCCAAATCTCCGGCCCCGTACCATGTTCATGCGCATCGGGGTTGGCTGGGTTATTGAACTGGTCGATGTAATACGCACCCGGCGTTTCCTGCGCGATACGGTGCGCGTAGTCCTGGTAATAAAGCGGGTGGCCCTTGTTCACATCGGACCTGGTAATAATCACCTCGGCCCCCAACGCCTTCAGGTTGAAAATCTTCTCCAAGCTCATCTTGTCCGGCACAACCAACTTAAGCTTGTATCCCTTGCGCGCCGCCACCAGTGCCAACCCCAAGCCTGTATTGCCCGCAGTCGCCTCAACAATGGTGCCACCGGGCCGCAACCGGCCGTCACGCTCGGCCGCTTCAATCATGGTCAAAGCGATACGGTCTTTAATTGAACCGCCTGGATTCTGGTTTTCCAGTTTGACGAACAACTCGCACAGACCGGTATCAAGCTTGCTAAGCCTCAGTAGCGGTGTCTGGCCGATCAGGCCAAGCAGCGGATCAAACGACATGTTGTGCCTCGCCCAATTGCATAAAGCAGTAGCCGATTGTGTCGACTACTTTTGATGAGAAGGGGCATAGTAAGCCTATGCCCGTATAACCATTTAGTTGCATTAATTCATCTTTAAATTTCTATTTGTTATATAAATAATGCTTCCTCCCTGAAATAGTCGGTTGGGCTTATCGCCGCAAGGTAGGAAGACTAGCCGCACACACGGCTTGAAGCCAAGCACAGGCCAATAGCAAGCGCCAGACGTGGCATTTTGAACAACAGGGGCAGGCTCAATCCCCTTAGGTGGCCACACTTCATGAAAAACCGGCAAACCCCAAAATGGAAATTCACCGGCCCAGGCATGCAATCCAATCTGCTATTGGCTATTCACACCCATGAAAAAAGCCGCAGACTTTCGTCTACGGCTTTCCATAACCAACCTACTTGAGGTTACGCAGGTACGGCTTCCATTCGCTGACAAGCCGCTGCGGTAAACAGTACATCGGTAGATGAGTTCAACGCGGTCTCGGCCGAATCTTGAAGCACGCCAATAATGAAACCGACAGCCACTACCTGCATAGCCAAATCATTGGAGATACCAAACAGGCTACACGCCATCGGGATCAACAGCAGCGAACCACCCGCCACACCAGAGGCCCCACAAGCACAGATCGCCGATACCACACTCAATAGCAACGCTGTCGGCAGGTCGACCTTGATACCCAAGGTATGCACCGCCGCCAAGGTAAGCACAGAGATTGTGATGGCTGCCCCGGCCATGTTGATGGTGGCGCCAAGCGGTATGGACACGGAATACGCATCCTCTTGCAGGCCCAGTTTCTTACACAAAGCCATATTCACAGGAATATTGGCTGCCGAGCTACGGGTGAAGAATGCCGTAACGCCGCTCTCACGCAAGCAGGTAAGTACCAGCGGAAAGGGATTGCGTCGAATCTTCCAATAGACAATCGCGGGGTTCATCACCAACGCTACAAACAACATGCAGCCAATCAACACCAACAGAAGATGGGCATAGGTAAGCAAAGCGCCAAGCCCCGTCTCGGCAACGGTGGAAGCAACCAAACCAAAGATACCCAGCGGGGCAAAGCGGATAACCATGCTGACAATGAACGAAACACCAGCAGAAAGGTCATTGACTAAAGCTTTGGTCGTGTCCGCTGCATGGCGCAACGCCACCCCCAGCGCCACTGCCCAGGCAAGGATGCCGATAAAGTTTGCGTTGATCAGCGCCTTGACAGGGTTATCGACCACACTGAGCAACAAACCACGCATCACTTCGACAATGCCTGCCGGCGGCGTCAGAGCGGTGCTTTGCTGAACCAGAATGAGCGTAGATGGAAATAAAAAACTCGCGGCGACGGCAACCAGCGCTGCAGCAAAGGTGCCAAACAAATACAAAACCAGAATCGGACGCATATTGGATTTTTGGCTTGGCTTATGGTTTGCAATCGATGCCGCCACCAAGACAAATACCAAAACCGGCGCGACGGCTTTTAATGCGCCGACAAAAAAGACACCAAGCAGACCTGCTGATTTCGCCGCCGTAGGAAAACATAAAGCGAGCGCTATTCCAGCGATCAAACCAACCATTATCTGGCTAACCAAACTTAAGCGATTCAATAACTGGAGTAGCGGATGTTGCGCTTGGTTCATCGTATTCCCTTTTGCACGTGTTACTTAAGTACCGAGTGCTGCATGGCAAAAGGCGTAGCGCACAAACCCCGTCCGTAACTTCGTAACGGTGTTCATCCTGTCCAAGCTTTAGCATCCAACACAACGGGTTTGATATATCACTTCGTGGGGGCGCAGCATGCGCGTCTGCAAAAAAAACGGGTATTAGGGCGAACACCATAGTCATGCATGAAATGGCTCTGTGCCTGGCGTTAGTGGTCATATTGGTTGCACTAGCTACGGCAAGAGGCGAGTGGACGCATTGCCGAAAATGCAAACAATAGGATAAGGATTACATCGTATCGGCTAGCTGCTAACGGTCCAACCGGTCCAATCTTACCGCCCCTTTCCCCTACCAAGTAATTCATCAGGCTGTGTAACCCCGGCCCGCTTGGCGTTGCTGACCGACCGATCGTGGCGGGCACTATTTGCGCAGCCTTCAAACTTGAATGCCTGAGCATCAAGACGCAGAAGAACCCTTTCGCACTTTGCCGCAAGTTACTGATCAACGCCTCCCGCGCGGCTTATGATCAGCTACAGCTGCTTCTCGCAGCTACTGCGTAACATCAGTAAGTAAAACGAAGTACGTGTTGAAAATCTATTCACCCACCCCATAGGAGATGACCGATGCGCTTCTTTTCCGCTTTACGCAACAGACTGTGCTGGCTTCCACTCGTACTGTGGTTACCCTTTACCAGCACCCATGCTGCAAACGATGCCCCAGCGTTGCCCGCACTCGGCACCGACTCTGCGCAAAATACGGTATCCGGGCTATCGTCCGGGGCGTTTATGGCGACTCAGTTCAGTGTCGCCTACTCAGCAAGCGTCGCCGGTGCGGGTATTGTTGCCGGCGGCCCCTACTATTGTGCCGGGCTGGGCAGCTACAACGGGGCAAACCGCTTTCTGATGACAGCCATGACCCAATGCATGACCCCCTTGGGTCCAGCACCATCAGGTAACCAGGCTTTCAGGCAAGCTCAGCAGTTCGCCAACACGCAAGAGATCGACGAGACCAGCAATATTGCGCGACAGCGTGTCTATATATTTACCGGCGCAGCCGACAGCATCGTTAAACCCAAGGTAGTCGCTCAAACCCGCGCTTTTTATGTTGCTGCTGGTGTACCTGCTCAACAACTGAAGTATGTTGACAATATCAATGCTGGCCACGCCCTGATTACAGACAACGGCACCGACCTGAGCTGCGCTGCCAATAAAGCGCCGAATCTGAATGACTGCAATTTCTTCCAATCTCGGGACATATTGCGTCATCTCTATGGCGATCTGCAGCCACCTGTTACCCAACTGGGCGGGGAGTTGGTGGATTTCGATCAGTCTGAATTCACCGAATCAAACGGTAGCGGCCTCGCACCCGTAGGCCATGCCTACATTCCTGCTGCCTGCCGCCAGGAAAGCTGCCGGGTACATGTGGTGTTCCATGGTTGTACGCAAGAAGACGCTCGCATTGGCGACCGTTTCTATCGAACGACAGGCTATAACGAGTTGGCAGACAGCAATCGTATCGTCGTTCTCTACCCACAGATACGTACCAATCCAGTGCGTAACCCAAAAGGTTGCTGGGACTTCTGGGGCTATAGCAGCCAGGATCCGGTTCACCCTGACTTCTATATGAAAAAAGCACCACAAATGGCCGCAATCTGGGCGATGTTGCAACGTCTGAGCACCCCTCACCCTTGAGACTAAGGTAACTGATGTTACGCAGTAGCTGCGAGAAACAGCTGTAGCTGATTCATAAGCCGCGCGGGAGGCGTTGATCAATAACTTGCGGCAAAGCGCAAATGGTTTCTTCTTCGTCTTGATGCTCAGGCATTC
>NZ_PDZH01000133.1 GCF_002735695.1 Chitinimonas sp. BJB300
GCGAACGGTTGGGTGACCAATTGCTGTCCAAACAACGACGGGGGCGCGAATGCCCCCGTGTCGTGAAAAAGCCGCCGTCGCGTTATCCGGTCAAACAGCTCTGCGTTGTTAAGTGAACGGCATTACCGCGCATTGCGGCCTTTTTCAATTTTCTGCAAACACAAGCATCAGCTTTCTCGCGTTACCCGCACCACTTCTTCTAGTGTGGTCTTACCGCCCAATACCTGTTCAATACCGTCTGAGCGCAGGCTGCTCATGCCTCGTGTGCTGGCATAGTCGCGAATCCGCGCTTCGCTAGCACCATCGTGAATCAGACGGCGGACTTCATCATCCACCGTCAACAATTCATACACCCCAGCACGGCCCTTATAGCCCAGCTGGTTACATTGCTCACACCCTACGGCACGGTACAACGGCCTGGCTTCAGACAAGCCCAAGGCTTTCATTTCCGCATCATCAGGCGTATAGGCCACCTTACAAGCAGGGCAAAGCTGACGGTAAAGGCGCTGGGCCAACACACCGATCAACGACGAAGCCAGCAGAAAAGGTTCGATACCCATATCGACCATACGCGTCACCGCGCCCGGCGCGTCGTTGGTGTGGATGGTGGCCAGTACAAGGTGGCCGGTCAACGATGCCTGCACCGCAATCTGCGCAGTTTCAAGATCACGAATTTCGCCAATCATGATCACATCCGGGTCCTGGCGCAGGATGGCGCGCAGCGCACGGGCAAAACTCATCTCGATACGGGCATTGACCTGGGTCTGCCCCACTCCGTCCAGATCATATTCGATGGGGTCTTCCACCGTCATGATATTGGTGGTCGAGGCATCCATGGCCGCCAGAGCGGCATAGAGCGTAGTTGTCTTGCCCGATCCGGTCGGGCCAGTTACCAACACAATGCCATGTGGCTCGGCAATCAGCTTGTGCATCACGGAAAGGGTGCGCCCTTCCATACCCAGTTTCTGTAAATCGAGCCGGCCGGCAGACTTATCCAGCAAACGCAGCACTGCACGCTCACCGTGCCCCGTGGGCAAAGTCGAAACCCGAACGTCCACAGGTCTACCCGCAATACGCAACGTGATGCGGCCATCCTGCGGCAGACGCTTTTCCGAGATGTCCAGATTGGCCATCACCTTCACCCGCGAGACAATGGCCGAATGCAGCTGACGCTTGGGTTCGATGACATCGCTTAGCTTGCCGTCGATACGGAAACGCACGACAGAACGCGTCTCAAAGGGCTCGATATGAATATCCGACGCCCCTTCGCGCAAGGCTTCGGTCAACAAGGCGTTGATCAGCTTGATGATCGGCGCGTCGTCTTCGGCTTCCAGCAGGTCTTCGATAGCCGGAAGATCCTGCGCCAATCGGCTCAGGTCCATATCGGCAGCGACATCCTCGGCCACATCGGCCGAATGGTTGTCCTGACGGGAGAACAACCCGGCCAGGCGCGCATCAAAGATAGCCACGTCCAGCATTTCGACATTCACCGGCCTACCCAATAAACGCCGAAGTTCCATCAGCCCGGAAAGATCGGTCCCCTTGCGCAGCAATACATCCACCGTGCCATCGTGTTCGGCAACGTCAACCACACCACGCTGGCGGGCAAAGCCATAACTGGCGAGTTTCTGGTAGCTCATGGGGCAGTAGCTGGTGCAGTTTCTGCAGGTTCAGGCGTAGCGGGTTCGGGGGCCAATAAGCCTTTTCCTGGGCGGGCATCCAATACAGGGGCTACCACCTGGGGCAAATCCGGCAGGAATGCACGATTCTCTGTGACAAATTCAGCCTGGTCTTTACGCAGCATTTCGTAACGGTCGTTACTCAACGCCGAAGTACTCTGGTCATCACGCAAAATCACAGGCCGCAGAAAGACCATCAGATTAGAGCGTTTATTTTCGCGTTTCTCATAGTTGAACAAGCGCCCCAACAGTGGGATATCTCCCAGGAACGGCACTTTGCTTTCGTTCTTTGTCAACTTGTTCTCAATCAACCCGCCCAGCACTATCGTCTGGCCATCGTTAACCAATACCTTGGATTTGATTTGTCGCTTCTTTGTTGTCACACCGGTATTCGTACCGGTAATCTGGGCTGACACCTCTGTATCAATGCTTGAGACTTCCTGCTCCACCGTCATGGTAATCGAGCCACCTTCCGATACCTGCGGCGTCACTTTCAAAGTAATGCCGATATCCTTACGTTCTACGCTCGTAAATGGATTTGGGTTGCTTCCAGTAGAGGATTGAGTACCCGTAATAACGGGAATAGTCTGGCCCACAATAATGCTGGCTTCTTCATTGTCCAAGGTGATGATGTTTGGTGTGGACAACACATTGCCGTCACCGTTGGATTCCAACATCGTCGCAACCGCACCCAAGGTTTTATTGGAATTGGCAATACCCATGATCATGCCTGCAGGCAAGCTGGTGACTGCCTTAGTTTTAATAGCGGCAGCCATAGATGTAATGCTACTGGTTTCTTTGCCCAGGTTACTCACTCCCCCAGCAGCCACGTCTCCACGTATGCCGCCAGCAAGCCACTGCACGCCAAACTCACCCACTTTGCTGACATTGACTTCAGCAATCAGCGCCTCCACATAAACTTGGGCACGGCGTACATCGAGCCTATCAATCACAGCACGGATATTGTTGTAGACATTATCAGGTGCCGTAACGATCAGCGAATTGGTCGTGGGGTCACCCTGCACAGCCACCCCGGGCGATATCTGCCCACCACCGCCTGTACTACTTTGGACAGAGGCGGTGCCGGTCGTCGAGGTACCGCTGGTGCTGCTGCTCGTACTCGTGGTCTGCTGCGGGACATCGGTACCCGTCAGGATAGCCTTCAGCGTCGCGGCGAGCTTGGTGGCGTTGGCGTTCTTCAGATAGACCACATGGATATTCCCGCCTGTTGAACCCGCGCGGTCCAGGCTATCCACCATCTGTTTGATCTGGGCGAGATGCGTCGGGTTATCACCGCGCACAATCAAAGTATTGGCCCGTGTATCCGGAATCAACGACGTTCTACGTACACCTTCCATCTGTGCGCCTGCCGGCGTGGCGGACGCCACACCCGGTACACTGACCTCCGGCATCAACTTGCCTATCATCTGCGCGACTTCAAGCGCGGAAGCATATTTCAGCGGCAAAGTGATCAGATCATTGGTGGATGGCTGGTCAATATTCGCGATAATCTGATTCAGCCGCTTGATGTTGTCCGCATAGTCGGTAATCACCAGTACATTCGAGCCCGGATAAGCCGCTATCGAATTGTTTGGTGTAATCAAGGGACGCAGAATGGGCACCATCTGGGCCGCTGATTCATGCATCAGTGGGTACACCTGCGTGACGATGCGGTCTCCGCTGACATTCAGTTTCTGGTTCGCCGTCGTACCGAAATTCTGCTTGGCATCCGCTTCGGGCACGATCTTGACTGCGCCTGGGGTTTCCACCACCGCGAAGCCTTGCAGACGCAAGGCCGAAAGCAGAATCGTATAGACCTCGCGTTTGTGCACAGGACTGGATGAAACAATATTCACCGTCCCCTTCACCCGCGGGTCGAGGACAAAGTTTTTCCCCGTAATGAGGCCGACCGCCTTCACGGTGGATTCGACGTCTGAATTGACAAAGTTAAGCATTACCTTGTCATCGGCAGCCATTACCTGGCCGGCCAACATCATGGCAAAAACGAGCGTTTTCAAAGGTTTCATGGTGCAGATTGGCTCTCGATGCTGAAGCGCAGGTTTATGGGTGTTCCATTGCGCAGAAGTTCGATATTGACGGTATTGCCACGGCTGAATGCCGAATAAAGCGCAGAGACATCGGCGGCACGCTTCAAGGCGCTGCCGTTTACACGGGTCAGGACATCGCCGCTTTGTAAGCCTAATGGGCCAGCAAGCGGTTGTGCCGCCGCGTTGTCGATGAGCACGCCGGCACCACCCGGCGCATCGCCCAAGCCGCGGGTCCAGTCATTCACATTCAGATTTTGCATGCCCGCAGCCAACGCTTGGCGGCTGATCACCAAAGTATCGCTACTGCGGTTTTCTGGCACCGCAGCCGCACGGGATGGAAGAACCGGCGGGGGTGGCTCATCGCCCTGCCCGCTATCTGAGTCATCAACCCGTTGAGCGCCATAAGGGGTAACACCCTGCGCCGCCGGCTTGGCATCAAGATCGATACGTTCACGGCGACCACGGTTATCCAGTAATGCGTGATCCGCAGCGACCTCGACCAAACGGACACCGGGCTCGACTTCCTCGCCCGTCTTGACCGCCAGGGCCGAAGCGCCGGATCGGTCAAAGATCGCGGCGGCGGGCGAAGCCGTAGCAATAACGCCACGCAGTTTCAAGCCCAGTGAAGATAAAGAGACTTCCGCCGCCGCTTGTTCACCGAACAAGGCATTGAGCGCGGACATATCCGTGCTGGCTTGCACCACGGGCATGGCATTGGGTGCAGCCACGGGCAAAGGCGACTTGGGTGCGAATAGTTGCCAAAGGAGACCCGCTGCGAGCCAAGCAGTCAGCAGTACAAGCAAACCGTTGAGGCAGCGATAGAACCAAGGCGAGGCAGGCAGGGAGATGATCATCCGGCTATTTCAAATAAATATTTAGGCTGCGATAGATAGCAAAGTGGGTAAATTTACGGCATTCGAACCGGCATTTATAGCAGCAAGCCAAGGTCACCGCCATCAAAGCGAAAATAATTCAATTTAGTTGACACTAATTCTGGCCCTGTGCTCTAATCCGCCCCCTCGAAACGACGCCAAGTCGCAGAGAGCCAACGCGGAGTGGTAGTTCAGTTGGTTAGAATACCGGCCTGTCACGCCGGGGGTCGCGGGTTCGAGTCCCGTCCACTCCGCCAAGTTTTTCAAGTATTACTGTCGGTATCAATTGGCGGTAATCAGTACCAGACAGCGAAGACTTGACGTTGTTTGCAGGTGCGTGATTGAATGCGCGCCTTTCCGAAATTGGAAACAATTAAGATTTCGGGCGGTTAGCTCAGGGGTAGAGCACTGCCTTCACACGGCAGGGGTCACTGGTTCGATCCCAGTATCGCCCACCAAGTTAATGCAAAAGTCATATGACTTACGCATGGAGTGGTAGTTCAGTTGGTTAGAATACCGGCCTGTCACGCCGGGGGTCGCGGGTTCGAGTCCCGTCCACTCCGCCAACACGTAAAGCCCAGTCTTTTGACTGGGCTTTTTGTATTTCCGCCTTTGCAAGCTTGCCTCTGCGCGTTTAATCGGCAGTAGAGCCGGTTGATGATCTTGCTATGCAGCCTGTTAGCGCTGCTCGTGACAGATCGTAGACAGGTTCTTAGAATCGCGGCTTGCCTGAAAAAGCCTACCGCCATGCTGCCAGCCCAATTCGACCAAGCCCTCTCTACCTGTTTGTTGCGTGATCACCATGCACTACGGCAAAAATCCCGCGCCGTACGCGAGCGTATCAAGCAAAAACAGCCGGCCGACCGCCTCGTTACCGAGCTCGAACAAGCCATCACCGTCTCTCAAGCCAAGTACCAGGCGCGCTTGGCCAAGCTGCCCAAACCCCAGTTCGACGATGCGCTGCCCGTCAACCAACGCCGCGATGAGTTGCTCAAGGCAATCGCAGAACATCAGGTCGTGATCGTCTGCGGTGAAACCGGGTCGGGCAAAACCACGCAGCTTCCCAAACTCTGCCTGCAACTTGGGCGTGGCGTCGCGGGCTTGATCGGCCATACCCAACCACGCAGGCTGGCTGCACGTACAGTCGCCACGCGGATCGCACAGGAGTTGAAAACCGAACTGGGCGATACGGTCGGCTTCAAGGTGCGGTTTACCGACAAGTCATCTGAACTGAGCCTCGTCAAACTCATGACCGATGGCATTCTGCTGGCAGAAACTCAGACCGACCGCTTTCTCAGCCAGTACGACACTATCATCGTCGACGAAGCGCACGAGCGTTCGCTCAACATCGACTTTCTGCTTGGTTTTCTCAAGCAACTGCTGCCCAAGCGGCCCGACCTCAAAGTCATTGTCACCTCCGCCACCATCGATGCCGACCGCTTCAGCCAGCATTTTGATGGCGCACCCGTCATCGAAGTCAGCGGCCGCACCTTTCCGGTCGAAGTCCGTTATAAGGAATTACGGTCAAAAGACGCCGACGATGCCGACCTGGAAATGGAAGAAGCCGTGGTCGATGCGGTACAGGAAGTCTGGCGGCATGATGGCTTGGGTGATGTGCTGGTCTTTCTACCCGGTGAGCGCGAAATCCGCGAGACGGCCGAAGAGTTGCGCCGCGCCAAGATCATGGGAGCCGAAATTGTCCCGCTGTTCGCACGGTTATCAGTGGAAGACCAACAGAAGATATTCCGGCCCAGCAATGGCCGCCGCATCGTCCTCTCCACCAATGTGGCGGAAACCTCGCTGACAGTACCCGGCATCAAATATGTCATTGACTCGGGCCTTGCACGCGTCAACCGCTACTCGCCACGCGCCAAGGTCGAACAGTTGCAGATCGAAAAAATCAGCCAGGCTAGTGCCCGCCAGCGCGCCGGCCGCTGCGGCCGCGTGGCCGCCGGCGTTTGTATTCGCCTGTATTCAGAAAAAGACTTCAACGCCCGCCCGGCTTTTACCGACCCGGAAATCATCCGGTCTTCACTGGCTGCGGTCATATTGCGTATGCAGGCGTTGCGGCTGGGCAAGGTGGAAGACTTTCCATTCCTTGAAGCGCCATCGGGCCGATTGATTGCCGATGGTTATGCCTTGCTGCATGAACTAGGCGCAGTGGATGAACAAGGTACGCTCACCCGCTTGGGCAACGAGATGGCGCGCCTGCCGGTCGACCCGAAGATTGGCCGCATGCTGTTGGCAGGACGCGATGAAGGTTGCTTGCCTGAGCTGCTGATCATTGCTTCCGCGCTAAGTATCCAAGATCCACGCGAACGTCCATTCGAAGCGCGTGATGCTGCCGACCGGGCGCAAGCCAAGTTTGCCGATGAAAAATCAGACTTCGTCAGCTACCTAAACCTGTGGCACTTCTTCGATCAGGCATTGAAAAACAAGCAGACCAATCGCTTATTGATTCAGGAATGCCACAGCAACTTCCTCAGCTATCTGCGCATGCGCGAGTGGCGAGAACTACATAAACAACTGGCCGATATTGTTGAGGATATGGGCTGGAAAACAGCCGGTGCGCCACCGCCCAAGGTGGAAGACCAGCCCGCTGCCGTGCCTCATCTGCCTAAGAAAGCAGAAAAAGAACGCCAACAGGCAGCACAACAAGCCCACGATGCGTTGCACCGCGCACTTTGCGTCGGCCTATTGGGCCAGATCGGCATGAAGCAACCGGATGACGATGAGTACCTCGGGGCGCGTGGTATCAAGTTCAGCATCTTCCCGGGGTCCGGCCTAAAGAAAGTCCGGCCCAAGTGGGTGGTCAGCGCCGAACTGGTGGAAACCACCAAGCTGTACGCCCGTTGCGTCGCGGCCATTCAGCCCGAGTGGCTGGAAAAAATGGCGGGCCATCTGGTCAATCGCGATTATTTCGAGCCGCATTGGGACGAAGCCATGGCACAGGTCGTCGCCAGCGAACGCGTCACCCTGTATGGCTTGCCCGTGGTCGCCCGGCGCAAGATTCATTACGGTGCAGTCTGCCCCAGCCACGCGCGTGAAATCATGCTGCGCGAAGGCTTGGCAGGCCGGCGCTTCAACACGCGCGCCGCGTTCTGGCTACACAACGAAAAGCTCATCAGCGAAATCGAGGAACTGGAACACAAGGCGCGCCGCCAGGACGTGCTGGTTGATGAAGAAGTGCTGTTCGCCTTCTACGACAGCAAGGTGCCGGCCGATATCATCAACGGCCAGGGGTTTGACGCTTGGCGCAAACAGGCCGAGAAGGAACAGCCGCAACTATTGTTCCTCAGCCGCGAAGACTTGATGCGCCATGCGGGCGAAGCCATCACCGAGCAACAGTTTCCACCACTGCTGACGCTCGATGGCATCGACTTGCCATTGGCTTATCGATTTGAACCGGGCCATCCACTCGATGGCGTCACCGTACAGCTTCCGCTGCATCTATTAAATAAGGTGAATGGCTATGCCTTCGACTGGCTGGTGCCCGGCCTGATTCGTGAAAAGATCACCCTGCTGGTCAAATCGTTGCCCAAAAGTATTCGCCGCCTCTGTGTGCCGGTGCCGGACTTTGTCACCCGGATGTTGGGAGAACTCGATAAGGCCGACCGCAGAGCAGCATTGTTGCCACAACTGGCCCATGCCGTCGGCCGTGGCATTGGCCAGCCGGTGAGTGTGGATGAATTCGACGCCAGCGACCTGCCACCACACCTGCGTATGAACATCCGCGTGGTGGATGACGCCGGCCAGGAATTGGCCAGCAATCGGGATTTGGTTGCCCTGCGCGCCAAGCTTGGCGAAGCCGCGCAGATGACCTTCCGCGAAGTCGCGGCCTCCCCCGTCAATACGGAACGCCCTACTGGTCCCAAACATGCCTCCGGCTCCGGCAAACCGACGCGCCATGCCGACCTGCCCAGCACCACAAAAAGCAAAGCCAGTGGCCCGGCGATTGAAAAGGAAGGCATCACCAGTTGGGATTTTGGCGACCTGCCCGCCAAGCTGTCTTTCGAGCGCCACGGTGCGATGCTCACCGGCTACCCTGCGCTGGTATCGCACGAGGGCAGTTGCGCCATTCGCCTGTTCGACGTGGAATCGGTGGCGGAAGCCGAACACCGCAAGGGTGTGGTGCAGCTGATGCAGTTCGAGCTGAAGGAACAGGTAAAGCAGTTGCCCAAGTGCTTCCCCAACTTCACCCAAACCGCGTTGTTGCTACGAGGCGTCACTGATTCGGACAGCCTGATGGATGACCTGGTCACCGCGGTATGCGACCGGGCGTTTATTGGCGAAGACCCCCTGCCCCGCTCAAAAAAAGATTTCGACAACCAGAAACAGCGTGCCAAGACCCGCCTGCCTGCGGTACGTGATGCCGCCTACCGGGTATTGCAGGAGGTCGCAACCGAGCATCAACAGCTGCAGAACCTGCTGTCCAAACCGTTACGCATACAGAGTGAGTTGAAGCAGCAGTTGGGCAGGCTGGTGCACAAGGGTTTTCTCAGTGCGACACCATGGGAACAATTGGCGCATCTCCCCCGCTATCTGAAAGCCATCAAGGTCCGACTTGAGAAATTCAACGCTAACCAAGTCCGCGATGCCCAACGCGGTGAAGAAGTCGCCGCATTGTGGACACGCTGGGAAGCCGAGCAGGATAAATGGCGTAAACAAGGCCGAGATCCGGCACCGCTGTTGCCATTCCGTTGGATGCTGGAAGAACTGCGCGTCGGTTTGTTCGCGCAGGAGTTACGCACGCCTTATCCGGTATCGGTAAAGCGACTGACCAAGATGTTTGAAGACTTGATGAAGCAATAAGAACCTGACTGATGTTACGCAGTAGCTGCGAGAAGCAGCTGTAACTGATCATAAGCCGCGCGGGAGGCGTTGATCAGTAACTTGCGGCAAAGTGCGAATGGGTTCTTCTGCGTCTTGATGCTCAGGCATTC